>NZ_JBANFK010000002.1:0-311546 GCF_037861105.1 Rhizorhabdus argentea
CATGGCCGAACTCGGAAAAGCAGGCCCCCGAAACCAGACCGACATAACCCGTGCCGATGATCGCTAAACGCATGTTCGCTCCTTGTTCATGACCTCTCCCGTCCGAAAGCACATCCATGGATCATGCCAGCCGGTGCGGGACGCGTGATGCGCCATATCACGCGGGATCGGTTCGTAGGTTTGGGGATTGCCGGATGCATGGCAGCTACGCAACATGCATGCCGATCTTACGCGGTGGATTGCGACATAACTCACGCGGAACGGGACGGCACAGTTTCGCTCCGAGCATGCCGATATCCGAGAGAAGCCACGCCGGCCAAGGTTGCTAGAAGCTGCCTCTTGCCAGCAGCACGGCCGGTACGGTCATCGCGAGGATGCGAAGGTCGAGCCCCAGGCACCTGTTGCGCGCATAGCTGACATCCAGTGCCACGCGACGGCGATAGTGGATATTGTTCCGCCCGCTGACCTGCCACAAGCCGGTAATGCCTGGTTTGACGCTGCTATATTCGGCGAAATAGCGGCCGTAACGCGGGATCTCGCCCTCGACGATCGGACGAGGGCCGACAATGCTCATTTCACCGCGCAGCACATTAATGAACTGCGGCAGTTCGTCGATGCTCGTCCGGCGCAGGAAATTGCCGATCCGGGTGATGCGCGGATCGCGGCGAAGCTTGAAATCGCGCGCCCATTCCTCGCGCGCTGCTGCATCGCTCGCCAGCAGGTGGCTGAGCCGCTGCTCGGCATCGACGACCATCGACCGGAACTTCAGGCAGGGGAAGGTGCGGCCGTCGCGGCCCAGCCGCCGATGAGCGAAGAATATGGGTCCGGGATCCACGAGGTACACGAGCGCCGCCACGACGAGCATCAGCGGTGCGAGAAAGATCAGTAGTGCCAAGGCGGTGACGACATCCAGCACGCGCACTGCCAAGGCATCGAACTGAGTCGATCTGCGCACAGTATTTCTGTCATCCGCCACGAAGCTAACCCCTTGAATCGCCCCCGATTCAATACCAGCAAGCATATCCACCCCGTTTCTGCTGCACTGCGGCAAGCTGGTCTACCTCTAATGGCATCGCCTCAATCGCCTATCAACGACTTGGCGACCAATCGACCGATACAAGAGGCTGGCCGATAAATTCATGGCTGTGTAACATTCCCCAATTTCGGCCAGTTTTTTGGCATCGGCCGATGGTCTGCTCTGGCGCAGCGATTGAGCTCACAGCCGAAACGATGTTCCATCAGTAACTATTAAGGCTAGGTTAACCGCACGGCATTTATTCCGCAACTGCGAAAAATAGTGGCGTGATTGCGCCGAACACATCGCGGATTGGCCTCTCTCGGAGCCTCTGAGCCGCTGCCGGGCCCAGCATGCGGCCTCGTTACTCGACTGTAACCGACTTCGCGAGGTTGCGGGGCTGATCCACGTCCGTGCCCTTGGCGACGGCGACGTGATAGGCGAGCAGCTGAACCGGAATGGCATAGACGATCGGTGCGATCAGCGGATGCACCTTGGGCATGGTGATCGTCGCCATACAGCCTTCGCCCGCCGCGGCGATACCGTCATAGTCGGAAATCAGCACCACCTTGCCGCCGCGCGCCTGGACCTCCTGCATGTTGGACACGGTCTTTTCGAACAGCGGGCCCGACGGCGCGATCACGATCACCGGCACATTCTCGTCGATCAGCGCGATGGGACCGTGCTTCATCTCGCCGGCGGCATAGCCTTCGGCATGGATATAGCTGATTTCCTTGAGCTTCAGCGCGCCTTCAAGCGCCAGAGGATAGTCGGTGCCGCGCCCGAGATAGAGCACGTCGCGTGCCACCGCGATCACGCCCGCCATGGACTCGATAGCCTGGTCATAAGCCAGCGCGCCGTTGATCGCGGCCGGAGCCTCGGACAGGTGGCGGACGATTTCCTTTTCCTCGCGAACGCTCAGGCGCCCCTTGGCGCGCGCGATGTTGGCCGCAAGCGCAGCGAGCACCGCCAGCTGGCAGGTGAAGGCCTTGGTCGACGCGACGCCGATCTCGGGCCCGGCATGCGTCGGCAGCAACAGATCGGCTTCGCGTGCCATGGTCGAGGTCGGCACGTTGACCACCACCGCGATCTTCTGTCCTTCCGCCCGCGCATGGCGCAAAGCCGCGAGCGTGTCGGCGGTCTCGCCCGACTGGCTGATGAAGAGGGCCAGGCCGCCGTCCTCCATGACCGGCTCGCGGTATCGGAATTCCGAAGCGACATCGAGGTCCACGGGTACGCGCGCGAATTGCTCGAACCAGTATTTCGCGACCATGCCGGCATAGAAGCTGGTACCGCAGGCGACGATCGTGACGCGCCGGATCGCGCTCAGGTCGAAGTCGGGAATAGGCAGCGAGACTTCACCCTCGAGCCGGCGGAGGTAGGATTTGAGGGTCTGCGCCACCACGATCGGCTGCTCATATATCTCCTTGAGCATGAAGTGGCGGTGATTGCCCTTGTCGATAGTGAGGTTCGAAACTCCGGAATTGACCACCGCGCGGTCGACCGGCTGGTCTGCGCGATCGTATATCTGGGTCTTCTCGCGAGTGATGACGACCCAATCGCCCTCCTCCAGATAGGAGATCTGCTGGGTGAGCGGCGCAAGCGCGAGCGCATCCGAGCCGAGATAGGTTTCGCCATTCTCGCCATAGCCGACCACCAGCGGCGATCCCAGCCGCGCGCCGATCAGCATGTCAGGATCCTGCCGGAACAGGATCGCCAGCGCGAAGGCACCGTGCAGCCGCTTCAGGTTCGTGCGCACCGCCTCGACCGGATCGACCCCGGCTTCGACATCCGCGGAGATCAGATGAGCGACGACTTCGGTGTCGGTCTGGCTCTCGAAGACCCGCCCCTTGGCGATGAGTTCGTCGCGCAGTGGCTTGAAATTCTCGATGATGCCGTTGTGAACCAGGGCAACCTCGCCGGTTGCATGAGGATGGGCGTTGTCCTGCGTCGGCGCGCCATGCGTCGCCCAGCGGGTGTGCGCGATGCCGATCAGGCCAGCGAGCGGTTCGGCGTCCATCTTGCGGGCGAGATTGTCGAGCTTGCCCTCGGCCCGGCGACGGTCGAGCCGATCATCGTGGACGGTACAGACGCCGGCCGAATCATAGCCGCGATATTCGAGCCGGCGAAGACCTTCGACGAGCCGGGCCGCCACGTCCTGCCTGCCCACTATACCGATAATGCCACACATCGACGAACGCCCCACTTACCCGCGATTTCAGCTCGCTGATGGTCAAAGCACTATTAATCGCGGCTGACAATCGAGGAGCGGTATTGGCCAGGGCAATCGGGTGAAAGGGGTGCGAGAGTCCTTTGGCGCTGGATTTGCCGCTTTCAAGTTCGTCATCCCGATGAAAATCGGGACCCAGACCCGCAACGCCCAAGAGCGTGAGCCGACCGGTCGGCATTCCTACCCCGTTTCCCGCGCATATGGGGCCCGATTTCCATCCGGATGACGCGGTGGGCTTGTCTGTCCCCTTTCACCCGATATTGCCACTTGTGTCGCGATCCGACCGGACGCGGCCTTTCCGGCGGGCTGCTGGGAGGCAGTGCATTCCGATCGGCGACGGCCGCGGATTACCTGCCCGCCTTCTTCGCCTTCATCGCCGCCCGAAAGCGCACGGCCCAGCCCGGCCGCGTCTCCTGTTTGCCGCGTGCCACACCCAGCGAGTCGGCTTCGACATCCCGGGTGATCACCGACCCCGCCGCTACGATCGCTCCGTCGCCGATGCTGACGGGGGCGACCAGCGCGCTGTTCGATCCGATGAACGCGCCTTCGCCGATGGCTGTGCGATATTTGAGGAAACCGTCATAGTTGCAGGTGATTGTGCCGGCGCCGATATTGGCCTTGGCTCCGACATCTGCATCACCGATGTAGGACAGGTGATTGGCCTTGGCGCCCGGGCCGAAACGGCCGTTCTTGACCTCGACGAAATTGCCGATCTTCGCGCCCTCGCCGATGTCGGCGCCGGGCCGCAGCCGTGCATAGGGCCCGATTTCCGCGCCGCTGCGCACCGTCGCGCCCTCGATGTGGCTGAAGCCGTGAATCGTGACGCCATTGCCGATCCGCACCTTTGGCCCAAAGAAGATATGAGGTTCCAGCACGACATCGCGGCCGATGACCGTGTCGTGGGCGAACCACACCGTTTCGGGGGCAATCAGCGTGACGCCCTCGGCCATCGCGGAAAGGCGGCGGCGGCTTTGCCATTCGCCCTCGACGGCCGCGAGTTCGGCGCGGCTATTCACCCCGGCGACCTCCCAGGCCTCGGCCTCGATCACGGCCGACGGCCGCCCGTCTGCCCCGGCGATCATGACGATGTCAGGCAGATAATATTCCTGGGCGGCATTGTCGTTGCCGACGCGGGCGAGCAGCGGCCACAGATCGGCGGCACGCACCGCCATCAGCCCGGAATTGCACAGGTCGATGGCCCGCTCCGCGGAGCTTGCGTCCTTATATTCGACCATCTTGTCGATCACGCCGTCTGACCGGGCGACAATGCGGCCATAAGCGAGCGGATCGGCCGGGCGGAAGCCGAGGACGACGCAGGCGGGCTGGTCCGCGGCGTTGAGCCGGTCGAGCATGCGCGTCATCGTCTCAGACCGCACCAGCGGCACGTCGCCGTACAGGACCAATATGTCGCCCTCGAAGCCGTTCAGCGCCGCTTCGCCCTGCTGGACGGCATGAGCGGTACCGAGTTGCGGCTCCTGCGTGACGACATCGACGCCGAGCGGCGCCACGAATGCCTCGACCTGCTCGCGCCCGGCGCCGGTCACCACGACCTTCTGTGCGGCGCCCATCTGGTCGACGGCCGCGATCAGGTGGCCGAGCATCGGCCGGCCCGCGATGGGGTGAAGCACCTTGTGGAGATCGGATTTCATGCGCGTCCCCTTGCCGGCGGCAAGGATCAGCGCGGCGAAGGAGCGCGTTTGCATCTGCGTCGTCTGCCACGAAGCGCTTGCCTTTTCCATATCGGCCGGGGATGGAACGCGCGATGACAGCCGATTTCCCTTTCGACGTGGTGGCCTTCGATCTCG
Organism: Rhizorhabdus argentea; assembly: GCF_037861105.1. Lineage (NCBI taxonomy): Bacteria > Pseudomonadati > Pseudomonadota > Alphaproteobacteria > Sphingomonadales > Rhizorhabdaceae > Rhizorhabdus > Rhizorhabdus argentea. The sequence continues at coordinate 5,051 of NZ_JBANFK010000002.1, forward strand.
ACGGCACGCTCGCCGACACCGCCCCCGATCTTACCGCCGCGCTGAACCACGCGCTGTCGGTGCTCGGACGCCCGCCGGTACCCGCCGAGGACGTGCGCCACATGGTCGGCCATGGCGCTCGCGCGCTGCTCCAGAAGGGACTGGCGGCGACCGGCGAGATGACCGAGGCGCTGGTCGACGAAGGTTTCCCCATCTTCATCGACTATTATCTCGACCATATTGCCGATGGTTCGACGATTTTCCCGGGCCTCGACGCCGTGCTGGACCAGCTCGCCGCGCGGGGGGTCAAGCTCGCGGTCTGCACCAACAAGGCCGAGCTGCTGGCGCGCCGCTGCATCGATGCGCTCGGCTGGGAAAGCCGCTTCGATGCACTTGTCGGGGGTGATACCCTGCCGGTCCGCAAGCCTGATCCGGCACCGCTTTTCGAGGCGATTGCACGAGCGGGCGGGGGCAGGGCGGCCTATGTCGGCGATTCGATCACCGACACCGATACCGGCCGCAACGCGAACATTCCCACCGTTGCTGTGACCTTCGGCTTCTCGGATCGGCCGCCTCAGCAACTCGACGCGACCGCGCTGATTGATCATTTCGACGAGCTTATTCCGACGCTCCAGCGGCTGGGTCAGGACGAAAGCTGGCAGCGCTGCAATATCTGTGGCTCGACCGAGTTCGTCGCGCGACAGAAGCGCGGCTATGTCCAGTGCGCGGGCTGCGGATCGAACGAGCGCGGGCGGCTGCTGTGGATGATGCTCGAAAAGCATGATCTGTTGAAGCCGGGCCTGCGAGTTCTCCACCTTGCGCCCGAGCGCGCCTTCGCCGAGCGGCTCCATGCCCTCTATGGCGACGGCTATGAGCCGGTCGACATCGACCCCACCCAATATGATTTCGCCCCCAATATCCGGAAGATCGACCTGGTCGAAGATGCGGCGAAACTGCCGTCAGACCATTATGACCTGATTATCCATTCGCATGTGATGGAGCATATTCCCTGCAACATCACCGCGGTTCTCTATCATCTCCACCGGTCGCTGAAGGACCACGGCAAGCAGATTTGCTGCATCCCGGTTATCCGCGACGGCACGTCGGCCGAGGATCTCGGCCGATTGACCGCCGAAGACGCCATCGCGCGTTTCGGCCAGGACGACCATGTCCGCACCTTCGGCGGCAAGGATATGCAAAAGACCCTCGGCATGCTCTTCGCACTGCCCGATCGCTATGATCTTACCCGCGACATCGATGAGGCGACACTGATCCGCAACGTCATCCCGCGCATCAACTGGCGCGGCTGGTCACCCAATTCGGTGCTGGTGATCGAGAAGGATGATCTTTTGCTGAAGCCGTGACATTCATCGCGCCAGCGCATGAAGGCTTGGGTCAGCGTTCCTCGAACCACAGCTGCACGGCCTTCTTCGGCCGAAGCGTCAGCCGGCTCACCGGCTCGGGTTTCGCGATATCGGGATAGCGCAGCCGGAACGCGCGGATCAGGCTGGCGAGGATCAACATTCCCTCCTGCTGCGCGAAGCCTGCGCCGATACAGATGCGCGGTCCCTTGCCGAACGGTAGATAGGCGCGGCGGCAGGCCTCGGCCTCTTCGGGGTCATCGAAGCGATCGGGCGCGAAGTCGTGCGGGCACTTCCAGTTGTCGCGGTTGCGCTGGATCAGCCAGGGAGAAACCACGATCATCGCGCCGGTCTGGACCAGCTTGTCGCGGAATGTCGTCGGTGCGGTGACCTCGCGGACCAGGAAGCTGACCGGCGGATAGAGGCGCAGCGTCTCACGGAACAGATTCCGGATGCCGTTCATCCCTCGCAGATGTTCGAAGGCGATCGGACTCCCGCCGGTCTCACGCTCGATCTCGGCGACCAGCGCTTCCTGCAGATGCGGGCATTCGGAGAGCAGGTAGAGTGACCATGTCATCGCAGACGCGGCGGTTTCATGGCCGGCCAGGAAGATCGTCGAGACCTGCTCCATGATCTTTTCATAGGTGAAGGTTTCGCCGGTCCGCGGGTGACGAGCCTCCAACAGCGACTGGAGGATGTCGTCCCCTGCCTCACCGCCACTATGCCAGGCGTCGTAGCGCGCCCTCACGATCGGGCCAAAGACGCCGTGGATCTCTGCGGCGGCACGTTTGGCGCGCCTGCGATAGCCCAGCATCGGCAGGCCGTAGAGCCGGAGCATCGCCCCCGGCTGGATGTTCTTCTGATAGCGATGGAAGGAATGATAGATATGGTCCGCGCTCGACTGATCGAGCTTCACCGAGAAGATGGTGCGATAGATGATGTCCGCGGCGACGTGGGTCATCAGCGGATCGGCCTCGAGAGGCCGCGACCGATCGAGTGTTGCGATCTGCGCCAGCAGATCGTCGACCGCCGCCTGCATCGCGGGGAAGACGCGCTTGAGGTTCGTGTGCGCGAAGGCCGGGTTGACCATTTCGCGCTGGTCTTGCCAGTCCTGCCCGTTGGCGGAGAACACGCTGTTGCCGATCAATGGATCGAGCAGATCGTTGAGGAAACGATGTTTCGGGAAAACCTTCTCCCTGTCGTCCATCACGCGGTCGACGACTGAGAGATCGTTGGCGATGAAGAAGTCGAGCCTGGGCAGGCGGATTTCGCCCATTTTCATGGTGTAGCTGCGGTCGAACAGCGTGTGGATCCAGCTGTTCCAGCCCGTCAGGAAACGCTTGAGCAGCGATGCCTTGCTCTTGTGCGGTATGGGATAGGGGGGCGTGAACAGACCCTGTTGCCCACTATCGCGCGGGCGGTCAGTCATCATTCTCGGCCTTGAAAGCCTCGATCGACTGCTCGATAGGCCGCGCGCCCGAAGCTATCGCGATATAGTCTAGGGGGGAGATCCGCTCGAACGTCCGCAGATAATCGAAGTGGGTCTCGTATTTGTTGCGACGGCGTGCCTGGTAACTGGCCGGATCGCAATATTTGAACCAGCGCGGGCTCGTCTGGAACAGGCGCGCCTTGCGCGGCCGGGGACAGCTGATGCACGGATCGATGCCCGCTATGCAGGCACCGTCGGTTATCGACCCGATGTCCAGCCAGCGGAAATCGCCCTGGCCGACGGTATCGAGCGATCCGTGGAAGCGCTTGCTGTCCTTGCGATTGCCGATCAGCGCGATGCACGAGCCCAGCGTCACCAGGCTGAAGCGATCCGGCAGTATTCCGCCGCTGGCAGCGAGCAGCCGCGCCATGATCGGCACCGCCATGATCGACCCGTTACTGTGGGTGACGAACAATATCTCGTCCCAGTCCTCATCGAGGCTGGCGCGGATCTGATCTGCGAACTCGTCCATGCGCGCGTCGACGTCGGGCGGGAGGCGTTCGCCGGCCAGCGTGTCGTTGAAGATGATGAATCGCAGCAGCCAGAAGCCCTGGATCTTCTTCACCACGAACATCGCCACCGCCGCGCCGATCAGCGCGGCTGCAAGCAATCCCCACCGCCAGCCGAGCAGCGCGGCGAACGGCAGCCACAGCAGGATGCCGAACAGGATCGGCAGCAATATCGTCGAGACGCCAGGATAGTAGAAGGCGAATCTGACGCCGAACGGAAAGGTGCGCACGATCGGCCAGTCGAGCAGGCGGGTGAAGTTCCAGTAAGCCGCTACCGAGCGCTTGAGCAGCGCCAGCGGATTTTTCACCCAATGGGTACGAACCACGTCATCCCAGCCGAGGAAGACATAGTCCGTCTCGCTGTCCTGGCTCTCGTCACGGATCGTCCAGGCCGTCGAGTGCGGCGGCTCGCGGCGGCGCTTGCCGATGCCGACCTGCCGGCCCGTAACCCGATTATACGCTTCGGCCTGCTCGGCGAAGAGTTGGTGGTAGAAGCGTGCACCCCTGGGATCGAAACCGCTGAGATAGAAGATTTTGCGCTTGAACGCCGGCATTGCCGCTGCTTACTCGCCTGATGGCTGACAAAGAGCGTCACTATTGCATCTTCATGGACGGCTCCAAGCATAATCGGAACGCCGGCTGCCGCGCCCATGACAATGCCTATGGCATCTATGGCGGCGGCACCGAGCGCGACCGTCGCGCTGCGGATCTCGCGCTCTATCGTCACATGCGCGCCAACAGGGACTGGCTGGCGCCGGTCGTGCTGTTCTTCACGACCTTCTACGGCTGGTTCTTCTTCAACTATCATGGCCGCCCCTGGCGGGGGCAACTGATTCGCAGGATTTTTCCGCGCTATTGAGTTCGGGAGACGGAACCGCGATAATGGCCCCGGGGACGAGCCCGCTGACGCGGGCCGGGGGGATGCGGAAAATGGGCTCGGCAATAGGGGCGATCTATCGTCGCGCATATGGATTTGCGCGCGCCAATCCTGTGTTGATCGGATTGCTGTTCGCCCTGCAATTGCTGCGACGGGCGCTGATCGTTTTTGGTAGCCTGCCCGCCGGCTACAGGCAGCCATTCCTGATCGGCACGAACATCGTCGATACCGTCACGATGCTCGTCGTGATGATCTATGCGCTGCGCTGGTGGCGCTTTCGCGGCGATCGCCACCATATGATCAGGCTGAACCTTCGGGTTGTCTGGGGCGCGACGGTGATGATGGCGATCCAGCTGACGAGCAAGTTCCTGCTGACCAGCCTCGGCGATGCGCTGGCCCCGCTCTACCGCACCGGACGCATGTTGATCCCGGCCGGCGCCCTGCTGTTATGGCTGTTCATCTCGATTCCGCTGCTGCCCTGGTATGTGGCGCTGTTCACGGACGATCGGCGGATGACGTTGCGTAGATCTCTGGGGCATGCGCAGGCCGGCTGGATTCCCGCCTTCGGTCTGGTGATCGGCGCCATATTGCCGTTGCTGGCGGCGGGAATAGCGCTTCGCCTCGGGCTCAGGCTCATCGATGCCCAGTTCGCGTGGCTGTTCCGGATCGGCGAAGCCGCAATGGTGCCGGTCGTGATCGCGACCACCGCATCCGCCTTCTTCGCCGCCTATCGGCGCGTCTATCGAGAGCCGGTGATGTGGGGAACGGGCAAGCTCGGCGCCGCCTGAGCGCGAATAGTCGCGACCGCCGTGCCCCCATTGGCAAGGCCGCCGCTGGTCGATGGCGCGGCGTGGTGCCGCGGGCGGCGTGGTCCGAAATGATCACTTGTCAACGCTGTCGGTGAGGATAGCCTGAGTCCGCGCTTCTGGGGGGCTGGGCATGCGACTTTCGGTGATTTCGTTGCTGGCCGCATTGGCCGTCCCCGCCGGGGCGGCGACACGTCCCGCCGATACCGTGCTGGTCCATGGCGTCGTTCTGACCGTCAATGCCAGGGATGAGATTGCGCAGGCGCTTGCGATCAGGGATGGCCGTGTCGTGGCGGTCGGTAACGAGCGGGAGATCGACGCATTGATCGGCCCGGCTACGAAAATAATCGAGCTTGACGGCCACACGGTGACACCGGGACTCATCGACTCCCATGCCCATATCCTCGATGGTGCGATCAATCAGCTTTTCCATGTCGACCTGAGCCGCGCATCTACGATCGCCGAGCTTCTGGCCCAGGTGAAGGCGAAGGCCGACAGTGCGGAGCCCGGCGAATGGATATTAGGTGGCGGCTTCAACGAAGGCCTGCTCGCCGAGCACCGCGCGCCGACCCTGGCCGAACTGGATGTGGTGTCGGGCGGGCATCCGCTGATGTTGACGAGCACGACGGGCCATTATGTCGCCGTCAACGGCGTGGCGCTTACCATGGCGCATATCGACGACCGCACGCCCAGCCCACCCGCAGGGACGATCGACCGCGACGCTGCCGGCCATGCGACGGGGCTGCTCAAGGAAACCGCCGCGATGGCGCTCGTCCGCGACCTGGTACCGCCAACCACGCGCGAACAGGACAAGGCGGCATTGCGCGCGATCATCGCGAAGATGCACGAGGAGGGCATGACCGGCGTCAAGGATCCCTTGCTGTCACCGAAGAAGTGGGCATCCTATCTCGACCTCGCCCGCAGCGAAGGCCTGTCGATACATGCGTGCGGATTGATATTTGCCGGCGCCACGATGAAGAGCGGCGTCGAGGCGCTGGCGGCGATCCGACAGGCGCGCCGCGACGTCGCCACGCTACCGGCCGGCGACCTGGGAATATGCGGCGCGAAAATCCTGCTCGACGGTGCTGTAATGGCGCGGACATCGTGGATGCATGCCGATTTCGCGGCAGACGCGGCGCATCCCATGCCGACCGGTCATGGCTATCCGACGGTGGAGCCCGACGTCTATCGCCAGATGGTGCGGCTGTTCGTTCGCGCGGGCGTCCCGCTCGGCACGCATGTCATCGGCGATCAGGCGATCGATCTCGCCGTCGATGCCTATGCCGATGCGCTCAAGGCGTTCCCCCGGCAGGGGCTGCGGCTTAGTCTGATCCATGCGCATATTCCAAGCGGGCACGCGCTCGACCTGATGGCGGATCTCCAGCGCCGTTATGATTCCGGCATCCCCGAGGTGCAGGGCGGTTTTCTGTGGTGGCTGGGCGACGCGTTGCCCAGCGCGCTGGGGCCCGACCGTTCGGCGCACACCATGCCCTTCGCCACGTACCGCAAACGCGGGATGATCTTCGCGGGTGGCTCGGATTTCCCGGTCACACCGCTACCGGCCCGCTTCGGCCTTTGGGCATCTGTCGCGCGTCAGCCGCTCAAAGGCGTCTTTGGAGCGCAGCCCTTCGGCCTCGACGAGGCGATCGACGTCCGCACGGCGCTGCGCAGCTACACAATCTGGGCAGCCCGGCAGCTATTTATCGAACAGCAGAGCGGATCGCTCGAGGTTGGCAAATGGGCCGACATCGCCGTATGGGACCGCAATCCCTATACCGTCCCGACGGCGGCACTCGAAGACATGACCTGCCTTATGACGTTGTATAAGGGGCAGGTCGTGTTCAGCCGCTAGCGCGGCCGAGGCGCAAGAACCTGGGCGTCAGGCGTCCGGCCCCTCGCCGCCATCGGCCAGATCGTCGCCGATCTCGGCATCGTCGGGCGGTACGATCTCGGTCGTTCCATCGCCCAGATCGACCTCGGCTTCCTCTTCGCTTTCCTCGATGCGCGCAGCGCCCACGACATGCTCGTTGTCCGCGACATGGAACAGGCGGACGCCGGCCGAATTGCGCCCGATCACGCGGGTGTCGCCGACGGACATGCGGATCAGCTTGGCCTGGTCGGTGACAAGGATCAGCTGTTCGCCATGATGCGCGGGGAAGCTTGCGACCACCGGGCCGTTGCGCTCAAGATTGTCGATGCTGGTGATGCCCTGGCCGCCGCGGCCGGTGCGGCGATATTCATAGGCCGAACTGCGCTTGCCATAGCCATTGGCGCAGACGGTAAGGATGAACTCCTCGGCCTCCTCGAACTCCTTCATCCGCTCGGGCGGCAAAGTCGGCTCGGCGCCGTTGTCCTTCCAGGGTGCCGCGCGGAGATAAGCGTCGCGTTCTTCGGTGGTCGCCTCGAAGCCCCTCAGGATCGAAAGCGAGATCACCTCGTCACCGTCCTTGAGCAATATGCCGCGGACGCCGGTCGAAGTACGGCTCTGGAACTCGCGGACATCGGTGGCGGAGAAGCGGATCGCCTTGCCGCCGCGGGTCGCCATCATCACGTCGTCGGTCTCGGTCAGCAGCGCGACGCCGATCAGTCGATCGGTCGCGTCCTCGTCAAAGCGCATCGCGAACTTGCCGTTGGTCGGCACATTGGCGAACGCATCCATGGAGTTGCGGCGGATGCCGCCATGGGCGGTCGCGAACACGACGTGCAGCGCCCCCCAGCTTTCCTCGTCCTCCGGCAGCGGCAGCACCGTGGTGATCTTCTCATCCTGCGCCAGCGGCAGCAGGTTGATCATCGGCCGGCCGCGCGCCTGGGGCGCGCCCTCCGGCAGGCGCCACACCTTCTTGCGATAGACCTTGCCGTGATCGGAGAAGAACAGGACGGGCGTATGCGTGCTCGTCACGAACAGCTCGGTGACGGCGTCCTCATCCTTGGTCGCCATGCCCGAGCGGCCCTTGCCGCCGCGCTTCTGCGCGCGGAACGCCTCGAGTGGGGTGCGCTTGATATAACCGCCATGGGTGACGGTGACGACCATGTCCTCGCGCTCGATCAGGTCCTCGTCGTCGATCGTATCACCGGCAGGGGCGATCTCGGTCTTGCGAGGGGTCGCGAACTCGGTGAGGATCGCGTCGAATTCCTCGAGCATTACCTCGTAGAGCCGCGCGCGGTCGCCCAATATATGGAGCAGTTCGGCGATCGAAGACGCGAGCGTCGCCAGCTCTCCACCGATTTCGTCGCGCCCGAGCGCGGTGAGGCGGTGCAGGCGCAAGTCGAGGATGGCGCGGACCTGGATCTCGGTCAGCTGGTAGGTCGGCGACGTGCCGACCGATTCCACCGCCTCGACCAGCTTGATATAGGGTTCGATCTCCCCGCGCGGCCATTCGCGCGAGATCAGCGCGGCACGCGCTTCGGCGGGGCTTGCCGAACCGCGGATGATGCGGACGACCTCATCGAGATTGGTGACGGCGATGACGAGGCCGAGCAGGATGTGGGCGCGATCGCGCGCCTTGGCCAGTTCGAACTTCGAGCGCCGGGTGATCACCTCCTCGCGGAACTTCACGAAGGCTTCGATGATGTCGCGGAGGGTGAGCACTTCGGGACGGCCGCCGCGGATCGCGAGCATGTTCGCCGGGAAGCTGGTCTGCGCCTGGGTATGGCGCCATAGCTGGTTGAGCACGACTTCCGGCGTGGCGTCGCGCTTCAACTCGATGACGATCCGCACGCCCAGCCGACTGGATTCGTCGCGGATGTCGCTGATGCCCTCGATCCGCTTGTCCTTGGCCGCTTCCGCGATGCCTTCGACCAGGCCGTTCTTGCCGACCTGGTAAGGGATTTCGGTGAGCACGATCGAGCGCTTGTCGCCGCGGCCTTCCTCGATCACATGGCGCGAGCGCATGATGATCGAGCCCTTGCCGGTGTGGTAGGCATTGCGCGCGCCACCCTTGCCGAGGATCAGGCCGCCGGTCGGGAAGTCGGGTCCCGGCACGATCTCGTGCAGTTCCTCGATGCTGATCCCGCCATTGGCAATGTACGCCTTGCAGGCCGCGATCACCTCACCCAGGTTGTGCGGAGGAATATTGGTCGCCATGCCGACGGCGATGCCGCCGGCGCCGTTGACGAGCAGGTTGGGGAAGCGGGCCGGCAGGACCAGCGGCTCCCTGAGCGAGCCGTCATAGTTCGGGCCGAAGTCGACAGTGTCCTTCTCGATATCCTCGAGCAGCGCCATCGCCGGTTTGCTGAGCCGCGCCTCGGTATACCGCATCGACGCCGGCATATCGGGATCCATCGATCCGAAATTGCCCTGGCCATCGATCAGCATAACGCGCATCGCCCAGTCCTGCGCCATGCGGGCAAGCGCCATGTAGATCGAGCTGTCGCCATGCGGGTGATAATTGCCCATCACGTCGCCGACGATCTTGGCGGACTTGCGATATGGCCGGCCGGGGACGAACCCGCCTTCCTGGCACGCGAACAATATACGGCGGTGCACCGGCTTCAGACCGTCACGGACGTCGGGGAGCGCCCGGGCGACGATGACCGACATCGCATAGTCGAGATAGCTCGACTTCATCTCGTCGACGATCGAGATCGGAGAAATATCGCTGTTTTCGATGGGCGGCGGTACGCTGGCCAAAGTCTGTTCGTCCGTATCGTTAGAGCTATTCTGCGCCCCCGAAACGGGGCAAGCAGAAAGCTCCTAACGAAGGACGGTCGGGAAGGCTAGAGCCGATGCAGCATGGCGTTGGCCGCTGGAGGAAGCCTGCGAAAAGCCGGTTCAGGTTCGCAGCATATAATATAGCAGAACGGCCAGAAAACCGATGATGACCAGCGCCAGCCCCCAACCCAGAACGTGACGCGTCATATGCGGCGTCGCACCGGAGCGGGCCTCCTCGGTGCTTAGATGCGCCGGGCTGCCATCGTCATGATGTCGATCGCCGCTCATTGATCAGCTCCCATGAAATTGACCCGGTCAACGGGCGGAAGCCGGCCAAGTTCCTGGCAACGTTACGCAGCCAGCCGGGCACGATCGCGCACGAAGCGCCAGATATCCTCGTCGGAACCATCGGCGGCGAACGAATATCCGTCGCTGTCGAAGCCTTTCAGCCCCTCCGGATCGGTAATCCTGTGCTCGCACATCCAGCGCGCGATCATGCCGCGCGCACGCTTGGCGGCGAAGCTGTTGAACGACAGGCCGCCCGGTCCGTCCTCGCGGAAATCGATCGTGATGATCCGGACGCCCTTGGGCGGCGCCTGCTCGACGGCGTGCCAATATTCCTTGCTGGCGCAATTGACGATCACATCGGAGCGCTCGGACAGGAGATCGGCGGAGAGCGCGTCCGAGATCTTGTTGCCCCATAGCTGATAGAGCGTCTTCTTCCGCCCCGGCGCCCATCGCGTGCCCATTTCCAGGCGGTAGGGCCGGATCAGGTCGAGCGGTCGAAGCAGCCCGTAGAGCCCTGACAGGATCCGCACATGATCCTGTGCGAAATCGATCGCCGGCTGGTCCAAGCTCTTCGCCTCGAAGCCGACATAGACGTCTCCGGAGAAGGCATAGAGCGCAGGCCTCTCCTCCTGTGCGGCGAAGTCGGCATAGCGGTCGGCGTTCAGCCTCGCGAGTTTGTCCGAGATGCTCATCAGCTTGGACAGCTTCTTCGGACCGAGTTTCGCGGCGGCCAACGCCGTGGCCAGCGCCTCGTCGGCGAAACGCGGCTTCGTCGGCGTCAGATCGGGTAAGGGGCTCGTGTAATCGAGTGACTTGGCAGGGGATAGAAGGAGGATCATCATCCTGACCTAGCCTTGCCGCACGGACCGATCAACCGCCCCGGTTCAATCGTCGTTCAGCCAACGGTGCATAGACCGCGACGAGTGAAGCCGGATCGTTTCGCCTGTGCTTGTGCCCGGGCGAGGGACACATTAGTCAACCGGCGTGTTTTATGGGCGGCCGGCCCGTCATCGGCCGCCTTTTAGGAGGCCTGAAGCATGAATTCACCGTCCCGTTATGCGCTGATCGCCGCACTAGGCATGGCTCTCGCCGCGGTTGCGCCGGGTACGCCCGCATTCGCCAAGAAGGGTGAGGCAGCTGCGCCGGCACTCAAGCTCAGCGACGCCGTCCGCAAGCCGCTCTCGGAGGTGGACGCCGCGCTCAAGGCCAAGAACCCCGCGGCTGCTGAGGCCGCCCTCGCAACGGCGCGTTCGGTCGCCAGCACGCCGGACGAGAAATTTGTCGTCGCGCAATATGCGGTCAACATCGCACAGGCCAGTGGCGATCAGGCGAAGCTCGCCACTGCACTGGACGAGATGATCGCGAACGGTGAAGCGGCCAACCAGCTCGACAACGCGCAGCGCGCCAAATTTTATTGGTATCAGGGGCAATTCGCCTACCAGAACAAGAACTATGCGAAGGCTGAGGCCGCGATAACCAAAGCGATCGCTGCCGGATCCACCGAACAGGACGCTTATGCCGTCCTTGCCGACGCCCAGAGCCGAAACGGCAAGCCTACCGAAGCGATCGCTACGCTGCAGAAGGTCATGGATGCGAACGCCGCTGCCGGTAAGCCGGTGCCGTCCGAATGGTACGGCCGCGGCGCCGACATGGCTTCGCGTGCGAAGCTGCCTGGCCCGTTCGTCAAGATGACCACCGCGTGGCTGGCGGCCTATCCGGTCAAGCAGAACTGGCACGATTCGCTGTTCATCTATCGCCAGATCGCCGCGTTGTCGGGCGAACCGGATCTGGACATGCTGCGTCTGGCGCGTGCTGCTGGCGTATTGCCGCTGTCGGCGCAGTCCAACTATGTCGATTACGCACTGGCGGTGTACCTGAAGTTCCCGAACGAAGCTGTGGATGTGCTGAACGAGGGCGTGTCCGCCGGCAAGCTGAACCCGGCCACCAGCCAGAATACGCGTGAAATCCTCGCATTGTCGAAGCCGAAGCTTGCGCCCGACAAGGCATCGATCCCCGCCGCCATAGCTGGCGCAAACGGACCGAAGGCGACGTACAAGTCGGTCATGACGACGGGTGACCTGGTATATGGCTACAAGGATTTCGCCAAGGCTGCGGAGATGTACAAGCTCGCCTTGACCAAGCCCGGTGCCGATGTCGGCCAGGCCAATTTCCGCCTCGGCCTCGCGCTTGCCCAGTCGGGGGACCGGGCTGGTGCTGCAGCGGCGTTCGGGGCAGTTCAGTCCGGCCCTTATGCGCCGCTGGCGGCTTATGGGAAAGTCTGGGCGGAGCACCCCGCCGCCTGATGACGCACTCTCACCCTCGGATGCCGGCATCCGAGGGTGGCAGCGTGATCTAAAGCCCGTCCACCGGAATTCCCGGGATGTCCTTGGAAGTGCGGATCGTCAGCGAGGTCTTGACGCTCGCGACGTTCGGCGCGGTCGTCAGCTGCGATGTCAGGAATTGCTGAAACGCCTGCAGATCGTGCGCGACGATCTTTAGGATGAAGTCGATTTCGCCGTTGAGCATGTGGCATTCACGGACTTCCGCGAGTGCGGCGACATGAGCCTCGAACTGCCGCAGATCTTCTTCCGCCTGGCTGCGCAGCGAAACCAGCGCGAACACCGTTATGCCATAACCTAGCGACGCTGCGTTCAGCCGGGCGTGATAACTTTCGATGACGCCGGCCTCTTCGAGCGCCCGGACCCGGCGGAGGCATGGCGGAGCGGTCAATCCGGCCTTGCGAGCGAGATCGACGTTGGTCTTGCGGCCGTCCTCCTGCAGTTCATGCAGAATCGTCCGATCGATATGATCAAGGGATGGGGCAGCCACAGAGCAACCTTTCAAAATGATAGGGCATTCTTAGAATTAAGTTTCGAAGGAGTGCAATTAAAATAGCGCCGCGCTATTCGCCGAACGCCCCTTTTCCGGGGACGCAATGCGATTTACACTGTGCCGTCGGTTGTGGCCCGGATCATGTCCGTGGCCGAGTGGAGACGGCTTTTGCGTTTCGATGACATGTTGGCCACGTTGCTCGCCCAGCCCGCGCCGACGCCCGAGGCGCGGGCGATACTGTGGCGTCAGGTCGTAGACGTGCTCGCGCAGGGACGGGGCCATCGCGCCGACGATCCACTAGTCGATGCTCCGCGCGCTATGGACGCCTATAATTTCCTGCGCTCGGTTCGTGCGGAGATGCCGGTGGAGCTTCGGCTGGCGGCGGGGCGGGGGCTTGCCGGGCGCCGTGTGCCGCCGGATCTCGTCCTGCTGTTTGCGGAAGACTTGCCGCACATCGCCGCACCGATGCTGGGCCATGTCGTCCTCTCGACCCACCAATGGCTCGACCTTCTGCCGCGCCTCAACCCGAGCGCGCGGAACCTGCTGCGCAACCGGCGGGACCTCGGCGGCGACGTGGAGCAGGCGCTCGAGCGCTTCGGTAGCAGCGACTTCCTGATTCCGGGGCCAGTGCAGACGCCCCAGACCAGCCTCGCACCGCTTGCTGCACCGATCGAGGCATTGGTGGCAGAGTCGCAAAGCGCCGAGCCGCCGCCCGTCGCTATCGAAGCGGTTGCCGTGGCTATCGATACGACCACTGCCGATTCGGAGTTGGCCCCTCCTGAGGTTGTGGCGTCGCCGGTTCGGGCAGCGGCGCCGATGTCGAACAGCGAGAGCCAGATCCGCGAACTTCTGTCCCGTATCGAGACATTCCGGACGCGTCATCCGCAACCAAGCCCGCACGATGGCATCGCGAGCGAACCGGCGCCCACTGTCGGCACCACGGAGCCGGCCGCTTCGATCTCGGGCTTCCGCTTCGAGACTGGTGTCGACGGGGTGATCTCCTGGGTTCAGGGCGCACCGCGCGGGCCACTGATCGGGGAAACCATCGCGGTGGCTGCTCACCAGACCGATCATGGCGTCGACGGCCATGCCGCCGGCGCCTACCGCAGCCGCACGCCGTTTCGCGACGCCCGGCTGACCATCGCGGGGCAGGGGCCCGCCGCCGGCGAGTGGCGCATCTCGGCGGTGCCGTTCTTCGACCAGAAGGATGGGCGTTTCAGCGGCTATCGCGGCACGGCGCGACGGCCGCGGGCAGACGAGAGCGCGACTGCGATGGCCGGCGATTCGGCGATGCCCGACCCGAGCCGCAACGATTCGCTTCGCCAGCTGGCCCATGAACTGCGCACGCCGCTCAACGCGATCATCGGATTTTCGGAGATGATCGAGGGCCAGATGCGAGGGCCCGCCGCGGCGCCCTATCGCAGCCGCGCACAGGAAATACTCGAGCAGAGCAAGAAGCTGCTCAGCGCCGTGGAGGATCTCGATCTTGTCGCCTCCGCGCGCGCCGATGCGACAGTTGCGCCATCGGCGGTCGATGCGGCCTCCATCCTGACCCGGCTTCATGCCAATTTCGAGACGGTCGCCAGGGAGCGCGCCAGCGGTCTCGCCTTCCGTATAGACTCGACGCTGCCGCCGGTGGCGGTGGATGCCCCGACGGTCGAGCGCATGCTGTCGCGCCTGCTTGCCGCGACTATCGCGATGGCAGGCGAGGGCGAGCACATCAGCGTTGATCTGCAGCGTGATCCGCGGCGCACGACCCATTTGCTGCTGACGATCATGCGCCCTCATGCGCTCGAGGGTCGTGACGAGAAGATGCTGCTCGACCCCGGCTATAATCCGGACGGCAACTGGCCGGATGCGCCGGTGCTTGGTCTCGGCTTCGCACTCCGGCTGGTCCGCAACCTCGCCATCGCGAGCGGTGGCATGCTGGAGATCGACACCACCCGCTTCCACCTGAGCCTGCCGCTGTACCATGACGACGGGCGGGCGGAGCAGGGGGCGGTTTGAGTAGCGGCAAGGTCGTGCGAGCCGCTTGCCGCGCGCGAAAGCCTCGGCTATCGCGACGCCGCGCTGGTCGGGGCCTGTAGCTCAACTGGTTAGAGCTGGCCGCTCATAACGGCTAGGTTGCGGGTTCAAGTCCTGCCGGGCCCACCAGCGCTCTTTTCGCCTCGATATGCAGGAAGCACCGGATTTTCCGGGGTTTCGTTTTGCAAAATGTCGTGACGGCGAGTGCATAACCCGAAAAACAACTACCGGTGAGGACGTGCGGATCCTCATCAAGATCCTTGTTCGATGCCGACCCGGCCCCGTTTGCGCACCGATTGACAGCCAGGAGGCCTTGCCCGCAGGATGCCTTCGATAAAACACAGGAGGGGCACTATATGAAGATATCCGGCAACACGGTGCTGATCACCGGCGGTACGAGCGGGATCGGTTTCGAACTCGCGCGTCAACTCTCAGAACGACGCAACCGTGTCATCATCACCGGGCGCGACGAAGCGAGGCTGGAGAATGCGCGGATAACACTTCCGGGCGTGTCTGTAATCAGGAGCGACGTCTCCGATCCAGACAGCATCCAGCAGCTCCACGCCCAGGTTCTCGAGAGGTTTCCGGACCTCAACATGCTGGTCAACAATGCGGGTATTCAGCGCAAGATCGACTTGGTCGGATTCGCAGGCGGGCTCGCGGACATATCCACCGAGATCGATACCAACCTCCGCGGATCGATCCGGATGGTGATGCAATTCCTCCCGCATCTCCTCGCGCAGCCCAATGCGGCCATCGTCAACGTCACCTCTGCACTGGCCTTCGTGCCCTTCGCCATTTCGCCGATCTACGGCGCTACCAAGGCCGGCCTCCACTCCTTCACTCAGGCACTGCGCGCCCAGACGCGGCAATCGCCACTCAAGGTGTTCGAACTTGCGCCGCCGGCGGTCGACACGCCGCTGCAGAATATTTTCAACGAGGATGACCTCAAGGGAAATCCGATGATGGACGTCACCAAGCTGGTCCGCAAGGCGCTCGAGGGAATCGAAGCAGACCGCCTTGAGATCACGCCTGGCGCGAGCGGAGTGCTTCGGATGATGAGTCGGCTAGCTCCCGGCTTCATTCTCAAGCAGCTGAGCAAGCCGGTGGCCGGTCTGGAAGCGGCGCGAGGGTAATAGTTGGGCAAAACGCGCGCTCCGCTCGATCGCGCTCAAACCGCCAACTGGGGCGGCTTCACCCGAAGATGAAGGATGGCCCTGGGCCAGCAAGGGCGATCTGAGCCGGCACCTAGCTGGCGGCTCAGATCGTAACAGACGCTCAGGACGATCGGCCCGGTGAGAACGCCGGCGAGGAACGCCCTATTAAGGCGCCGAGCACCGAGCCGACGGTGCTCCGTCCGGCCGCTATGCGGGGACGGAGCCCGAACGTCACATGGCCAGCATCCAGATTGCCATGGCAACCATCATCAGGTTTTCGGTCAAAGACACGAATCCGAGCGGCACGTTAGATGCGCCGCCGACGCAGGCGCATTTGAGCTGACGCTTGTTGATGTAGACGGCCTTGATAACCGAGGCGGCTCCAACCGTGCCGATGAAGAGCGCCACCGGTATGGAAATCCATCTCAGTGCGCCGGCGATCATCAGTACGCCTGCGAGCGCTTCCGCAAACGGATAGACATACCCATAGCGCACCCAGCGCCTGGCGAGCAGGTCGTAGTTCAGGAACATGGTAGAGAACCGCTCGACATCCTGGAGCTTCAGGATCGCCAGCACGCACATGCTGAACGCGATGAACCACTCGGCGGCCCGGATGCTGAGCGGGGCACCTAGGGTCGCTACGCTCGTCGCCATCGCCATCAACGCGGTCATCGCGAACACGGCGAGGACAGGGCGGTAACTGGTGGCGTCCGGATCAGCGACATGTTGGCCGAAATGGCGGCGCAGGTCGTCATAGCCGCCGATCCGCTGGCCATCGATGAATATCTGCGGCGTCGTCCTAACGTCGTGCTTGGCTTTGAAGGCTTCGGTCGCGGCGCGCGTTCTCAGCCGGTGGTCGTCAACCGCGAATCCATGGCGTCTGAGCAGGTCGAGCGCCTTTAAGCCGTACGGGCAGGTGTGTTCGGGCATGACCATGCGATAGAGTTCGGCAGTCCTGGAATCCGGGATCATCATGTCGGCGGCTCCTTGGCGTGTCGGTTGCACCATACTATATAGGGTCCGTACCATGGTACGGAGTCAACCTATGCCGGACATGACCATCGCCAAGCTCGCCGAGGAGGGAGGCGTCGGCGTCGAAACCGTTCGTTATTACCAGCGCCGCGGGCTCATGTTCGAGCCGGAACGGCCTGGCAGGGCAGGCGTGGCGATAGGTATCCGGCGCTATGGCCCTGAAGACGTGCGACGGCTCCGCTTCATCAAAACCGCGCAGGCCGCAGGGTTCACTCTGCGGGAAATCGGCGAGTTGCTGGCGCTGGACGCCACTGACGACCGATTGCGTGTGCGGGCGCTGGCGCAGGCGCGGGTCGCTGCCCTCGACGCAAAGATCGCGGAACTGCAAGCGGTGCGCAAGTCGCTCGGTCGTCTCGCCGACGAGTGCGCCTCGGGATCAGGGGGCCCGTGCCCCATCCTGACGGCATTCGAGAATTGATGCCATTTCGATCAGCGCTCGCCCTATGCGCATGTCCATAAGTAGAATTCACAGCACAACGAACTGTCTCATACCGTAGCCATCTGTTACGGATCCGGTCGGGGGCTGGGAAAATGGCAGGGCGTGTTGCGCTCTCCAGGTGCGGAGACGTTGCTTGACCGATCATCCTGCGGCTGACGCGCCGCGGCGGACGGAGATCGCCGCTTTTCACGATCATGGCCTGCCGCCGGCCGACTTCCGGACTCTTTTCCTCGCCGGGCTGGAGCGCGAAGAGAAAAGCGTTGCCGACCAGATGCTGCTCGACCGGCGCTCTCCTGCATTTCGGCGCATCACCACCTTGCCCGAATATTATCTCGTTCGCGCCGAACTGGAGATCCTGCAGGCCAACGCTGCGGCGATCGCGCAGGCGACGGGACCGGGTGCGCAAATGATCGACCTTGGCCGCGGCTTCGGTGCGCAGGCGGCGCTGCTGCTCGCAATGCTCGACAGTCCGTGGGGCTATGTCGCGGTCGATCACGAGCACGCCGCCCTGCTCGAGGATGCCCGCCGTATCCAGGCGCGATATCCAAAACTCTGGGTCGAAGCAGTGTGCGCCGATATGCGCCAGGCGTTCGATCTGCCGCCAAATGCGGGTGGGGGGCGCCGCCTGGCTTATTTGCCGGGCAGCGCGATCGGCGACTGCGCGCCTACCGACGCCTTGGCGTTGCTGTCGCTCTGGGCGCGCGAATTGCGTCAGGGCGCACTGATGCTGGTCGGGGTGGATCTGCGCAAGAGCGTGCTGATTCTCGAATCGGCCTATGACGATTCCCATGGCCTCAACGCGGAATGGCTGTTCGATCTGCTAAGGCGCGCCAACCGTGAGTTGGACGCCAACTTCGACATTCGGCTGTTTGAGCATCGCGTCGACTTCGACGCAGCCCAGGGTCGCGTGCGCGCGGCGTTGCAGAGCGTCGCCGCGCAGGATGTCCGCATCGATGGCCGCCTGGTCCATTTTGCAGAGGGCGAGAGGCTCGATGTCGCGCAGAGCTGGAAATATTCGGTCGAGGATTTCCAGGCGCTCGCCCGCGGCGGCGGGCTCCGGCCGGTTGATGTCTGGCTCGATGCGAAATCGCTGTTCAGCATCCACCTGCTTGCGGTGGGCTGAGGCGCCGGTCCCTTGATGGGCTCCGCGTTTTGGATGATGGAATGGCGATGGCGGGCCCCAGTTTCAAACTCGAAAAAGCGCATCCACTGCCCCTCGCCGGGGTCGATGAGGCGGGGCGTGGGCCGCTGGCCGGGCCGGTGGTTGCCGCAGCGGTGATTCTGGACCGGCGTCGGGTGCCCAGGGGCATCGACGACTCCAAGAAGCTCAGCGCCACAGCGCGCGCCGATCTGTGCCTCAAGATTCGTGGCGTAGCCCATGTCGGCGTCGGCATCGCGACGGTCGAGGAGATCGATGAGATCAACATATTATGGGCGACGATGCTGGCGATGGAGCGGGCGGTCGCGGCGCTTGGGCTGGAGCCGGCGATGGTTCTGGTCGACGGCAATCGCTGCCCGCGCTGGAACCGACCCTCGCAGTGGGTGATTGGCGGCGACGCGCTGTGCTTGTCGATCGCGGCGGCTTCGATCATCGCGAAGGAGGAGCGCGACCGGATGATGGCGGACTATGACGCGCATCATCCCGGCTATGGCTGGGCGCAGAACAAGGGCTATGGCACGCCCTCGCATCTGGACGCGCTGTCGCGCCTGGGGCCGTCGCCGCTCCATCGCCGGAGCTTCGCACCGATTGCGCAATATTCGCTGTTCTCCGGGCCTGCTTCATTCGTCGCTGACTCCGATGAGGACGGGCTCAAATCCCCCCGGTATAGTCCAGACAGCCTCGTCTGAAGCCCCAGCTGTCGTTCGGGCAGTCGGCCGGTGAGCGCACCGCCTGCAATACCGCCCAACGATAGCCGAGGTCGCGCTCGGAGCAGTCGTCGCAGCCGGCTGTCGTGCCTTCGCCATATGTCGCGCCGCTGTCGCCGGCCCCTTCGTGCTGGCCGATCAGGGTCGGCGGGGCGAGCGGTCCATAGCTGTTCGGCCGGAGGCCATGAACGGCGCTCTCGCCGGCGATCAGGCCGCCGCATATCGCGGCCATCGCGCACAGCGCAGGCGGAGAGAGGCGGTGCAGCAAGCGGTCCATGGCGATAAAACGAAGGCTGTCGGGCGCCGTTCCGCCGCCGTCGCGAGAAACTCGCCATAGTGAGTCCTCAGCGCCACACCACTAGGGGTTGAGCCTCCCCAGCATGCTGAGACTCAATATGAAGTGCCGGACTCCTTTCGTTCGTCCCGCTTGCGTAATATGTCAGCTTCGCCTCCCAAACTATTGTTCTTGACCGCAGAGTCCCGATGACTCACCCTTTCGGCAGGTCCGAAGGGGGTTGGTTGTTTATGGGTGTTCTCGAGAAGATTCCGACTGCGCGGCGTGCGCGTCGGGAGGCAAAGGTCGAAGTCCGGCTGCCGCTCAACGAGATCATCCAGGGTGACTGCATCGCTGCCATGGCGGCGCTGCCCGATCGCTGCGTCGACATGATCTTCGCCGATCCGCCCTATAATCTCCAACTCGGCGGCGATCTCCACCGCCCCGATGGCAGCCAGGTCGACGCCGTCGACGACGATTGGGACAAGTTCGATAGCCTCGCGGTCTATGACCGCTTCACCCGCGACTGGCTGCGCGAGGCGCGGCGCATCCTGAAGGACGACGGCACGATCTGGGTGATCGGGAGCTATCACAATATCTTCCGGGTCGGCACGGCCCTGCAGGACGAAGGCTTCTGGATCCTGAACGATATCGTCTGGCGCAAGGCGAACCCGATGCCCAATTTCAAGGGCACCCGCTTCACCAACGCGCATGAGACGCTGATCTGGTGCTCGAAGGCGGAGAAAGCGAAATACACCTTCAACTATCGCACCATGAAGGCGCTCAACGACGATATCCAGATGCGTTCGGATTGGACCTTGCCGATCTGTTCGGGCGGTGAGCGCCTGAAGGATGACGATGGCCACAAGGCGCACCCGACCCAGAAGCCAGAGTCGCTGCTCTACCGGGTGATGCTGGCCTGCACCGAACCGGGCGATCTGGTGCTCGACCCCTTCTTCGGCACCGGCACCACCGGCGCGGTCGCCCGACGGCTCCGCCGCCGCTGGATCGGCATCGAGCGCGAGGATAAATATATAAAGGTCGCCTCCGAGAGGATCGCCGCGACCCTGCCGCTCGACGAGAGCGCCATGATGTCCATCCCGGAAAAGAAGGCGGTTCCGCGCATCGCGTTCGGCCTGCTGGTGGAGAGCGGGTTGATCGCGCCGGGATCGACGCTGACCGACACCAAGCGCCGCTGGAGCGCGATGGTGCGCGCCGACGGTGTGCTGGCGAGCAGCTGCGGCGCAACCGGGTCGATCCACGGCCTGGGGGCGCAGCTGCAGGGGGCGCCCTCGTGCAACGGCTGGAGCTTCTGGCATATCGAGACCGCGGCAGGGCTGGAGCCGATCGACGCCGTCCGCCAGCGTCATCTTGCGAGCATGGGCGGGTAGGAACATAGACCGACGTCATGCTGAACTTGCTTCAGCATCCACTCTGTCGCAGGACAGCGCTCCAGAGCTTAAGGGTGGATCCTGAAACTAGTTCAGGATGACTGCCTTTCAGGTGGCCGCTGGGGGGCTGGAATGACCCGATGACAATCCCCCGCTACGCCCGACTATACTTCCTACCGACCGCATTCGTCGCCAGCCCCTTTGGCCATGACGGTGTGGTGGCGCGTCTCGCCGGTGGCCTGGTCTGGTTCTCCGCCTATGAGGTGATCGCCGTCGAAGGCGGCGAGCGGGTCACGACGCGACTGGTTCCGGTCGGTGCCATCGACGAGTTCCTCGCCGGCCTCGCCGACGATCAGGCCGACGCCGCACGGCTGACGATCAGCCGCATCACGGCGCCGCGGCCCGCCCTCCAGCTCGGCGCGCGCACGCTGCGCTTCGATCAGCCGCAGGTCATGCTGATCCTCAACATGACGCCCGACAGTTTCTCCGACGGCGGCGCCCACGCCGACGATCCCGAAGCCGCGGCCGCTGCTGCGCTGGCGATGGTCGAGGCAGGGGCTGCGATCGTCGATGTCGGTGCGGAGTCGACTCGGCCCGGCGCGAAGCCGGTATGGGAAGGCGACGAGATAGCGCGCGCGCAGCCGGTCGTCCGTCGCTTGGCGCAAGCGGGCGCCATCGTCTCCATCGATACGCGCAAGGCGGCGGTGATGGCGGCCGCGCTTGGCGAGGGGGCCGCAATCGTCAACGACGTCTCCGCGCTCTGTTACGATCCCCAGGCGGCTCCGCTCCTTGCCTCGCACGAGTGCCCGGTGGTGCTGATGCACCATCAAGGCGATCCGGCGACGATGCAGCAGCACCCGCATTATGACGACGTGCTGATCGAGGTCTATGACTGGCTGGCTGAACGCATCGCCTTCGCCGAGGCGGCGGGGATCGCACGCAGCCGGATCATCGTCGATCCGGGCATCGGCTTCGGCAAGACGCTGCGCCACAATCTCCAGTTGCTGAACGGTCTCGCACTATTTCACGGCCTCGGCTGTCCGCTCCTGCTCGGCGCCAGCCGCAAGCGCATCGTCGGAGCGCTCTCCAACGAAGCCCCGGTGGACCAGCGCCTCGGCGGCTCGGTTGCATTGGCGCTTCATGGTGCGCAGATGGGGGTGCAGCTGTTGCGGGTCCACGACGTACCAGAGACGCTGCAGGCGGTGCGGGTCTGGCGGGGGCTGCGCGACGAGGCGCTGACGCCAAGGATCGGCTGAGGCGATCCTGTCGGGATTGTGCGGCCATGTCTCCGCGTGATCGGGTTACGAAGCGAATAGCCGCGCTATGCGATCGATATGGCCTGCCAGCAGGTTGGGCGACGACAGAAAAGGAGAATGATCTCCCGGGATCGTCACGACCGGGTCGCACGGCAAGCGTTGCTGCATCCTTCGTTGCACGGCTAGCGGAACGATACCGTCATCCTCGCATTCGATATAAGCGCGCGGGATCCGACCATATCGCTCGGTTGTGATCTGCAGCGGCGCAGTGACGACAGCTTCGGGTTGCGGCCGAAGCCGGGCGACGGCCCCAGCCGCGAGATCGGGCGGCGTCGTCCCGTAGAACAGGCTGATAGTGGCGGCGACGGGATCGGTGGCCTCGCTCATGGTGGTTGCCGCTATTTCAATGACTTCGGGGCAGGCCGTAACGATGGTTTCGCCGGCTTCGATCATGATGGCGCTGACGTAGATGATACCTCGGACGCGATCAGCAACCTGCTCCGCTCCCTGCGACACCGCAGTGCCGCCCATGCTGTGGCCCACCAGCACCACCGGGCATTCCGATGATCGCACAGCGGAAGCCACCGCCTCCGCCCAGTCGTAAGGCTTGACGTCCTCTGCCGGCGTCGGGTCGGCGCCCGAGCCGGGAAGGTCTATTGCCTCGACCGTGTGGCCCGAACCGACAAGAAGGGGTGCGAGCATATCCCAACACCATGCGCCGTGCATCGCGCCATGAACGAGTATGATATGCGCCATCCCGACCTCTCCCATCTTTGTATGTCGCCATACGATGCTATGGATGGCTTCGAACTGGATCGGGTGCAACTAGCCACAAGCCCACTGTTCGCGGCTCGTGCCCCTATCATCTCCGAAGGGGGAGTCGCCTTGGTAATAGATCGCATGGGACTCTGATTACGAGAAGCTGCATGCAACGACTGACAAATAAGATCTGCGTCGTCACCGGTGCTTCCCGTGGCATCGGGCGGGCAATCGCTGCCTGCTTTCATGATGAGGGCGCCAGCGTCATCGTCACCGATCTCGACGAAACCGCCGGCGCGGCGACCGCTGCCGAGATTGGGTGTCGCTTTGAAAAGCTCGACGTGCGGGAAGAAGCCGATTGGCTTCGGCTGGCCAGCATCGTTCCGATAGCGGACGTCGTGGTCAACAACGCCGGCGTGACGGGATTCGAGAAGGGCATGGTGGCTCATGATCCCGAACATGCGAGCCTTGCGGATTGGCGGGAGGTCCACCGGGTCAATCTCGATGGGACTTTCCTCGGCTGTCGCTATGCGATCGGCGCGATGAAGGGGGCGGGCACAGGTTCGATCATCAACATTTCCTCGCGCTCCGGGCTGGTCGGCATTCCTCTCGCGGGTGCCTATGCGTCTTCCAAGGCGGCCGTACGCAACCACAGCAAAACGGTTGCGCTCTACTGCGCGCAGCAGGGCTGGAAGATTCGCTGTAACTCCATCCACCCTGCCGCCATATTGACGCCGATGTGGGAGCCGATGCTGGGCACCGGCCCGGATCGCGAGGCGAGGATGCAAGCACTGGTCGCCGACACGCCGCTGAAGCGGTTCGGGATGCCGGATGAGGTCGCCGCGATTGCTCTCATGCTGGCATCCGACGAAGCAACCTACATGACAGGGACAGAGGTCAACATCGACGGCGGACTGCTGGCCGGCTCTGCCGCTTCTCCCGGCTGACGCTATATGCTCGAGCGCGGATCACGTTTCCGTATTCAACCATCCGGAGCCATATGATGACCATCACCATCACCGCCTTCGAACGGTCGCCGGATCGCGGCAAGGGACTGGCACGCGATATGCGTGTTCGCTGGGCGCTCGAGGAAGTGGGCCAACCCTATCACGTTCGTCTCCTTTCCTTTGCGGAGATGAAGGAGCCCGCGCATCGGGCACTTCACCCTTTCGGGCAAATTCCGACCTATGAAGAAGGCGATCTCGTCCTGTTCGAGTCGGGGGCCATCATATTCCACATCGCGGAGCGCCATGCGGGTCTGCTGCCGGCCGATGCGAATGCCCGGGCGCGTGCGATCGCGTGGATGTTCGCCGCGCTCAACACCGTCGAGCCGCCGATCCTCGATCTCCAGATTGCCATGCTCCTGGAGCGCGACAAAAGCTGGTTCGAGCAACGCCTGCCGGATGTCCAGGACCGCATCCGTGTCCGGCTGGGCGAGCTTTCTGATCGCCTCGGCAATGCCGACTGGCTCGATGGGGTGTTCAGTGTCGGCGATCTCCTGATGGTGTCGGTGCTGCTCAGGTTGAAGGGTTCGGGTCTGTTGGACGAATATCCAAAGCTCTCCGCCTATGTCGCCAGTGGCGAAGCGCGGCCCGCATATAAGCGTGCTTTCGCGGCGCAATTGGCGGTTTTCACCGGCATGGCACCGACCGGCTGACACGCTTGAATCTCAGGACCGAAGCGCCATGTCGCAGGTCGATTGCGCCGCGCTGATATCGTTCAGGCGGCTGCTCAGTTGCGGGCCGTCGGCGAAGAGCGACATTGCGGCTTTGTTGAGCGCCTGGTTGGCCGAGACGATCTTGCCGCACAGCTCTTCCGGTAGGTGGGACAGCGGAAGCTGGGCCAGCGCCCGGCCGTCATCGTTGCAGTTCCGGCTGGCCGTCGCGGCGGCGTCGGCTGCACCGCGGTCTCCGTCGCGGACCAGATCGATCACCTGTGCGGTCGTCGCGCGGCACCGGCTGGTCGCATTCATCACGTCGTCAAAGGTCGGGGCTGGCCGGGCATTTTCGACTTGATACGCTTGCTCGACCGTCGAGCGCGGCTTGGCGTCCGAAGGACCGTCGTTGCTTGACGATGCGAACCATGGGCGGGGCGCCGGCTGGTCCCGCTGCGGGTCGGGATCACTCCGCGCCGGCGGTTTCGCGGCAAGTTTCGAACTGACCGACAGGGCAGCGCCCAGCAGCAATCCGCTCAGCAGCATCAAAGCCGTCACGGTTTCGGCGCGCGACGGTAGAAATCCGTGACCATGCGCTTCCTGATGCATCAGGAAATGGGAAATCAAGCCGAGCAGGATCATCACGCCGCTCAGCAACATCAAAAAGGCCGCTAGGCTCATTTTCGCCTCTCCGCACTTCCCGTTTCTCGGGATATTGTACGCGTCCAAGCAAATTACTAGCACATGATGAAGGTTGCACTTGGCCACCCCTCGATCATATTCACCCAATTAGGGAGTTATTCGTTACTAAATCGTCAAGCCTGACAAGCCGATCCGAAAGTGCGGCAAGCGTCGGGATCAGGCGTCGATCACCTCGTCATCCACTGCCGCCGCGTTCGCCTGGATGAAGGCGAAGCGGTGCTCGGGGTTCTTGCCCATGAGCCGATCGACCAGGTCGCGGACGCTCGCCCGTTCCTCGAACTCCTTGGGCAGGGTGACGCGCAGCATCGTGCGGGTCTTCGGGTCCATCGTCGTTTCGCGCAGCTGCATCGGGTTCATCTCGCCGAGCCCCTTGAAGCGCGCGACGTCGACTTTCTTGCCCTTGAACTCCTTCGCCTCGATGTTCGCGCGGTCGGCGTCGTCCATCGCATAGAGGCTCTTGGCGCCCACGGTCAGCCGGTACAGCGGCGGCTGGGCGAGATAGAGATGCCCCTCGCGGACGAGGTCGGGCATTTCCTGGAAGAAGAAGGTCATCAGCAGCGTCGCGATATGCGCGCCATCGACATCGGCGTCGGTCATGATCACGACCCGCTCGTAGCGCAGCAGGTCGACGTTGCAGCGCTCGCGCGTGCCGCAGCCCAGCGCCTGGATCAGGTCGGCGATCTCCTGGTTGGCGCCGATCTTCGCGCTGTTGGCCGATGCGACGTTGAGGATCTTGCCGCGGATCGGCAGGATCGCCTGGGTCTTGCGGTCGCGCGCCTGCTTGGCGGAGCCGCCTGCGCTGTCGCCCTCGACGATGAAGATTTCGGTACCCTCTGGCGCATCATTGGCGCAGTCGGTCAGCTTGCCGGGCAGGCGCAGCTTGCGGCCGCTGGTGGCGGTTTTGCGCTTGACGTCGCGCTCGGCTTTCCGACGAAGCCGGTCGTCCATACGGTCAAGGACGAAGGACAGCAGCGCCTTGCCGCGCTCCATATTGTCGGCCAGGAAGTGGTCGAAATGGTCGCGCACCGCATTCTCGACGAGGCGGGCGGCGTCGGGCGAGGTCAGCCGGTCCTTGGTCTGGCTCTGAAACTGCGGATCACGGATGAACACCGACAGCATCTGCTCGGACCCGGTGACGACATCGTCGGCGGAGAGATCCTTGGCGCGCTTGTTGCCGACCAGGTCGGCGAAGGTGCGCACGCCCTTCACCAGTGCGGCACGCAAACCGGCCTCGTGGGTGCCGCCATCGGGCGTCGGGATAGTGTTGCAATAATAGCTGTAGGAGCCTTCCGACCATAAAGGCCAGGCGACCGCCCACTCGACCAGCCCGTTATTCTCGCCGGGGAAGGTCTGCTTGCCGGTGAAGAACTGGCTGGTGGCGCATTCGCGATCGCCGATCTGCTCGCGCAGATGGTCCGACAGGCCGCCCGGAAACTGGAAGGTCGCCTCGGCCGGCGTGTCGTCGCCGATCAGTGACGGATCGCAGCGCCAGCGGATCTCGACGCCGGCATAGAGATAGGCCTTCGAACGAGCGAGCCGCATCAGCCGGCCGGGCTTGAACATCGCGCTCGTGCCGAAGATCTCGGGGTCGGGCGTGAACGAGACGCTGGTGCCGCGCCGGTTGGGTGCCGCGCCGAGCTTTTCGAGCGGGGTTACCGCATGCCCCTGCGAAAAGCGCTGGCGGAAAAGCTCCTTGTTGCGGGCGACTTCGACCACCGTGTCGGTCGACAGGGCGTTGACTACCGAGACGCCGACCCCGTGCAGGCCGCCCGACGTGGCATAGGCCTTGCCGTCGAACTTGCCACCCGAGTGGAGCGTGGTGAGGATCACCTCCAGCGCCGACTTTCCGGGGAATTTGGGATGCGGATCGACCGGGATACCACGGCCATTGTCGATGACGGTCAGCCGGTTGCCGGGCTGCAGCGATACCTCGATCCGATTGGCGTGGCCGGCGACAGCCTCGTCCATCGCGTTGTCGAGCACTTCGGCAGCAAGATGGTGCAGCGCGCGCTCGTCGGTGCCGCCGATGTACATGCCCGGCCGCCGGCGCACCGGTTCCAGCCCCTCGAGCACCTCGATCGTCGAGGCGTCATAGGTACCGGAGCTCGTGGACGGAGCGGAGGCGAAGAGATCGTCGTCGGACATTGGCGGCGACTATAGGGCCGGGGTGCCGGGAAAGGGAAGGCGGCTTCTTCTCGCCCCCTCGCTTACGAGGAGGGCCATCGCATTTGCGACAGTCCGGAGAGAAGAGGGTGCTCTCCTACAGAACATCGTCATCCCGGACCTGATCCGGGATCCCGCTGCCTTTCGCGTGATGCGTAAACTGCCGCGCGAGGAAGAGAAAAGCGGGATCCCGGATCAAGTCCGGGATGACGAAAAGCCATATGCGATAGCCCAGCCCTGAAGGGAGGGGATCCCAGATTCAGCGTACGCGCGGTCCGCCGAAGGGCAGCGGCGGCGGCGGGCGGCGGTCGCGGCGGGGCAACTGCGCCTGGTAGGCGATCGAGCAATGCTCGAGGCAATAGGGGAAGCCGGGATTGATGACCTGGCCGCAAAAGTGGAAATCGGGCTCGCCGGGATGGCCGAGCGGCCACTTGCAGATCTTGTCGTTCAGATCCAGCAGGCTGGTCTTGTCCGCCATGTCGGCCGAGGGCTTGGCCGGCACGAGGCGGCGCGGCGGGGCCGGCTGGATCGGCGCGGTCTGCTCGCCCGGGGTCTGGCGCTGGAAGCCGCCGGGGCCAATCGAGCGAACCATCACCTGCGGCGCCGCAGGACGCTCGGGCGTCGGAGCCGGCGCGGCGGGAGCCGCCGCAACGGGCGCGGGCGCGGGGCGTGGTGCGGGCGCTGCCACGATCTTCTCGGGCGGGGGCGCAACCGGGGCCGGCGTCGCCGGCGCGCCGCTTGCGGGTGCCTCGCCGCCCTTGACGGGCGAAGGCCGTGCTTCGAGGCCAAGGCGGTGCGCCTTGCCGATCACGGCGTTGCGGCTGACGCCGCCCAGTTCATCGGCGATCTGGCTGGCGGTCATCCCTTGACCCCAGAGGCGCTTCAGCTGATCGATCCGTTCGTCGGTCCAGGACATGTTCTACCTCGGTCTTGCCCGCACCTGGGCGACCCCAGGCTCTTGCGGGCGGGGCGGTCAGCCGATAGGCGAAATGCCCATGAGCGACCAGCCCAAAAAAATCATGATCCTTCCGCCAGGCGAGCCGGTTATCCCGTTCTTCAACTGGGGGGGAATGCGCGCCCTCTATGTGAAGGAGGTAAGGCGGTTCTTCAAGGTCCACCTGCAGACTATTTGGGCACCCGCCTTCACCACCTTGCTTTATCTGGTGATTTTTACCGTCTCACTGGGTCGTGGCGGTCGCGAAGTGATGGGCTATCCCTTCGCGACCTTCGTCGCGCCCGGCCTGATCGTGATGGGCATGATGAACGCGGCCTTCGCCAATGCCAGCTTCGCGCTGCTGGTCGGGAAGATGCAGGGCACCATCATCGATTATCTGATGCCGCCGCTCTCGACCGGCGAAATGCTGGCCGCGCTGATCGGCGCATCCGTCACCCGCGCGCTCCTGGTCGGCGCTGCCTTGTGGGTCGCGATGCTGTTCTGGCCAGGCGTCGACGTGGTGCCGGCGCACCCGCTGATGGCGATATGGTTCGGATTGATGGGGGCGACGCTGCTCAGCCTGGTCGGAGTGCTGACATCGATATGGGCCGATAAGTTCGATCATGCCGCCGCGGTCCAGAACTTCGTCGTCGGGCCGCTGTCGCTGCTGTCCGGAACCTTCTACTCGATCGACAGCCTCCACCCCGGCTTTCAGGCGGTCAGCCACGCCAACCCGTTTTTCTATGTGATCTCGGGCTTCCGCTACGGGTTCCTCGGCACGACGGACTCGCCGATCATGGTCGGCGCGCTCGGCCTGCTGGCGCTCAACGCGCTGCTCGCGTGGATCAACTATGCCGTTCTCGACCGGGGTTGGAAGATCAAGAGCTGAGAGGCGGCCTCGCAGGGCAGTCGGGTGAATGGCCGATACACTCTTCTGGCCTGGGGTTTGTCGGTCAAAAGCGCGTCATCCCGACGAAAGTCGGGATCCATAACCGCAACGAAGACGGATAGAACCACGCGGTTCGGTCCTTTTTCTTCCAATCCAGCGTGTATGGGTCCCGACTTTCGTCGGGATGACGAGCCAGGATAGGTTTTCGACGTTCACCCATTGCCTTGGACGGCCTCGGCCGCCCAGAAAGGGCCGCTCCGTCCGGAGCGGCCCTCTTCGTTTCTGGATCGAATGTTATTTGTAGTGGCGGCGGCCGTGCTTATCGACCCAATATTTGCGGCCATAGCTATCGCGATAATAGCGGTGCTTCTTGTCGAGCGAGTTGATGACTGCACCGCCGGCGCCGCCGATCAGCGCGCCTTCACCGACCGAAAGCCCAGGAATGACGGCACCGGCGACAGCACCACCGGCAGCGCCGATGCCGGCGCCGCGGAGAATGTGGCCCGCGCTCTGCGCGAATGCCGGCGCGGTGGTACCTGCTACGGACAGGGCGACCGCCGCTGCGATGAACTTGTTCGTCTTCATGACATCTTCCCTTCAGTAATGCTGCGTCAGAGAACGTGGCCTTGTGCACAATGTTCCGGCGTTCATCTGGCGTAGTTTTTGTACTGGGACGGGACTGAACAGGGCCTGACGCGACCGTTCATCTTGGCGATTAGAGCCAGCCTTCGAGTACCTGGTCGCGTGGGCGATCGCCGTCCATCCATTGTCTGATATTCGCGATGACGCGCTCGCCGGTCGCCGCTCGGCCCTCGAAGGTGGCGGAGCCCATGTGCGGCAGCAGTACGACATTATCGAGCGCGAGCAGTCTCGTGTCGATCGCCGGCTCGTGTGCGAACACGTCGAGGCCCGCCCCTGCTATCTCTCCGCGCTCGAGCCGCTGGATCAGCGCCTCCTCGTCGACGATCGGCCCTCGCGCGGTGTTGATCAGGTACAGATGCTGCGGCAGCAGAGCCACGCGGCGGGCGTCGAGGAGATTCTCGGTTTCGGGCGTGTGCGGGCAGTGGATCGAGACTATGTCGCTGTCGACCAGCAGCTTGTCGAGATCGGGCTCGTAGCGCGCCGCCAGCTGTTGTTCCACGACCTCGGGGAGGCGGTGGCGGTTATGGTAGCTGATGGTCAGGTCGAAGGCGCGTGCACGGCGCGCCACCGCCTGGCCGATCCGCCCCATGCCGATGATGCCGAGCCGCTTGCCATTGATCCGGTGGCCGAGCATGGCTGCGGGGCTCCAGCCGGTCCACTTGCCCGAGCGGACCAGCTTCTCGCCCTCGGCCAGCCGCCGCGGCACCGACAGGATCAGCGCCATCGTCATGTCGGCGGTGTCCTCGGTCAGGACGCCAGGCGTGTTGGTGACGATGATGTTCGCCGCCCGTGCCGCGCGCAGATCGATATGGTCGACGCCGTTGCCGAAGTTGGCGATCAGCCTGAGCCGGCCGTGGCCGGCGGCGATCACCGCCGCATCGACATGGTCGGTGATCGTCGGCACCAGCACGTCGCAGCGTGCGGCAGCAGCAGCGAGCGCCCTGGCGCCCAATGGCAGATCGTCTTCGCTCAGTTCGACGTCGAACAATTCGGTCATCCGCGCTTCGACCTGCGAAGGCAGGCGGCGCGTGACGAGCAGCTTGGGACGGCGGGGGCGTTCAGGCTCGGCCATAGCCTGTCGCTAATCCTGCCTGCGACATAGCGCAAGCGGAGCGTCTCGACTCTTGAACCGCGACCGCGGGGCTCTACTATCGCGTTCGGGTTCGTGAACGGGGAATTGCATTGAACAAACTGGGCTGGACGATGCTCGGCGTGCTGGCTGTCGCGGGCGCAGCCGAGGGGCAGGAACGCACGACACCCTATTGGGCCTCGATCGCGACCGGCGATGCGCTGATGCGGACCGGTCCCGAGCGAACCTATCCCGCCACCTGGCGGTATCGCCGCCGCGACCTGCCGGTGAAAGTGCTCCAGGTCTATGGCAACTGGCGCCGGATCCGGGAACAGGATGGCACCGAGGGCTGGATGCTCGCGACACTGCTGAGCGCCCAGCGGACCGCGGTCGTGACTGGTAACGGTCCCGCCCAGATGTTCGCGGAACCGAGCAGCAGCGCACGTCTCAACTGGCGCGCCGAGCCCGGCGTGGTCGGCAAGATCAGCAAATGCGAGGGCGGCTGGTGCCTGTTCGATGCCGGCGGCAAGACCGGCTACATCGGAGTCGACCATATCTGGGGCGTCGATGCCGGTGAAATCGTCGAGTGACGACAGGGCCAGTGCGTCGCGGAGAAGCTTGGCTTTCAGCGTTTTGGAGGCCGAATATAACGGAAGGACCGTCACCAGCCTTCGGCGTGACACAATCACCGGACATCGCAAAAAACTGTCGCCCATGATGGCGTAGGGATAGAATGGGTGGGCCACCTGGAGCGCCGAGGAAAAGCCATGTCGCGCATAACGCCCTGTTTGTGGTTCAAGGATCAGGCCGAGGAAGCTGCCCGCTTCTATGTATCCATCCTGCCCGACTCGCGAATCGATGCCGTTCACAAGAGCCCCGTCGACACACCGGGGGGCGCCGAGGGCTCGGTGATGCTCGTGGAGTTCACCCTCGCCGGACAGAGGTTCCAAAGCCTGAACGGCGGCATGGATGCCAACTATGGCCTGGCAGTATCGATGTCCTTCGCCGCGCGCGGGCAGGCTGAGCTCGACCGGGTGTGGGACGCCTTGCTCGATGGCGGCAAGCCGCAGCAATGCGGCTGGCTGTCGGATCGTTATGGCCTGCACTGGCAGATCGTCCCCGACGTTTTTGGAGAGCTGATGTCCGATCCCGCCAAGGCCAAGGCGGTGATGAGCGAGGTGCTTCGCATGGTGAAGCTGGACATCGCCACGATCGAGCGCGCCGCGGCCAAGGCCTGAAGGGAGACATCGGATGCCTGACAAGTTCTTCTGGTACGAGCTGCTGACGAGCGACCGGCCGGCGGCGGAAGCCTTCTATTCCAGGGTCGTCGGCTGGACGCTCCAGCCCTTTGGCGATCCGGCCGATCCCTACACGATCGTCGAGGCCGACGGGCGTGGAGTCGGCGGCCTGATGACGATTCCGGCCGAGGCGGCGGCGCATGGCCTCCAGCCTTGCTGGGTCGGCTATGTCCATGTCACCGATATCGATGCGGCGCTTCAGCGCGTTAGAGCGGCCGGAGGGTCGGTGCATCGCGAGCCCGAGATGATCCCGAGCGTCGGCCGCTTCGCGATCGTCGCCGATCCGCAGGGCGCGATCTTCAACTTCCTCCAGCCGGAGGGGTCAGACATGCCGCCGGTGCCGATGGGAACGGTCGGCGGGGTCGACTGGCACGAATTGCACAGCAGCGACTGGGCAGCGGGCTTCGCCTTCTACGAGTCGCTGTTCGGCTGGTCGAAGACGGACGCCATGGATATGGGCTCGATGGGCACATATCAGATGATCGCGCAGGAGCCGGCGGCCGACGGAACTGCCTCTGCCGTCACCAGCGGCGCGATGTTCAACGATCCCGGCGCTGCCAGGCCCTATTGGCTGTTCTATTTCCATGTCGATGCGATCGACGCGGCCATCGCGCGCATTACGGAGAATGGCGGAAAGATACTGCAGGGTCCCCATGAGGTCCCCGGCGGGATGTGGATCGTCAATGCCCAGGATCCACAGGGCGCGCTATTCGCGCTGGTGGCGCCGGAACGCTGAGCATGGCTCCCGAGTAAGCTGCGGCCTTGCTCAACTATAGTTGAAGCTGACGCTGATCCGCTCGCCCTTGCCGTCGCCGGCCGGCACTTCATGCCGCAGCCAACTCTCCCATAGCAGCACCATGCCGGGCCGGGGCTCGGCATAGACGAAGCTGCGGCTGTCTTCCGGCGCGTCGGCTGTGCGCGGCGGCGCGGCCATCATCAGCGGCAGGCGCGGATCCTCCAGCTTCAGCCCGCCCGATCCGGGCGGCACGCTGACATAGAATGTGCCGGACACGACGCTGTGCGGATGGATATGCCCGGAATGGCTGCCGCCGGGCTTCAGCAGGTTGACCCACAGGCTGTCGAGCTTGAGGCGTCGGGCCAGATCGAGGTGCGACGCCTCGGCAAAGCTGCGGACATGGCCGTTGAGAAGCTTGACCAGGTCGGCGAACACCGGATCGCGCGACGGCAGGTCGGCGAGCGAGGCATAGGAGGTGTAGCCGCGATAGCCATGCGCCTTCGACCACGCTCTGCCGGCTCGGTCGTCCTCGGCGAGCGTTCGCACCGAATGGTCTAGCTCGGCGAGCAGGTCGGGTTTGTCGATCATCGCCTCGTAAAGGCGCGTCACGAAAAGGGTGCGGATCGTCATGCCCTCGCATGAGCATGGCGAGGAGGGGAGTTCAAGCGCGTAGACCTTGATCGGGCTGAATCAGCCTAAACCGTGAATCAAGGCCTAGACCGTTGACGAGAGCTTGATTCACGCTTCTGCGGAAGCGCGAAGCGCTTCCACCTCAAACGATCAGGCTCTAACCCTCAGCTCGTGCGCCCTGCGCCCCTTATCAGTGCGACCGCCTTGGCCAAGGCAAAATCGTGCGGAGTCTTGTTCGTCGGCACCTGGTATCGGGGCGTGACGCCACGGCCTTCCAGCCGCGTGCCGCTCGCGGTGCGGATATCATATTCGGCGACCGTCAACTGGCCGCCGCCGGGCAGGCGATAATCGACCCCGCCAGTGACCGCGCCTGCGCTATGCTCGCCGACCACATAGGCATGCCGCCTTTCGTCGAGGAAGAAGGCGAGGATTTCCGCGGCGCTGGCGGTGCGCGGACCGACGATTACGGCAAGCGGTCCCAAATAGGCCTGCGATCCCGCACTGCGCGTTTTTTCCTCGATGACGGTCTTGCCGGCAAGGCGGATCAGCACCTCGCGTCGTGGGGTGAACAGACCGGCGACCCTGTCGAGGACATCGTCGCGCCCGCCCCCATTGTCCCGCAGATCGAGGATCACGCCGCTGAGGCTGGGCGTGCCAGCGATAGCGTGGGCAATCCAGTGGTCGTCGCCCGGATCGAACTGGTCGAAGGCAAGCAGCAATATGCCGCCCGGCATCCGGACCAGACGCCGGCCAGGTGGCAGATCGCGATATTCGGCAGGTTCGTTCGTAGCTGCGATGTCGGACGGCGGTGTCGCATAGACATGGCTGTCGTCGAGCTGGTCGAGCATCCTGTTTATGACGGCGTAGAGTTGCTTCTCGTCGCGCGCGGCCAGTGCTTTCGGGTAATATTGCTCGCGCATCGCTTCCCAGTCGTTGCCGCCCATCGAGCGATCCCAGTAACGATCCGCGACCAGCGTCCAGGCACGGTCGAAGACACGCGCGTTGAATAGCTGTTCGCGATCGGCAGAGGACGCCGCCGAAGCGCCGACGGCGATGCAGAGCATCAGCGAAAACATTGCCAGCCAGCGCATTCAGCTTGCTCCGTCGAACGCGCAGCGCAGCGTCAGCCGATGCGCGACAGTGTCGAAGAGTGCTGCGCTGCAGCGGTCCATCCGATCGCGGCCGATCATCACTACCGGCCAGGCGGCCTGCTGCTCCGTTTTCTTCTTGATGACGATGTCGCCCGGCTCCGCCGGATCGGCCGGGAAATCGAACCGGCCGGCAAAGTCCGCTATCCGCACCGGCAGTTTGCCGAAGCGGAAGCCTGCCAGCTCGACAGGCCGAGGGAAGCTCAGCAGGGCAGTAGGGCGTGCCACGCCGAAAGCGGCCACGGTCGGGCCGCCAGTCGAGTCCAGCCGGCCGCCATGGGCCCGTGCCAGGATCGCACCTGCCGATGCGGTTGCGACGCTGTCCGGCCGCTCGAGCGAGAACTGGACGAACATCGGGCTGCGTCCGACCGAGATAGTCGCCTGCGGTCCATGTTCGCTGTCATCGTCGATCAGGAAGTCGGCGCTGCGGCCAGGGTCGGCAGTGCCGGCGCGGACGAAACGGATCGTCGCATAGGGCAGCAGCCCCATGCCGATCTCGCCGTCGACACCGGTGCAGCAGTCGCGGCCATGCGAGGCCACCTGCACGATCATCTTCCTGTCGTTGATGGTGACAGGAACGGCAGCCTGGATTCCCTTGAGCGTCTCGCGCCCGACCTGGGCCTCGAAACCCGGCTCGAAGGCGAAGTGGCGATCGGGCGGATCGGCGCGCAGCCGTTCGGCCGCGTCGGGATTGAGTTCGATCAGCCTTTTCTGTTCGAGCCCGACGCGCAATCGCAGTTTCACCCGGCCGACGTTCAGCGCGATCACCGGCTCCGCCATATCCAGCAGCAGCTCGCCGGTAGGCGGGGGCGGAATATTCCGCTTGCGCGCGCCTGCGCTCCCGGGGGGGGCGGCAAGCGCCAGCGCGAGGAGAATGCTCGCCCGCGCTCGCCTGGCGCTCATCGCCGCCGTCCGGATCAGTTGTGGCGATAGCTGCGATAGCGTGGCGCCGCAGAGGTCTGGGCAGAGCCGTGGTTGCGCGACGAGTAATAGCTGCGGCTGCGGTAGGTCCGGTGGTGGCCCTTATCGATCAGCGTATTGTACAGCGCGCCGCCCGCGCCGCCGACCAGCAGGCCTTCGCCCACCGACAGGCCGGGGATCAGCGCACCGGCAACGGCACCGCCGGCCGCACCGATTCCGGCGCCGCGCAGGATATGCGGTGCGCTCTGGGCCGAGGCGGGCATCGCCGTCCCGACGGTGAGCAAGGCTGCGCCCCCAAGTGCAAGCAATTTGTTCATGACAATAACTCCTCCATAGTTATCTATTGCAACGGGTGAGAAACGACCCGGTTCCGGCGTTCATCGGAGAGCAAGGAAATTGCTGACCAAGGGAATCTGATCGCGCTCCCGTCTGGTCATTGTCGGTTCAGTTGCTGAACCTTATATTGCCAGCATCAATGGAGAATGTGCCATGCGCGCTACACTGTGCCTGATAAGCGGTATATTGATGGCGGCATCGATCCCGGCCCAGGCGGCCAAGGTCGATGCCGAAGCCCGGTTGGCCAAGGCTTTGGACGGACGGGTAGCAGGAAAGCCGGTCAACTGCATCCCACTGCACCGGGTCGATTCCAGCCAGATCTTCGAGAGGACGGCGATCCTCTATAAGATCGGTAATACCTGGTATGTGAACCGCCCCGAGTCCGGTGCGGACTTCCTCGATCGCAACGACGTGCTGCTGACGGATACCCACAGCACCGACCTGTGCAGCGTGGATATCGTGCGGCTGCTTGATTCGGGCTCGCATTTTCCGACCGGGACGCTCGGTCTCGGTCAGTTCGTGCCCTACACCAAGCCGAAGGGCTGAGGCTTTGCTGTCGTCGATTGCCTGAAACGAAAA
Organism: Rhizorhabdus argentea; assembly: GCF_037861105.1. Taxonomy (NCBI): domain Bacteria; kingdom Pseudomonadati; phylum Pseudomonadota; class Alphaproteobacteria; order Sphingomonadales; family Rhizorhabdaceae; genus Rhizorhabdus; species Rhizorhabdus argentea. The sequence goes on from NZ_JBANFK010000002.1 coordinate 41,743, forward strand.
CGGGCCGCCATCGCTGGCGGCCCGTATCGTTTCGAGCAGTGCCCGGAGCGGCGTTTTTGCACCGCGATCTCCGAGCCGCTGGGCATAGCCCAGCTTGATATCGCTCTTAGCGCTTCGAGAACTGGAAGCTGCGGCGTGCCTTGGCGCGGCCGTACTTCTTGCGCTCGACAGCGCGGCTGTCGCGGGTCAGGAAGCCGGCGGCCTTGACGGGCGCGCGCAGGACGGGTTCATACTTGGTCAGCGCCTGGCTGATGCCATGCTTGACCGCGCCCGCCTGGCCCGAAAGGCCACCGCCCTTGACGGTGCAGATCACGTCATACTGGCCCTGACGCTCGGCGACACCGAACGGCTGGTTGATGACGAGACGCAGCGTCGGACGCGCGAAATAGACTTCCTGGTCGCGGCCGTTGACGGTGATCTTGCCGGTGCCCGGCTTTATCCACACGCGGGCCACGGCGTCCTTGCGGCGGCCGGTGGCGTATGCACGACCCTGCGCGTCGATGATCTGCTCGCGCAGCGGCATCGTAGAGACGATCGGCGTCGGGGCGGCGGGGCCCTCGTCGGTGGTGTAGGCCGGGGCAGCTTCGCCGGTGGCGGCGACGGGCTCTACAGCCGCGCCGGTCAGCGAGGCGAGATCGGAAAGGGACTGGCGATTATCGGACATTATGCGCCCACCTTGTTCTTGCGGTTCATCGACCCGATGTCGAGGACTTCGGGGTTCTGGGCTTCATGCGGATGCTCGGCGCCCTTGAAGATGCGCAGGTTGCGCATCTGCTGGCGGCCCAGCGGGCCGCGCGGGATCATGCGTTCGATCGCCTTCTCGAGCACGCGCTCGGGGAAGCGGCCTTCGAGGATCTTGTCCGCATGGGCTTCCTTGATGCCGCCGGCATAGCCGGTGTGCCGGTAATAAACCTTCTGGCTCAGCTTCTTGCCGGTGAAGCGGACCTTCTCGGCGTTGATGATGATGACATTGTCACCACAATCGATGAACGGAGTGTAGCTCGGCTTGTGCTTGCCACGCAGGATGTTGGCGATGATCGAAGCGGCGCGGCCGACGACGAGCCCTTCCGCATCAACGATGTGCCACTTCTTTTCCACCGTATGCGGTGTCGCCACCTTGGTGGTCTTCATCAGCGCCTTCATGGGCTTGGACCTTCTTGTTTCACAAACGAATGACGCCGCCCATCGCGGAGCGGCGTTGACGGCGCGCTAATGCGCAGGAACGTCGAAAGAGTCAAGAAAAATGGGCTTATTTTAATGAGGTATCATGATACCTTCTCGGCGGCAGGGCGTGCGCAGCCCACAGCACCGAGCCCAGCAGCAGCACCGCGACGGCCTGGTGCGCGACCGCCACATGCAGATCTACTCCGGTCAGCAGTGTCGCGATACCCAGCCCGATCTGGAGCAGGATGAAGGTCGCAACGGCATAAACCGGACCCTTCGCGCCGGCGCTTCGTGCGGCGCCGGCCACGGCCAGAGCGGCAAGGGCGGCGACCAGGGCCCACCAGCGATGGGCGAACTGCACCACGATCGGATTGTCATGGAGATTGGCGAAACCGAGCGCCGGGTTCCATCCCCCCGCGGGAAACCAGTCCTCGCCCATCTTCGGCCAGCTCGCAAAGGCATAGCCGGCGCGCAGTCCGGCCACGAACGCCCCCAGCATGATCTGCACGGCCAGGATCAGCAGCGCCGCGAGGGCGAGGCCAGAGAGCCGGGCCGGCCGGGCGCTGCCATCGCGGGCGAGGCGACGGAGGTCGAGCGCGGTCCATAGCAGCGCCGAGAAGATCAGCAGCGCGGCGAGCAGATGGGTGGCGAGGCGGATATGGCTGACCTCGGTCCGTGTCGACAGGCCCGAATAGACCATCCACCAGCCGATCAGGCCCTGCAGCCCGCCGAGCGCGAAGATCGCGATCATCCGCCAGCCATAGCGGGCGGGGATCGCGCGCTTCCACCATGCGGCCAGCATGACGCCGGCCAGCACGGCGCCGATGCCGCGTGCGAGCAGCCGGTGGAGATATTCCCAGAAGTAGATCGACTTGAAGCCCGCCAGCGTCATGTGGAGGTTGAAGGCGGCATATTGCGGGATCGTCTTGTAATTATCGAACTCGGCCTGCCACTCGGCGTCGTTCAGCGGCGGGACGATGCCGCGGATCGGCTTCCACTCGGTGATCGACAGGCCTGACTCGGTCAGCCGGGTGATCCCGCCGACCACCACGATGGCGAACACAAGCGCCGCGACGAGCAGCAGCCAGTTGGCGAGCGCAGCAGGGCGGGGGGATGGAGCGGCGGGTCGGGACAGCAACGACATGCGCGCGCTCATGCGCCACCGATGCGCCTTCTTCAACGCCATTCAAGCGGAAGTCGCTCTGGCTTCCTCTTGCGCGGCTCCCTATCATGCCATCATGCACGAACGCGTCGATCGGGAGAGAGAGCCGGGTAAGGCTGGCGGCATCACCAGGCGCAAGCTGCTGGTCGGCGGCGGGGCGGCGGCGGGTCTGCTGGTCGGCTGGGCGGTGTGGCCGCGTCATTATGCTCCCAATCTGGTCGCGGCGCCGGGCGAAAGCATCTTCAATGCTTTCCTCAAGATCGGTGCGGACGGGCGGGTCATCGTAGCCGTGCCGCAGGCGGAGATGGGGCAGGGCGTCTACACCGCGATGCCACAAATCCTGGCGGATGAACTGGGCGCCGACTGGCGCACCGTCGGCGTGGAGCCGGCGCCAATCAACCCGCTCTACGCCAACAGCATGCCGATCGACGCGGAGGTCGAGCATCGCCTGCCCGCATGGATGCAGGGGATTGGCCACTGGGCGGCGCGCGAGGTCGCGATGCGGAACAACCTGACGCTCACCGGGGCCTCTTCCTCGATCCGCAACTTCGAAACCCGGCTGCGCGAGGCGGGAGCGGCGGCACGCAGCCTCTTGTGCATGGCAGCCGCGGAACGCTGGGGCATCGACTGGAAAGCCTGCAACACCGAAGGAGGCTTCGTCGTGCGCGGGAGCGACCGGCTTCGCTTCGGCGAACTGGCCCAGGCAGCCTCTCGTCTCGTTCCGCCCAACCCGGTGACGCTCAGGACTGTGGCCGAGCGGACCTTGGTCGGTCAGTCGGTGCCTCGGCTGGATCTGCCGGCGAAGGTCGACGGATCGGCGCAGTTCGGCGCGGACGTCCGCTTGCCCGGCATGGTCTATGCGTCGATCGCGCATGGCCCCTATGGCGGCGCGCGTCCCGTCAAGATGACGACGGCCGATGCCGAGGCGACGCCGGGGGTGATGGCCGTGGTCACCAATCCGGGCTGGGTCGCCGTCGTCGGCACCAACTGGTGGGCCGCGGATCGCGGCCTGCAGGCGCTCGCCGTGGAGTTCGAAACATCGGGACCGCGCCCGGACGACCGCACCGTAGAGCGTGCACTGGCGGCGGCTCTCGATGGCGAAGACGTCAAGCGCTTCAGCGAGCGCGGCGATCCCGATGCGGCGTTGAGCGGGCCAAGCGTGATCAGTGCGAATTATTCGGCGCCGATGCTGGCGCACGCTCCGATGGAGACGCTGACCGCCACTGCGCGCTTCCAGGAGGACGAGCTCGAGATCTGGGCGCCGTTGCAGGCTGTGCCGTTGACTCGCACCGCGGTTGCGTCAGCCGTCGGCCTGGCCGAGCACCGCGTCATCATCTACCCCACGCTCATCGGGGGCGGATTTGGCCGCAAGACCGAGGTCGACGCCGCTGTCGAGGCGGCAATCCTGGCGCGCAAGATCGGCAAGCCGGTCCAGCTGGTCTGGCCACGCCGCGAGGATATCCAGCACAGCCGCTTCCGCCCGCCCGCCCTCGCGCGGATGAAGGCGCGCGTAGGTCCGGGTGGTTCGATCGCGGCCTGGTCCGCGAAAATCGCTGCGCCATCGACGGCGTCGGAGATGTTCGATCGGATTCTGGGCAAACCGGCGAAGGCCAGCTACGGGCCCGAGCGCGGCGCGATCGAAGGAGCGGTACCGCCCTATGCGATATCCGCGCTCGCCGTCGACCACGCGGCGGTCGCGACCGGGGTGCCGACCGGCGCGTGGCGGTCGGTCGCCAACAGCTATACCGCGTTCTTCACCGAGAGCTTCATCGACGAACTGGCGCTGAGCGCCGGGCTCGATCCTCTTTCCTTCCGGATGCAGGCGCTGAGCCAGCAGCCCCGGCTTGCGCGCTGCCTTCAGATGGCCGCTTCGATCGGGGCCTGGCAGGGGGGCGAGCCCGGCATCGGCCAAGGGCTGGCGGTGCACAGCTGTTTCGACAGCCATGTCGCGATTCTCGCCGAGGCCCGGGTCGAGGGCGACCGGATCAGGGTATCGACTATTACGGCGGTTGCCGATCTCGGCCGGGTCATCCATCCCGATATCGTCCGGCAACAGATCGAGGGCGGCGTCGTCTGGGGCCTCGCCAATGGCCTCGGCACGGCAATCTCTCTGCGGAATGGCATGGTGACCGCGCAGAATTTCGACGGCCTTGGCCTGCCCTCTCTCGCGGATACGCCGGAGATACGCGTGAAGATCATCGCCTCGGATCTGCCGCCCGGCGGTGCCGGTGAGATTGCGGTGCCGCCGGTTGCGCCGGCCATAGCCAACGCGGTCTTCGCCGCCACCGGCAAGCGTTTGCGTCATCTGCCGCTGAGGCTATCCGACGCATGAACCGATATCCCGACGGGCATCCCCGGGTGCCGACGCCGCAGATCGGCGTATTGCTCGTCAACCTGGGCACACCCGATGCCCCGACACCAGCGGCGGTGCGGCGCTATCTGGCCGAGTTCCTGTCGGACCCGCGCGTCGTCGAGATCCCGTCGCTGCTCTGGCAGCCGATCCTGCGCGGCATCATCCTGAACATCAGACCGCGCAGGTCGGCGCATGCCTATAGCCAGGTCTGGACCGAAGCCGGCTCGCCGCTGGCTGTGATCACCGTTCGGCAGGCATCGGCATTGAGCGAAAAATTCGGCGACAGGGTGATCGTCGATCACGCGATGCGCTACGGACAGCCGGCGATTGCCGAGAGGCTCGCCGCGCTGAAGGCGCAGGGCTGCGAACGGATATTGCTGGCGCCGCTCTATCCGCAATATTGCGGCGCTACGACCGCCAGCGTCACCGATGCCGCGTTTGCCGCCATCGCGGCGATGCGCTGGCAACCGGCCTTGCGCATCCTGCCCCCCTATCATGACCATCCGGCCTATATCGATGCGCTTGCCGCGTCGGTGCGCGACAGCCTGGCAAGCCTGGACTTCACGCCCGAAGCGATCGTCGCGAGCTTCCACGGCATGCCGCGACGGACACTCGAGCTCGGCGATCCCTATCACTGCCACTGCCACAAAACCGCCAGACTGCTGGGCGAGGCTTTGGGACGCGATCTGGTGATCTCCTTCCAGTCGCGCTTTGGACGGGCACGCTGGCTGGAGCCTTCGACCGAGGCGACCTTCGCCCGGTTGGGAGCGGAAGGCATCCGGCGGATCGCCGTCGTTGCCCCCGGCTTCGCAGCCGATTGCCTCGAGACGCTGGAAGAGCTCACGATACGAGGGAGCGAGCAATTCCGCTCCGCTGGAGGGGAGCGCTTCGCCTACCTGCCTTGCCTCAACGACAGCGCAGCCGGCATCGCCATGCTGGAACGGCTCATCGGGGGCGAACTGGAGGGCTGGTTGACGGCGGAAACAAAGGCTTTGGCTACCGACAAATACCTATAATTCGCGGTTTCGTTTCGCACCGTGAGGTTCTAGCATCGGCTCGAATCTAAGGGAGAGACGTGATGGCGCGTGTGGCAATCGTTACCGGCGGAACCCGTGGAATTGGCGAGGCGATCAGCCTCAAGCTGAGAGACGCCGGAATCTCCGTCGCCGCCAACTACGCCGGCAATGACGAACGCGCCAAGGCGTTCACGGCGGCGAGCGGCATCAGGAGCTACAAATGGGACGTCGCCGATCATCAGGCCTGCCTCGACGGGGTGCAACAAGTCGAGGCTGAACTCGGCCCCGTCGATATCCTCGTCAACAATGCCGGCATCACGCGCGACGGCATCATCCTGAAGATGAGCTATGACGATTGGAAAGCGGTCATCGACACCAATCTCGGCGGCTGCTTCAATATGGCGAAGGCGACCTTCCCCGGCATGCGCGCGCGCGGCTGGGGCCGTATCGTCAATGTCGGTTCGGTGAACGGCCAGGCGGGTCAATATGGCCAGGTGAACTATGCCGCTGCCAAGTCGGGTATCCATGGGTTCACCAAGGCGCTGGCACAGGAAGGCGCCAAGGCCGGGGTGACGGTCAACGCGATCGCGCCCGGCTATATCGACACCGATATGGTCGCCGCAGTCCCGCAGGAAGTGCTCGCCAAGATCATCGCCAAGGTGCCGGTCGGCCGCCTCGGCCATGCGGAGGAGATTGCCCGCGGTGTACTCTTCCTGTGTGCGGAGGATGCGGGTTTCGTCACCGGCTCGACGATGTCGCTCAACGGCGGGCAGCACATGTATTGAGGCCTTCGGGGGTGGCAGGTCCCGTCAAGCGTTCGGTCAACATAGCCGGGCATGCCACCTCCATCACGCTGGAGCCGATCTTCTGGGAAGCGCTCGTCCGTGCTGCGGCCGACGAAGCCCTGCCGCTGAACGCACTGGTGGCCCGGATCGATGCGGAGCGGGTTGCCGACGAGGATCTGCCAAATCTCGCCAGTGCGATCCGGGTATGGCTCTTCCGCAGGGCGGCCGCGATCGATTGAATCAGTAGAGCAAGCGCCGGTACAGCCCAGCCTCGGCCAGCACTTCGAGCACCTCGCCCCCGAGAAGTCTGGTCAGCGCGGCATGAACGTCATCGCCCATAGATCTGCTCCCGCAGACATAGATCGCGCTGCCCGCCAGCGCCCAGTCGAGCAAAGGCGCTTTTGCGTCCTCCAGTTGGTCGGTGACGAGCCGCGGTTCCTCGCCATCACCCGGAAAGACGAGATCGCAGCGCCCGAGGTGGCCGCTCGACACCCAGTCGGAGATCTCGACCGCCATCACCTGGTCATCGGCGCTGTTGCGATCCCCGAAGATCAGCCAATTGCGCGTGCCCGGCGGCCGGGATTTGATGTGCGCCCGCAAACCCGCGAGCCCGGTGGCGTTTCCGATCAGGATCAGCGGCACGGCGTCGGGAGGGGGCAAGAAGTCCGGCTCCTCGCGCAGGAGGAGCGCAACCTGCTGGCCGGTCTGGAGATCCTCGCACAGCCAGCGCGACCGGCGGCCCTCGTTGGGGCTGCTGCCCGGGCAAAGCCGGACCACCAAGTCGACCGCGTTCTCCGCGGGAAGCGATCCGACCATATAGTCGCCTGCCGGCGCCGCGGCGGAAGCAGGCTGCTCGAGAACCTCCGCGGCGGGTCCGCAATAAATGCGTGCGATGGCGCCAGCGCGCCATGCGGGCAACACGCCTTCGGGCACCAGCCGTAGCCGGAACAGCGGTCCGCCAGCCGAACCGGAATTGGCCAGATTGCGCTCGATCAAGCGCCATGGCGCGTAGAGGGGATGATCCGGGCGAGACACTGCGGGCGCGGGCGCGGTTATGGGCAGGACAGCCGCTGGGCGCGGTGATGGTGTTTGTGGTGCGCGTCGGGGCTCGGCGGGTTCGAATCCGCCCCTCCCGCGTGTACGCGGTACCAATATCGCCAGCACGATCACGAACAGGAGTATCGCAATGCCCGCCAGGGCGAGCATGATGTAGTTGAAGCCGCTCACCGGTACACCTGCCGGTGCCGTTCAAATGGCATCGACTGCATGGTGCATGTGGGGAAAGGAAATGCGGGGCCATCTCCCCTTGCAGTCATGCACATCGGCCGCTGCCTCCCATCAGCCGCAGGCGAGGGGCAATGGCCGAGGATCATGGCCGACCTCCCCCGCGATGGTCGGCAAATCATCCGAGGCGTCCCCTGCGCTCCCACAATAGGCGCGTAATACGCGGTGTGACAATGACTTAAGCTGATCAGGCGCGACCACCGCATCGGAGTGTGTCGAAAACGCTGTATGTCTCGGATCAGCCGGCTTTGTTACGGATGCGATCGGCATGTCCATTGAGGGGCCGGAATGATGTTCGTTGTCTATGCTGCGCAGCTGGTCCAGCCGCTGGCCTCGACCGCCGCAACCCTTCGCGCCTAGTTTGCCCGTAACGATTTCCGGCCCTCCCTGCAGCCGGTCGATCGTTGACGACTATGCGGCGAAGGCGCACCCTGATTCTATCAATATGGATGCGCGCTGCCGCTGCAGGGCGCAAGATTCCGTTGCTTTGCTGACCGTCCACCAATCGATGGAGTAAGCACATGCGCACCTTGCCTTTGATGTTCGCCGCCCTCGCCTTGACGGCAGCCGTCCCCGCCATGGCCGCCGCCGACGAGAATGCTCCGTCCTTCCAGAACGGAAGCGTTTGGGACTTCGGCCAGATCAAGACCCTGGACGGTCATTTCGACGACTATATGAGCTGGCTCTCGACGAAGTGGAAGCCGCAGCAGGAGGCGCTCAAGAAAGCCGGCTATATCCTGTCGTACAAGGTGCTGCTCGTCACCGATCCGCGCAAGGACGAGCCCGACATCATCCTCGCCACCGAATATGCCAACATGGCCGCGTTCGACCGATCGACCGCCGAGGTTTATGCGACCATGGCCAAGGTCAACGGCCCGCTGCCCCAGGCTTCGCAACAGCAGGCGGCCCGCGGCGCCATCCGCACCATCCTTGGCGACATGATGCTGCGCGAAGCGATTTTGAAATAGTCTGAAATGGCGGCGGCTCGATCGGGGCCGCCGCCCTGTCGTCTCAGGTCAGGAACGAGACGAGCCGGTCGGGATGGATCGGCAGGCCGTCATATCCGGCGATGAGGAACAACAGCCCGAAGCCGGCTGCCGTCCAGCTGATGCCGAGTACCGCCATGCTCTCCACCAGGGCGGCGATGGCCGCTACCGCCACCGCGATCGAAAGGAAGCCGTCGGACAGATCGAACTGATCGTCGCGATATCCCAGTCGGTCGTAGTCGGCCTGCGCTTCGATCGCCTGGCGCTTGAGCGTCGCTGACTCGTCATCATGGCGCGTCGCGGATGCTGCAGCATCGAGCGCGCCCTGCTGGGCTTTTTGGGCGGGGAACTGGCCAAGCAGCTCGGCGGCGATCCGCTGGTCGTGCGCCTTGATCCGGGTCGCCTGATATTCGTCCCAGCGATCGATCTTGTCCGCCTGTGCCGCCTGCATGGCCTGGACGATATTGTCGTCCTTGATCTTGCCGACCGCCATCGCGACCGACAGCAGCACCACAGTGATCGCCACCAGCCGATTGAGGCGGCGATCATTGCCTTCCGCCAACTCTGTCGCATCGCTCATAGGCCGTCCTTCTTACCCGTGCGGCGGCGAAACGGAAGAGCGACGTTCACCGCATCAGCAGGGTCCGCGCCTGAGCAGCGATCTGGGCGAGCATTGCGGCGGTCGGTGCGGCGGCCGAGCGAGCCCGGGCCACCGTCTGGCGGAACTGCTCCGCGCGTGCCTGATGCGCCTCCAGCCATTTGCTCACGGCAGCGGCCGGGCCGTTCCTGCCGCGGCGGGCCAGGAAATCGAGGCGGATCTGGCCGAACTCGCGGGTAAGCCCGGCGACCAGCAGGCGCTCCCAGGCGTCGGCGCTGCGGAAGCGCGCGGCGGCCGCCTTCGCCCAGTCGAGCCCGAGCGCCTCGCCCAGCACGACATAGGCGCGGGTGACGTCCACCTCGTCCGCCGAAAGCTCGCTCGCCAGCGCGGCCGTGCCGATCGCGCCGTCGAGTTCGGCGAGCCGGACGACGGCCTCGACCAGCGCCGGATCGACCGCATCGGCGGTGATCCGCTGGCGCAGCATGTCGGACTGCTGGCGCGCTTCGGTCTTGATCAGCTCGCCGCGCGCCTTGTCCAGCCTGGTGAGGCCGGGGCGGAGCATTGCCACCATCGTGCCGATGTCGGTGTCCGGCGCGATGCTGCGGAGCAGATCGGCAACGTGCGACCGCCCGATCTCGGCGAGGCTGTCGAGCAGGGTGAGCCGCGCCTGCTCGCCGATGACGGCGCGCTCGATCCGCTCGAACAGCGGCTCGAGATCAAGCAACGTGTCGACGGTGAAATAGGCCGCTGCAACCTGAGCCAGCGAGCAGCCTTCCTCCTCCGCCATCTCGAACGGTGCGACGATGCCGAGCCGGTTGATGACACGGTTCGACATCTTGGTGGCGATGATCTGCGGACGCAGCCGGTGGGCATCGATCGCATCCGCGTAATCCTTGCGCATCGCTGAAGGGAAGGCGGCGTGCAGCAGCGGTGTCAGCATCGGATCCGCGTTCCGGTCGCTGCTCTCGATCGCATCCTGCAGGGCGAGCTTTCCGTGCGATAGCACCACCGCCAGTTCCGGCCGCGTGAGGCCATGATGGTCCTGCGCACGCCGCAGCAGCATGTCGTTGCTGTCGAAGCCGTCCACGCTGCGATTGATCCGGCCGGTGGCCTCCAGGATCTCGACGACCCGAAGCTGGGACGGCAGCGCGTCGGCGCCGCCGCGTTCGGCAAGCGACAGCGCCAGCGTCTGGAGGCGGTTGTCCTCCAATACGATCTGGGCGACGTCGGCGGTCATCCGCTGCAGCAGATCGTTGCGCTGGTCGAAGTCGAGCCGGGCTTCGAGCATCTCGCGATTGAGCGCGATCTTGATGTTGACCTCGTTGTCGGAACAGTCGACGCCGGCCGAATTGTCGATGAAGTCGGTGTTGATTCGCCCGCCCTTGAGGCCGAAGGCGATGCGGCCGGCCTGGGTCACGCCGAGGTTGGCGCCCTCGCCAATCACCTTGGCCCGTACGTCTTCGCCATCGACCCGGTGCGCCTCGTTCGCGCGATCGCCGACCTCGGCATTGGTCTCGGACTTCGTCTTCACATAGGTGCCGATGCCGCCGAACCATAGCAGGTCGACCGGGCTCTTCAGGATCGCCGCGATCAGGGCGGACGGATCGAGCAGGTCGTCGCTGATGTCGAGCGCGGCCTTCATCTGCGCCGAGATCGGGATTTCCTTCTGGTCGCGCGGGAATATGCCGCCGCCCTTGGAAATCAGCCTGGCGTTATAGTCGGCCCAGCTCGATCGCGGCAGCGCGAACAGGCGCGCGCGCTCGGCATGGCTCTTCGCGGGATCCGGATCGGGATCGAGGAAGATATGGCGATGGTCGAATGCGGCGATCAGCTTGAGCGTCTTCGACAGCAACATGCCATTGCCGAACACATCGCCCGACATGTCGCCGCACCCGACGACGCGGATGACGTCGTTCTGCACGTCGATGCCCATCTCTGCGAAGTGCCGCTGCACCGAAACCCAGGCGCCGCGCGCGGTGATGCCCATCGCCTTGTGGTCGTAGCCGTGGCTGCCGCCGCTGGCGAACGCGTCGCCGAGCCAGAAGCCGCGTTCGATCGCGATAGCGTTGGCAACGTCGGAGAAACTGGCCGTGCCCTTGTCGGCGGCGACCACGAAATAGGGATCGTCGCCATCGCGAATGACGACCTTGGCCGGGTGCACCACCTTGTCCTCGACGATATTGTCGGTGACCGACAGCAGCGCTCGAATGAAGATCCGGTAGCTCTCGGTGCCCTCCGCAAGCCAGGCGTCGCGGTCGCCGGCCGGCGGGAGCTGCTTGGGATAGAAGCCGCCCTTGGCGCCGGTCGGCACGATCACGGCATTCTTGACGATCTGCGCCTTCATCAGCCCGAGCACTTCGGTGCGGAAGTCGTCGCGCCGATCGGACCAGCGCAGGCCGCCGCGGGCGATCGGACCGCCGCGCAGGTGGATGCCCTCGACCCGCGGCGAATAGACCCAGATCTCGCGCCACGGCAACGGCGCGGGCAGGCCCGGTACGCCGCTGGAGTCGATCTTGAAGGCAAGCGCCTCTGTGGCCGCCGGCGAGAAAGCGTTGGTGCGCAGCGTCGCGCGGACGACCGCGCGGTATCGGCGCAGCATGCGGTCGTCGTCGATTGCGCTGACCTTCTTGAGGCCGGCTTCGATCTCGCCATTGACGCGGTCCGCCTCGCCCTTGTCGCGGCGCGACGGGTGATGGAGGGCACGGAAATAGGCGATGATGCTCCGCGCCACGTCGGGCGCCTTCTTGAGCGACTCGACAGCCGTGCCGAGGCCGTAGGCGAAGCCGGTCTGCCGCAAATAGCGGAACCAGGCGCGGAACAGCACCGCTTCGTCCGGGGAGAGGCCCACCGTGACGATCAGCTCATTGAAGAGGTCGTTTTCAGCCCGCCCTTCTAGCGTTGCGGCGATCGCCGCTTCGGCGACGGTGCTGCGGTCGAGCACCGCGGAAGCCGTCGCGGCGTCGGCGAGATCCACGCGGAACTCGTGGACGAAATCGGTTCGGCCGCCGTCGAGCGCCGTGGGGATTTCCTCGAGAACCCGGAAGCCGAAATTCTCCAGCACCGGCACCGCCTCGGAGAGGGCGATCAGCCCTCCGCGTCGATAGATCTTGAGCCGCAGCCGGTTTTCGGGGTCCTTGTCGCTGCGGTAGAGGCGGCAGTTGCGCGCGTCGCCATCGGCCAGCGCCGCCAGCCGCAGGATATCGCTGGCGGCTTCGGCGGGGCTCGAATGGGTGCGGTAGCCGCTCGGAAAGGCCGCGGCATAGTCGATCGCAAGCCGCACCGCGCGGCTGCGCGGCTCGATTTCGGCCAGCCGCGCCTCGACCGCCGGTTCCCAACCGCGCAGCATCTCGGTCAGTCGCGCGTCGAGCGGCGCGCTGTCCGGATCCTCGGCCCCAGGCGGCAGATCGAGCATGTAGCGGATCTGAGCGATATCGCCTTCGCCCAGGTGCAGCGACCAGTTCGACAGAGTCGCGCCCGACGCTTCGGTCAGCATCTCGCCGATTGCGACGCGGCGCGCCGTCGTCAGAAGTTCGCGCGGCAGCCAGACGATTGCAATGAGATGTTCGCCGAGGGTGGAGCGCGCTATCTCGAGGCGCGGGCGGGGCCGGTCGATCAGCGACATCGCGGTCAGCGCAACCCGTTCGAGCGCCTCGGCGGGCAAGGTGAGCATCAGGTCGGCTGACAGTTCCGACAAAGCGTGGTGGAGCGATTTGCCGGCATGACCCCTGGGATCGAAGCCGAGCCGCTCCTCAATCGCGGCCACGCGGGTCCGCAGCAGCGGGATCTCGGCCGTCGGCGCGCGCAGCGCGGCACTGGTCCACAAGGCGGCGTGGATCGAGAGCGCGACCACCTCCTTGCCCCGGCGCACCGGCACGACGACGAGGTCGAGCGGCGAGCGGCGGTGGACGGTGGAGCGGCAGTCGCTCTTGAGCAGCAACGGCGCAGCGCCGCCCTGCTCGAACCAGGCGATGGCCGCCTTCGCCGTCTGGTCGCGCCAGAGCCCGCGGTCGGACACGCGCAATATGCCCAGCTTGTCGCGCGGCTCGCCCTTCACTGGCGCGACGTGATGGCCCAGCAGCGTGAGGTTGCCGTCCAGCATCCAGCGCAACAGCGCCGCGCCTTCGCCATCGGGCAACCGTTCGGCATCGTCGCGCATCGCGACCTGCAGTTGCGGCCAGTCGCGCACGGCGGCGCGGACATCGGCCAGCACGGCGGCGATGGCCTGGGCAAGTTCCTGCCGCTCGCGCGCGTCGACCCGCTCGGCCTCGAGATAGATCAGCGATTCGCGGCGCTCGCCGGTCGATCCCTGCGGAAGCACCGCCGACAGATTGCCGTCCTCGTCGCGGCGGACCGCGGCGACCGGGTGAAGCAGCCGGCGTATCTCGATCCCATGGGCGGCGAGGGTGGCGGATACCGAGTCGACGAGGAACGGCATATCGTCATTGACCACCGCGATCCGCATGAGCCGGTGCCCGTCGGCATGGCCGGCGATGCTCTGGATGGCGATGACCGGATGGCCGGGCTGCCGCCGCAACGCGGTCTGGGCGAGATAGGCCGCCGCCTGGGCGAGTTGCTCATCGTCGAGATCCGCGAGTTCGCCGGGCAGGGCGCCCGCGGTCAGCGCCTTCTGGAAGGTATCGGTGAAATCATTCTTGTCCGGTGCCGTGCGCACCGTGGTCTTGCTGTCCATGAAGCACCGCTCCTGCTTCCCCTGTCCCGGCTCGGGCCGGGCTGCTCGGATGGGGATGACGGCTCGATATGGACCCGTGGCATGGCGGCCACAAGCAGTCGGCATCGTTCGTCCGACATTCGCAATGGACGTGCGGATAGTCGCCCGCGCCGGTCATTCCTGACCGTGACGGCGTCCGAGGCCAACTTTGTCAGGCGATGAAGCGCTGCAGCGCCTTGTCCACAAGGCCGCGCTCGATGATCGGGCGCGAAACGATCGCCACCTTTCCGTCGGCTTCACGCCGGGCGACGAGCAGCATGATGTCGCCCTCGACATCGCCGAGGTCGACGATCGCGCGGGGCAGGGCGCTGCCCAGCATCATCCTTGCGGACTGGACCCGATCGACCTTCAGGGCAGGGCGGCGCTCGCCGCGCTCGGCGGCGACTACAGCCTTGATCCCGCCGGCGAGGCCGGCCAGCCATTGCTCTACCTGGCCGGCGGCAAGGCACAGCCGGCGGGCGTGGGTGAGCACCGCGGCGAACTCGGTGAGTCGCTTGCGGTCATAATCGCGGCCGAACACCAGCTTGACGATCGGCGTCATCGGTGCGCGCGCCTGCGGCACGATGCCGGCGCCGGCGAGCAGCGACGCAAGGCCGTCCGGGTCCATTTCGGCGGCCAGCGCGACGTCATAGGCGAAGGAGAGAGCACGATAGAGCGCGTGGCGGGTGCGGCCTTCGCAGTCGCGCGCCTCGCCCGCCAGGGCGCGTGCATCGTCGACCAGCTCGGCAAGTGCGGGAAGTTCGCCCGCGACCGCCACGGCGGCGTGGTCGCTGGTGGTGACGAGCTCGGTAGGCGTGCGCGCAGGCCCGGCAAAGGCGGTGGTCACCGCCTCGAGGATATCGGGTGCCAGCGTCTGTTCCGCGGCTTCCTTCCAGTTGATCACGCCGTGGATCAGATCGATCAGCTTGCCGTTCGACGAATAGGGCATCAGGATACCGCGATACAGCATCGGCTGGCCACGTTGGCTGATGAACTCGGCCTCGAAGCCGACGGGCGCGCGGTTGTCGAGTATCTCGCTATAATGGCCGGTCAGGCGCGACAGTACGGTGCGGGCCGGGACGTCCGCGACCGATTCGATGTCCGCCGTCAGTCCGCCTTCCTCGCGCAACGCGCGACCGAGATAGGCGATCGTCGGATTGACCCGGTCGACCGAGAAGTCGAGCAGTACCGAATAGGCGCCGAACTCGCCGAGCGCCTCCGAATCGAGATCGGCGATTGCCGGATAATCACGGCCATCGAGCAGCGACAGCCACATTTCATAGGCGCGGACATGCATGCGCCGCTCATCGGCGCCGATCATCGGCGGCATATCCATGCAGGGTTCATCGGCGGCGGGAAAATCCCACTCCGCGAGATCCTCTGCATTGAACGAGCGATAATCTTCCATGTTCGGGCCCCTGGCACAGCGGCGCCCCTGTTCCCGCAGGACGCCATATGACCGCGACCATGCCCGTAGCGGGTTGAGGATTGGTAAAGGCGGCGAAATCCTTTCGAGGCCACCGCGACCGGGCGCTTGAACAAGCCGGCAACCGCTGTTAATGGCCGCCCTCCGGTTAGCCGCTTTAGCTCAGTTGGTAGAGCATCGCATTCGTAATGCGGGGGTCACAGGTTCGAGTCCTGTAAGCGGCACCATCCACCACAAAATCGTTGAAAAACAACCGTTTAATCAACGGTCGAGTCGTGACTGCGGCACACGGGTGTCGCACACGAAGCCCCCAAAAACGGGGTCAACTATCTCAGATAATTCAAGAAAGCCCGACGCGAACTGTATCACACATAAGATGCACAGGCGCTTCTCAGGGCTTTGGCGTCGAGGCGCAATTTATCAATATCGCGTCCGCATTCCGGCCGATCTGCGGCAGGTAGTCGGCGCCACGCATGTGAACCGTTCCCTCCGCACAGCTTCATTTCCCGTCGCGACACGGTTGGTCAGGACGATGGCTTACGAGGTCGAGCGACATTTTGAAGATGTGCGGTCTGCTATGAGAGGGGAGGGGATTGATCAGGCTACGACTTCACCACCGGTCGGTGCTGCACGAGCGATCTTTCAGCCCCCCAAGCTCGAACCGCGAGATGTGCCTCCGCCCGTCACTGCTGCCGAAGCCTGCGAGCGGTATCTCGGCGACCCTACGTCTCGTCGAACCGCTAAGAGCCTGCACCTCTATCGAACGACCTTCGCAACCATCCTAGCGATAATCGGGCCTGATATTCCGCTCGTCTCGATCACGCGCGAAGTTTGTCGGAATGTCCTTTCCGTGCTTCGCGACCTTCCACCAAACGCACGCAAGAGGTGGCCCAAGCTTTCGCCTCAGGAGGCGGTAGCGAAGGCGCGATCGGAGGGAATCTCATCAATGAGTTCCGCCAATTGCAACGAATATATGAATAAATTTTCGACGCTGCTTAATTGGGCTGTGCGCGAAGAAATCGTCACGCGGAATCCGGCAAGGGGCTTACGCGTCGCTGAGACCGTCGCGGCCCGTGATAAGCGGCTCCCATTCTCATCCGATCAGCTAACACGCATGTTCAATGCGCCGCTATACAGGGGTTGTCGTAATGACCAAAACGGCTACGCTCAGGTTGGCCCTGAACGGCCAAGAAGGGCGAGGTTCTGGATACCTCTGATCGCCCTGTTTTCCGGAATGAGGCAAGGCGAGATATGCCAGCTTCTCACTTCGGATATCCAAGAAGTCGATGGCGTTATATGCTTCGCCGTTTGCGCCGACGAGGCGGATGCAAAGCATTTGAAAACAAGCGCCAGCGCTCGCCTCGTGCCTGTCCATCCGATGCTAATTCGTATTGGCTTTGCCAGATATGTCGCGGCTCGGCAAGGCGCGGCCGACGTGAGGCTTTTCCCAGAGCTAATGCCGGACCGATATGGGCGATATTCAGGAAAATTCTCGGTGTGGTTCGCTCGTTATCTAGTTTCCTGCGGAGCAAATGCAGAGCGAACCTGCTTCCACTCGGCCCGGCATTCGTTTCGCGACGCTCTTCGAGCAGCGAGGGTGGAGCGCGAAGTCGCTCTTACTCTTGGTGGATGGGGCACCTCGTCCGGCTCGGCAGCGGGTGCGGTTGCTGATCAGTATGGCAAAGGCTTTAGCGCAGATCACCTCCACAAAGCCATCTCGATGATCTGCTATCCAGACTTGGACCTGACTCACCTCTATGATTTTGGGGACGCCCCACAGCGAAATAATAGCGGCGGAATACGATTCGAGGCCGAAATCGGGCCAGTTGGCTCGAACCGGCCTCATCCACTCTTTTAAGGCGTGTAGGGCTGATACTGGACAATAAAATTAACATTAATTGTTCCGCTCCAGTTTGCATCATTGTCATCGAAAATGACATCGAACTGGATATTCTTATTGTCGATTATCTTCGACTGAGTTGAAACAAATCTCTTGATATAGCTACCATCGTGTTTCTGCTCATCACCACCTGCTGTGTATGCGGCCCCAGGTACGATCACGACCTTGCCACCGGTGATCGTGCCAGCCTCTTTAAGTGTGCCGGTGCAGACTGCATGATTGCTGTTGTCCATAAACAGAACACCGGGACCAGGGTCCTGATGGATGTTTATTTGCACTCGTGCGGATGACGCTTGACCGTAACCGTTTGGAAGCCGGTCATTAGCATTCATCTGCGCGTCCATGTGGGGGTTATAACACGATATTGAAATCGGATTTGCTTGGCCTTGAGTGGCGATGAACCCGGCCGCAATGAGCGCCGCTAGGTTTGTGCGTATCATGCGACAACTCCTTCCGGTTAATTCCGTCTCGTTAGCACTCGATGCAAATCGGAGTCGCGAGTATGCTCGAAATCTCCTTTGGTGATAACTGCGAAATCGAGGTAGCGCGTACTCAATTCGAGTGAGGAAAAGACGTAGTTAACACGGAAGCAGGACAGTAGTGCGTACCGACTAGAATAGCCTACGGCGCCGTGTGGTTGATATTCTTAGGCGGGCAAGTAGAGCTAAACATCATGGCTCGTCTAGCCTACTTTTCCAGACCGCACATCTTCAAAATGTCGCTCGACCTCGTAAGCCATCGTCCTGACCAACCGTGTCGCGACGGGAAATGAAGCTGTGCGGAGGGAACGGTTCACATGCGTGGCGCCGACTACCTGCCGCAGATCGGCCGGAATGCGGACGCGATAAGGTCGCGGACGCAAAAGGTCTCTATCTCCTGGTGCAGCCTAGCGGCTCCCTCCTCTGGCGTTTCCGGTTCAGGAAATTCGGGGTCGAGAAGAACTTTCCTTCGGCTCGTTCCCGGACGTCTCGTTGCAGGACGCCCGCAAGGCGCGCGACGAAGCACGCAATCAGCTTGAGGAAGGTATCGATCCGGTTGAAGAAAAGCGCCAGCGCAAGCTGGAGGCGGAGATGGCCGCGAAGACGACATTCAAGCTGGTCGCTGACGAATATATCCAGAAGATCGAGCGGGAGACGGCCGGCCCGCGTTCGCACAAAGGCTATGCCCGTCAGCAAACATGGTCATCTCCGAGTGCACTCGGTTCACCGAGGAAATGACGAATCGATTTGCTATTGGCAAATTTCTGTTGCGCCACGCGTGCGCCGGGGGCTAGGCGGTGGCACTACGTGTCGGCGCGGCCTAACTCGTCTTAGCCGAGGACTTCGCTGGAGCATCACATTGCGCGAATACATTGCCGGATTTGGCAACCACGTCTCAACCGAGGCGATCGCCGGCGCCCTTCCGCTGGGCAGAAACTCGCCGCAGAAGGTTCTGTTCGGCCTCTACGCGGAACAGCTTTCCGGCACGGCATTCACGGCGCCACGCAGTGAAAATCGGCGCAGTTGGCTCTATCGCATTCGGCCCGCTGCGAGCCACGGGCCCTTTTCGGTTTACGAGAAGAACGCACGCTTCAATTCTGGCCCGTTCGCCACTCCGACACCGCCAAACCGGCTCCGTTGGGATCCCATTCGGGCGACCGAGGGCCCCGTTGACTTCATCGACAGCCTCGTGACGATTGGCGGCAACGGCGATGTGGCAGCGGGCGCGGGAATGGGTATCCACCTGTTTTCCGCCAGCCGCGACATGGACCGCCGCGCCTTCTTCTCCAGCGACGGCGAAATGCTGATCGTCCCCGCATCCGGCAGGATGGAAATCAAGACCGAACTCGGTGTCATCGAGATAGAGCCGCAACAGATTGCGGTCATCCCACGTGGCGTGCGGTTCAGCGTTTCCTTGCCGGATGGCGCGGCAAGCGGCTATGTCTGCGAAAATAATGGCGCTCTGTTGCGCCTTCCTGACCTTGGCCCGATCGGAGCCAACGGATTGGCCAATCCTCGCGATTTCGAGGCACCCGTCGCCTCGTTCGAGGACATCGACGAGCCGTTCGAGATTGTGCAAAAATTCTGCGGCCGCCTGTGGACCACGACGCTGGACCATTCGCCGTTCGATGTGGTTGCCTGGCACGGCAATCTCGCGCCGTATCGATATGATTTGAGCCGGTACAACAGCATCAACACGGTGAGCTACGACCATCCCGATCCGTCAATATTCACCGTCCTGACCAGCCCGAGCGACATGCCGGGGACAGCCAATATTGACTTCGTCATTTTCCCGCCGCGCTGGATGGTGGGCGAGGACACGTTCAGGCCGCCCTGGTTTCACAGGAACGTCATGAGTGAGTTCATGGGGCTAATTCACGGATCCTATGATGCGAAGGACGTTGGCTTCCGGCCCGGCGGCGCCTCGCTGCACAATTGCATGAACGGCCATGGCCCGGACAGGGCCAGTTACGAAAAGGCCGTTGCGGCGGACCTGAAACCGCACAAGATCGAAAATACGATGGCGTTCATGTTCGAAAGCCGCTTCATCATCTGTCCGACCGCGCAGGCGCTGGGCCTTCCTGAATGCCAATCCGACTATGATGAAGTCTGGTCCGGATTTACCAAGGCGGAGTTGCCAAAATGACCAGGCCAGCGATTGACGAAACCCATGATCCACTGAGGACGAGCTGGATCGAAAGCGCGAATCGACATGCCTGTTTCCCCATCCAGAACCTTCCCCTGGGGATCTTCTCGGTAGCCGGAGACACGCCGCGCGGCGGCATTGCCATCGGTGATTTGATTCTCGATTTGAAGGCACTTGCCGCATCGCAACTTCTGCAGGGCGATGCGCAACTTGCAGCTGAAGCGGCAGCAGGATCGCAACTCAACGCGCTGCTCGAAATGGGGGCGCAAGCTCGGATCGCGCTGAGGAAGGCGGTTTCGGCCCTGCTGTCGAACGCGGACCAGAGTGCGCGGGTTGTCCCGATGCTTATCGCCCAGTCCGCCGCGGCGATGCACTTGCCCGGACGGATCGGCGACTACACGGACTTCTACGTCGGTATCCATCATGCGACCAATATCGGATCGATGTTTCGGCCCGACAATCCGCTGCTTCCCAATTACAAGCATATACCGATCGGCTATCACGGACGCGCGTCCTCCATCCGTCCATCGGGCACTGCGGTTCAGCGACCGACCGGCCAGCGCAAGGCTTTGGAGGCGGAAATGCCCTTTTTCGGGCCGACGCAGAAACTCGATTACGAACTCGAACTGGGCGTATGGATCGGGCCGGGCAACGAGCTTGGCCAGCCGATCCCCATTAGCGAAGCAAGCGCGCACATTGCCGGCCTCTGCCTGCTGAACGACTGGTCAGCGCGGGACTTTCAGGCATGGGAATACCAGCCTTTGGGGCCGTTCGTGGCGAAGAACTTCCTGACCACCATCTCCCCATGGATCATAACGGCCGAAGCGCTCGCGCCTTTCCGCATCCCGCAGCCGGCGCGTCCCGAGAGTGATCCCAGACCGCTCCCCTATCTGTGGGATGAGGTCGATCAGGCGCATGGCGCATTAGCGCTCACCTTGGAAGTCGGCGTGCGAAGCAAGGCCATGGCGGCCTCCGGAATGAATATCTATCGCATCGGCCGTGGCCCGGCATCCAACATGTACTGGACGATCGCGCAGATGGTCGCGCATCACACGTGCAACGGATGCAATCTCCAGGCCGGCGACCTGCTCGGCACGGGCACCATATCGGCTTCGACGAGTGACGGTCTGGGAAGCCTGATGGAGATCACGCGCAATGGGTCCACGCCGATAGAACTGCCCACGGGCGAAAGCCGGGCCTTCCTCGAAGGTGGCGATGAGTTGATCCTCACCGCGACGTGCGAGGCGGACGGCTTCGTTTCGATCGGGTTTGGGGAGTGCACCGGCCTGATCCACGACGGCGGCGTCGCGCCGTGATCCTCCACGGTTACTGGCGGTCCAGCGCGTCCTATCGTGCCCGGATCGCGCTTGGCCTCAAGGGCTTGTCGTTTGGCCAGATCACGCATGATCTGCGGACATCCGCCCACAAGAGCGCCGACTATGGCGTCATCAATCCGCAGCATCTCGTGCCGGCGCTGGAGACAGACAACGGGAATGTCCTGATTCAAAGTCCGGCAATTCTCGAATGGCTGGAAGAACGATATCCGTTGCCACCATTGCTACCAGACTCCAGTGACGATCGCGCCATTGTCCGCACAATGGCCGCCATGATCGGCTGCGACATTCATCCGCTGAACAATTTACGTGTCCTCGATTATCTCAAGGTGGATCTGAACGTGCAGCAGCATCAAATCGATGCGTGGATCGCACGCTGGATCGGCGAGGGGTTTTCAGCGCTTGAAAAAATGCTGGCGCGTTATTCCGGCGCCTTTGCGTTCGGCGATACGCCGACGCTGGCCGATTGCTACCTCGTCCCACAGGTCTATTCCGCTCACCGTTTCAAGGTCGACCTGAGTCCTTTCCCTCTAGTGCAAAAGGTGAGCGGCGCGGCAGAGCTGGTGTCGGCATTCGGCGCTGCCCATCCTGCAGCCCAGCCGGACGCCGACATTTCCTAGGCCGTGCGGGTAAACGCCAGCAGCGCTTCGGCCGGGCTGTTGGCGCCCTGCGCCTCCAATGCCGCTCTCGATCCGATGATCATGGCGACCAATATGCACTCGCCATTCCGCAAGACTGGCGCCGCGATCGATGATAATCCCGGGACCGGGCTTTCGATCATGACCGCATAGCCGGACCGGCGGATCTGAGCGATGGCTGAATCGAACGCCTCCTTTGCGCCGTCCCCGGTTACGCTGGCCAGTTCAAAGGCAAGGCGTTCCGTCACCGCAGGCGAGGTGTCGAACGCGCCGAAAATTCTTCCGGCAGCAGAGCTGAGAATATTGAATGTCGTGCCCGGCCGAAGGTTGGTATTGACGACCTGACTGGAGTCATGGACGCGATAGACCGTGGGCGCGACCGGTCCCCACACCAGCAATGCGAGCATGACACCGAGCGAATGCGCGAAATCCGGGGCCAGAGCGTTGATTTTCGACATGGGATCAAAGGTCGCCATCCGCGCGCTGGCCAGCCGGTTGGTCGCGGGGCCAAGGATATATCGGCCGCTCGTCGGCTCCTGCTCCACCAGCTCGGCTCTGCGAAAACTGGTCAGATAGGCATGGGCCTGAGCGGCGCCGATTTTGGCTTCATAAGCAAGATCCCGCAGCATCATCGGCGAACCCGACCGCATAAGGGCAAGCAACAACCTGTTCCCTACCTCGACAGACTGGATGCCCCGTCCCGCGCTTTTGCTCATCTATTTCGGCTCACGCTGGTCTGAGTTCCGGACGTCATGCGAAGCTGGCGGGACGTTGATATCCCGCTCTGGCGGAAATCGCGTTCGCCAGGTCAATGACCCCGCGAACCAATGCGGCGGAGGGGTCGAGATTGAAGGAAAGCGCCGGTCCGATCACCGTGATTGCGCCCGTCAATTCGCCTCCCGTTTCGAATATCGGCGCGCATATCGCGCTGATGCCGGGGATAGGGTCCGATGTTGTCGTCGCATAGCCATGTTCACGAATTTTCAGCAGTTCTGATTTGATCGACTTGAAATCGGAGATCGAGCCGACAATGCGCGATGGGAATTTCTCTGCTTTCTGAGCCCTGATCGCTTCAACGATGATCTCGGCTCCGAGATTGGCGCAGAATATTCGGCCAGTTGCCGAACCCGTCAGCGAAAAGACCGTCCCTGGCCGAAGCGCCGTGTGAATCTGATCCGAACCCTCGTGCATTTGTACGACGGTCGGTCCATAGGCGCCCCAGACCGTTATAGCGACCGACATTGCCGTCTCAGCTGCAAATTGCGCGGCCGCCTCGCCAGCGGCTTTCAGTGGGTCGAAGCTGCGCAATCGGGCCAACCCCAGTTGCAACGCAAGAGGTCCCAAGCGGTAGCGGCCGGACTCTTCATCCTGCTCGACGAGATTGCAGCGACGGTAACTCACGAGATATGGATGCGCCTGAGCCGACGCAATGCCGGCTTCCAGAGCGATGTCGCGCAACATCACAAGGTCGCCCGCGGCCGCGATCGCCTCCAATATACGGGCGCCGACCTCTATCGACTGAACTCCGCGCCCTTCAGCACCCACGCGAACACCCTTACCTCCGGCGTGGGGCGATGCTTCCCCCTCCCGGCCAAAACCCGATTTGACGTCAGCAGCATCAACCCCGCGCCATCGCAGCGTCAAGGCCTTATGGCAAGGATAGCTTCTGTCGCTAGCGCTGAAGCCGCCCAATATAATGGCCCCCATGTCCACTTAGAGGCGGGTTGGATCCGGATCAATTCAGTGCGTGTTTATGTTCTCGCGAGCGCGATATAACGCGCATCGTAACGAGGTTTGCTAGCGCAGCAGCGATAAGGAACGGCGCGAGACCGGCAAGCCCGATACGCAGCGATTCTGTTCCATGGCTGGAATGCAGCCAATCGCTCGACATGCCGACATATAAGGGCCCAATCCCCATCCCGACGAGGTTGACCATCAGTAGCTGAAGCGCGGCCGCTGTACTCCGCTGGGACGCGTTGACCGAGTTCTGGATGAAGCTCACCGCCGGCGTAAGGTAGGCACCGGCGCAGCCAAGGCTCAATCCCATCAAGGGCAATGCGATTTGCCAGCGCTGAGCCGAGAGACCAATGATGAGGAACGGCACGGCGGCTATCATCGCTCCACCGCTGACCCAGGAATAGGCCCGCTTGTCACGCGCCCCCCACCGATCTGCGAAAAGGCCACTGAGCCAGGTGCCAGCGCCCATCGCAATTGCAATGGTGAGGCTCAGATAGATGCTCACCTCGGTCAAGCTCATGCCGAGAACCCGGATCATGTAAGCTGGCATCCAGGCCATCAATGCGTAATTTGGAATCCCCCCGATCGCACATGCCATGGCGGTCGAAATGATCGCCGGCGTGCGGAAGAAAATCTTCGAGGTTTCGAGGAGCGATGCTTTGGGTTGGATCGCCCCACCATCCATCGCGCCGCGCTGCGGTTCCGGCACCAGGCAAATCAGCAGCAGCGCAAGTGCAAGACCGGGAATACAGACAATGAGCAAGCTCGTTCGCCAGCCCCATTGCGCCGCCGACCATCCTGCAAGCCCAGAACCCAGCGCAAGGCCAAATGGAACTCCAAGGGAAAAAACCGCCAGCGCTCGCGCGCGCTCGGCGGGGGGGAAGAGATCGGAAATAATCGAATAGGATGGCGCAACCCCGCCGGCTTCGCCCAGACCGACGCCGATCCGCGCAGCGGCGAGCTGGACGAAATTCGTCGCCAGTCCACAGGCCGCGCAAGAGATGCTCCACAGCGAACAGGCAACGGCAAGCACCTTGACCCGCGAAACCCGGTCCGCCAGCGCCGCCACCGGCAGACCGAAGCCGGTGTAGAATATGGCGAAAGCGAAACCGCTGATCATCCCCAATTGCGTATCGCTCAAGCGTAGATCCAGCTTGATCGGTTCGGCCAGAACCGACACGACCTGACGATCCATGAAGTTGAACGTGTATATTACGCAGAGCAACGCCAGAGCCGCGCGGGAGTTGCGAATTTTCATCAGCGCCGCTTAGCTTGGCGGAGCGCTTCGGCCAGCACCGCGTTATCGCCGATGTGATTGGACAGTATTAGGATGAGCCTTGCATTGAGAACTGCGCTCTCTTGTTCATCAAGCCCTTCGTGTAACGCGATAAGTTCTGCATAGAAATCATCGACATGGTCGATGTTCGGTGTTTTCGATAATGCAATGCTCATTGGGGTCAACCTCCACGTATTGCAGCTCGTTCATATGCCGATTGGATCTGTTCGATGGTCGGATTGCGCCAGCGCGCGGCGACATACTGGTCCGGCCGCACGAGATAGGCAGACCCTGGCTTGAGATCGTAGCGGGACGCGACCATGCCATGGGGATCGCTCCGTTCATCCAGGACGATGATGCGCAGTCCAGGCGCGCGGGGCACGCTTTCATCGGCAGCGAGAAGAACGAAATCTCCATCCAGCAACTGCATCAGCCAGCCATCATCGATCGGCGCGTCCACGAGGACATGGCCTGGCGCAACGCCACGCCATTCATCCTCCTGCTGGTCGGGTTGGCTCAAGGGCGAATCCGGATATGCGACGGCCGTCGACAGGCGCCCAGAATTGACGAAGGGGCGCGCCCATGCGTGGTCCTTTGCCAGCTCCAGGACGGCATCGCGAAATGCCCGGCTGATCCCGGACTTGGGCGTGAGAAAATCGGTCGAGCGCGTCGAATTGAGAATATTCTCATCGGCGGTAACGATCGCTTCGTGGTTGTAGGTTTCGAGCAACCCGCGCGTGGCCGTGCCAGCAAGGACCCGATCCAGCTTCCAGGCAAGATTGTCCGCATCTGCGACCCCGCCATTGCAGCCACGCGCACCGAACGGCGACACCAGATGTGCAGAGTCGCCTGCAAAAATGACGCGATCATGGACAAAGCGTGCCATGCGCCGGCACTGGAAGGTATAGACGCTGTACCATTCCTGCTCGAATTCCACATCCTCTCCCAGCATACCGCGAACCAGGGGGTCGACATTCTCTGGACGGATGCACTTTTCTCGATCGATGTTCCAGCCGAGCTGAAAATCCAGACGCCAGACATCGTCGGGCTGCTTGTGCAAGAGCGCGGAACGGCCAGGATTGAAAGGGGGATCGAACCAGAACCAGCGCTCCGAGGGACGGGCCTGCTTCAATCTGACGTCAGCAATCAGGAAATTGTCCTCGAAGATGCGGCCGTCGAAATCCAGGCCCATCATCGCGCGGACAGGAGAATTGTGGCCGTCGCAAGCAACCGCGTAGGGCGCGTCGACGGCATAGCCGCCGTCAGGACAGTCGACCTCCACCGAGACGCGGTCGTCAAATTGCCTGAGGCCACTCACTTCGTGACCCCAGCAAATCGTGACGGTGGGAACGTTAGATAGCGCGTCGATGAGTATATCTTCGCAATGATATTGCTGCAGGTTGATGAATCCTGGCATCTCCTGATGCTTCAATGGCAGCATGTCGAAGGTGAATACAGGCTCGGCGCTATCACCCCAGAACACCTTGCCGACGTTCCATGCGACACCTTTCGCGACCATCTTTTCGGCCACGCCGAGACGGTTCCAGATATCAATCGACCGTTTCGAGAAGCAGATCGCCTTCGAGCCTGCGGCAACGAAGTCCCGCTTGTTGAGCACCAGCACCCGCCGGCCCTTTCGACCAAGGTCGAGCGCCAACGTCAGCCCGACAGGGCCGCCGCCGACAATGATGACTTCGAAATCGCGCCGCCCGTCATTCAGGGGTGTTGCGCCTATAGTGCGCCAGACGGGAATGCCGTCCCGCGTCAATATATCGGGCATTTTCCTATCCCTGCAGCTTGTCCCACACGTCCCTGTCGCGTTCCATGGTCCAGATGCGCGGCCAGTCGATCCCATCATATTCATCCCAGAGACGCTGGACATCGAATGGCAGACAATGTTCGAAAATGGGCCAGTGGCCGAACTTTGGCGCGAGAGCGGCATGTGTGGCTTCGAAGGCATCTTTAAGAGTGCCCCCGTTCTTATGGGCATCGCCCACATGCTTTATCATGCTGTTGAGAAATTCCCGGGTCTGTTCAATTGCAGCATCGCTTGCGTCGACGCTACGGGCAACACTCCCGCGGCCGCCGATAAGGTTTTCGGCGCGAAAAGACTTCAGATTATCGAGCGTCCTGCTCGCCCAGTCGAAGTGGAAGGCATCGCCGGTGTAGAGCGCGGCTTCACTCTCAACCAGATCGCCCGCAAAAAGGGTCTTCGACTTGTCGTGCCATGCCACGATATCGCCGGCCGTGTGACCCCGCCCACAGAATTGCAGTTTGATCGCACCACGATCCCCGCCCAGTTCGACGCGATACTCCGTGTCAAATGTGTCGGTGGGCCAGGTCAGCCCCGGAATCTCCTCCGGTTCCTTGAACAGCCGCGGCATGCGGCCATACTCGCTGTCCCAGTCCTCCTTGCCGCGCTCCTCGATCAATTTGCGTGTGACCTCGCTGGTGACGATGCATTCCGCACCGAATGCGCTCGCCCCCAGCACACGAACGGCGTGGTAGTGGGTCAGAACCAGATACTTTACCGGCTTATCGGTATGCTCCCGCAACTTGGCAAGCCAGTCTCGCGCGGCGGCCGGGGTGGCGCGAGCCTCGAAGCAGACGAGAAAGTCTTCGCCCTCGATTGCGCCCACGTTCGGATCACCTTCGGCGGTCAGCGCATAAACGCCATCAGCAAGAATCTCGAGTTTTTCGGTCGTGGGCGCCGTATCGGCGGAAGATGCAAACGGCTTTGCCAATCTATTTTCTCCAAGCAAGCTAGTTCAGGTTTCGGAAAAATCCCGGCGTCCGAAGCCGAACCTCATGACGGCATGATGTGCGGCTGCTGTCTCTGCGGTTCAGAAACGGACAGAGACCCGCCCCCCGAATTGCCGCGGCGCACCATAGTACCACAGATTGCCGTTCGCCCCGCCGGGATAGACTTCCTTAGTCAAGTTTGTGACGAACGCCTCAACGTCGAAGCGATCGGTGCTGTAGGTCAGCTTGGCGTTTATCAGGTCACGACCCGGCAGGATCGACGTGGCATCACTGAAGAAGGAAGTCTTTTGACTATCTGTGTGCGTGTATTCAACATGCGGCTTCAGGCTTTTGTCGTCACCCATTTCGATAGTGTAGGAAAGGCCAACAGCGATGTTGAACTTGGGGGCGAACGGGAGAGGCCCGGTTGCCGTGGCAATATAGGGACCATAGTTGAAACAGGCTGCAGTCTGACCGACCGCACATTGCGGACCAAGCGATCCCTGACCCCCATCGGGCAGAGCAGGCCGGTTGACGATGTTGTTAACCGTAATCTTGGATTTCAGATAGGAGCCGGCAACGGTCATATCAAAATTGCCAAGGTGCAGGCCCAGCTCGGCTTCCGGACCATAGGTTTCTGCCGATCCTGCATTGAAGATCGTAGGCAAGCCGTTGAGGGGGAGCACGTCCTGGATCTGCATGTTCGTGTATTTGGAATAGAAGCCGCCGACCTGCGCACGCAGCGCGCCGCCGAACATGGATCCCTTCCAACCGGCCTCGTAATCCATGACTGACTCCGGCGCGAAATTTGAAACGGGGGTTTGGACCCCGCCGCCCTTGCGGCCTTTTGCCGCGAAAGCATAGAGGAAGTTATGGCTATCGGCAGTATAGTTGACACCCATCTTCCAAGTAAAACCCTTATCGGACTCATGTCCTGTATTTGGAAAGATGAACAGCAAATCATTTGTAGTTAAATCGAAGAAAGAGCTGCGATTGCTGGAGGGTAAGTCCGTCCGTGACCAAGTGTATCTAGCACTACCTTCGATCTCTAAAGCGTCAGTTATATTATACTTCAGGCCTCCATAGAAGGCTTCCGATTTCTTAGAGGTGCGACCACTAGCGATGAACAGCTGGTTTGCAAAAAAGTTCTGCGCGGATGCCGGAACCTTATTGCGGTCGCGAAGATAATATCCACCAATAGTCCATTTAAGCGGCTTGTCTTCAGGAGAGATGATCGTAAATTCTTCCGAGAATATCGGCTCAACAGCGGAAACGGTAAAGTTAACCGTCGGGAACGAAACACCGATAAGGTCGGCCCCCTGGTGGAACTTCTCGATCGTCAGGCCAATCATGTTGCGTAGCGTAATGCCGTTGCCCAGCGTGAACCTCGATTCGTTGTCCACGCGGAAGGTCGACTCGTCGTAACGAGGCGCATTCGCAAAATTGATAGTGTATGGATCGGATGAAACCAATGATGCGAAGAATGTCCCTGGAATCGGCTTCCCTGTAAACCCGCCGGTTTCGTTGTGGTAATATTCGATCTTGGTTAGATTCTGGAAATCGTCCGAAGGCTTCCACAAAATGCTGATGCGGCCGGCGATAGTGTTGATCTCTCCGGGTGTCGAATATTGGCTCGACGGACTGATCGAAGGATTGCCGTTCTTAAAAAAGCTGGCGCGATGCTCATCGTAAGTCGCGATGCGCACTGCAAGCATATCGCTGACAGGAATATTGACGGCGCCTTCGAAGCCGATGTGGTCATAGGTCCCACCCGTCAGGCTCGCATAGCCGCTGGCGTCTCCCAGCTTCGGATCAGCCGTCTTGACGAACAGGGCGCCGCCCGTCGAATTGTTTCCGACGAAAGTCCCCTGGGGGCCACGAAGAACCTGCACGTTGGCAATGTCGTAAAACGGTTCGTTGGCGACAATCGGCCCCTGGAACAGGTTGTCACGATAAATTGCGACACCCGAGTAGACGCCCGGGTCGGTAATCCCTAGGCCGATGCCACGAATGTTGATCTGGCTTTCAAGGCCTGCGTCGGTGACGGATAGGCCGGGCACGAAGTTCTGAAGCTCCCTTACGCCCCGGATTTCGTGCTGCTTGAGATCGGCGTCCGACATCGCGGAAACCGCAATGTTCGTGCGCATGACGGTGCTCGACCGCTTTTCCGCAGTCACCACAATTTCAGCCGAAGCACCGCGCTGCCCGCCGTCCCCCAGTTCCGATTCGCCTGCGTTCGCGGACGAAGCAAAGGCCACCCCTGGCATCGCTATCGAAATTAGCGCGGCCGACAGCATCAAGTTGGTCCTGGTCATTATCTTCCCTCCCCTTCGGATCTGCGACGATCGCGACTGCGCTCCGCCACTCTCTCAGGCCCATTAGACCCTTTGTCTTTGATTAGGCAATAGCGAATGAATTTGTGTGAGGGTAATGCAGCCTGTCGCCCCGTCTCGTTTTCCTTGCCGCCTTCGGCTGTCACGATAACGCCTCGGAGCATGCTCCCCGATGGGACGTATCGCTCCTTTTCATAACTTTGACGTAGATCTGAGCGTCGCGCCGCCGGTTGCCGAACCTACATCTGGCCTGCGAACTTTTCCGATGCGCCCTGGATGACGGCGCACATAGACGACTGGATGCTGGCGGCCGGTGGCTGACCGTTTCCGTTCATCCGCGACCGGCTGAGGCTCCCGTGACCGCCGCCTATTTGCGCAAATGCTGGCCGAAGAAAACCGCCGCCCTGGAGATTGCCGTGTCGGATTCGGGCGTGTTCACGAGCATTGCGGGGAAGACGTGGGGCATGCCCTCGTACAGGTCGAGCACTGCCTCATGACCGCCGCCACGGATCGCCTGATATTCCCTGACCGCTTCGCTGAGGAGCAATTCACGAGTGCCGGCTTGGATTAGTGTTGGCGGGAACGCCTTGGTGTAATCTCCGAACAACGGAGAAATATAAGGGTGCCTGACATCCGTCCCGGCGGAATAGGCGGCCAGGTAGGTTTTGAAGTCCCGTACTTCGAGCAGGGGATCGTAAGGCCCGATCGTGGCAACCGTATCGCCCCTCATCGTCAGGTCGGCTCCCGGCGACAGCAGGTAAAGCGCGCCTGGCAACGGAACGCCCTGGTCCCGCATCTTCAGAGTGTATGCGGCCGCCATGTTCCCGCCCGCAGAGTCACCAAACAGCCCCATCGCACGCGGATCGTTTCCCGAGGCGATGAGCGCCCGCCATACGGCAATCACCTGGTTTGAGATCGTGTTGACATTTCCTCGCGGCGCCAAGGTGTAGTCAATCGAGATAACCTCGCGTCCCAGCGCCTTGCCGAGTAGGGCTGGAAGCACCTGCGTCGAAAGTGCAGAGAGGATAATGTAACCGCCGCCGTGAATATAGACCAGCGGCGGCAGTGCTCGCCGCGCATTGGGTGGAATGATCCTAAGAACACTCACACCTCCGATCGTTTCCCTGACGGACCGAACATGCATCGCGTCAGCGAATTGCTGGCTTGCCGGCACGGCTTTGGCCTCAATCGCCGCATTCAGCCGGTCAAAATCTTCAAGGCTCTTAAGCGCCGGCGTTGGCGGCCGTGCTTCCGCTTGCGCGTAAAGGACGCAAAGCTTCGCGGCTGCCTGTTGCGATACACTGTCGGGCACACGGAATCGCAGGTCGGGATTGGGTGGGCATTCTGCTGCGGCCGCCGGCGCAGCATGGGCCGCGAGGCCGAGCAACATCATTAAAACGCGAGACCGCATAGTTCCACTCCCGAGAATCCGACCGAATCGCGAGGGCCATGACCATAGTTTAAACCCCATGATGGGGAGCGTTGCACCCGCCATAATGATTATCTACATACGAATCGATTCATTATGCGTAAATGGAAAAAACAAGTGGTCGCGATCCTCTGATGATCAGACCGGCAACTGGCGGGGCCGCCCAATCTTTTTCACCTCATCAGGATCGATCGAATGACGCATCGCAATTCTCTGTTTCTCGTCGGGCTATTTCTTGGGGGCGGGCTCGCGGTCTTGACCGCCGGCACGGCCCATGCGGCCGAGCGTACGGCGCAGGCAGCGTCGAAGCGCGCGGAGAAAACATTGGAGGCGATGGCGCCGCAGGAGAAGACGATCCTGACGCACGGCATCCTGGCGCTCCAGCTACTCCCGGGCGACGCCGCACTGCCGGCAGAAGCGATCCCCGGTGCGGGATACATCGCCGGCATTCCCCGGCTGGGAGTCCCGGCCCTGTTCGAGACGGACGCGAGCCTCGGCGTGTCCTACGTGTTCGGCATACGCAAGGACGGGGCCACCGCGCTTCCATCGGGTCTTGCGCAGGCGTCCACCTGGAATCCTTCGCTCATCGAGGTAGGGGGCCGGATGATTGGTTCGGAAGCGCGAGCCAAAGGCTTCAACGTCCTCCTATCAGGCGGCGTCAACCTGATGCGTGACCCTCGCAACGGCCGAAATTTCGAATATCTCGGCGAAGATCCGCTGCTGGCCGGCACCCTTGTCGGACACGCCATCCGCGGCGTGCAGTCCAACAACATCATTTCGACCATCAAGCATTTCGCGCTTAATGGACAGGAAACCGGCCGCAAGGTGGTCGATAGCAAGATCGACTCGGCCAGCGCTTATGAAAGCGACTTGCTAGCTTTCAAGATTGGCATCGAGATCGGCGATCCAGGTTCGGTGATGTGCGCCTACAACAAGGTCAACGGTAAGTCCGCCTGCGACAATGACTGGCTGCTCAACAAGGTGCTGAAGCAAGCTTGGGGCTACAAGGGCTTCGTCATGTCCGACTGGGGGGCGGTGCCTTCGCTCGGGGCGGCGCTGAATGGCCTCGACCAGCAGTCGGGGCAACAACTCGACACCGACGCCTTTTTCGCCGACAAGCTGGCAGCAGCAGCGAAGTCCGATCCTGCCTATGCCTTGCGGCTTGACGACATGAACCGCCGCATCCTCTGGGCGATGTATGACAAGGGGCTCGTTGAAAACCGGACAAGGCACGGCGGAAAAATCGACTTCAAAGCGCACGGCGACGTCGCCGAGCAGGTCGCGCGTCAAGGCATTGTTTTGCTGCGGAACGCGCGCGGCGTGCTTCCGCTGGCCGTATCCGCGAAGCGGATCGTCGTCATCGGCGGATATGCAAACTCCGGTGTACTTTCGGGCGGGGGCTCAAGCCAGGTCCAAGCCGAAGACGGTCCCGCAGTCGTCATTCCCGCCGGGAACGGTGACGATAATTGGCCGTTCATCGCAGAATCCTACCACAGCTCGGTGCCGATCAAGGCGCTCAGGGAAGCGGTGCCGGATGCGGATATCCGCTATCGCAACGGCCGCTATGTATCGGAGGCGGTTGCCCAGGCGAAGCAGGCTGACGTCGCGATCATCTTTGCCACGCAGTGGACAGGCGAGGGCTTCGATGTGCCCGACATGAGCCTGCCGAACGGACAGGACGCTCTAATCGCCGCCGTTGCGGCGGCTAACCCCAATACGATCGTCGTGCTCGAATCCGGCGGTCCGGTAATCATGCCGTGGCTCGACAAGACAGCCGCTGTAGTCGAAGCGTGGTATCCCGGCGCACGGGGTGCAGAGGCGATCGCGGCGGTGCTGACCGGCAAGGTCAACCCATCTGGCAGGTTGCCAATCACGTTCCCCGCCAGCGAGCAGCAACTTCCGCGCCCCAAGGTCGATGGGCTGGACAGCACGGAGCCGAGCTTCCTTGGAATGCCGGATATCAAGGGCAAGTTGCTTGTCGCCGACTATGACATCGAAGGGTCCGACCTCGGCTACCGCTGGAATGCTTCCAAGGGTTATAAGGCTCTGTTCCCTTTCGGATATGGGCTGTCGTACACAAGCTTCGTGACGAATGGGCTCAAGACCGACGGTAGCAGGGCGACGGTCAGGGTCGCTAACACCGGTAAGCGCGATGGCGCAACGGTAGCGCAGCTCTACCTCGTTTCGCGCGCAGGCAAGCGATTGCAGCGCCTGGTTGGTTTCCAGCGCGTCGAACTGGCGGCTGGCCAGGCCAAGCTCGCTTCGATGAACCTCGACGCGCGCCTGCTGGCAGAATGGCAGGACGGCAGCTGGTCCATGCCAGCAGGCGAGTACGGCTTCGCGCTTGGCGAGGATGCCGAGCATCTTGGGCCGGTCACCACCGTGCGACTCAAGGCCCGGGCTTGGCGGGACTGAACTACTCCCACCCATGACCGCGCCAGCACGGCGAGACGGCTTTTTCGCCGCGAACAGACGCCGAAACAGCGAAAGGATTGAACGATGGTGATGGCCCCTAACGTGAATGTCAGCGCCGCCTCCGAACTCGGCGAGGAAGTTCCGGGCGGCAGGGATGCGATGGAGCTGCGCTGCTTCGTGATGGCGCTCTTTTTCATTTTCGGCGGCATCACCAGCCTAAACGACGTGATTATCCCAAAGCTCAAGGAACTGTTCACGCTCTCGTACGCCGAGGCGATGCTAGTGCAGTTCTGCTTTTTCGCCGGTTATGCGGTGATGGGCATCCCGGGCGCCATGCTGGTGCGCAAGATAGGCTACATGCGGGGCGCGGCGTCGGGGCTGGTGATCATGATCGCGGGTTGCCTCGCCTTCATTCCCGCCTCGCAGACGGCGACCTACTGGCTATTCCTTGCCGCCTACTTCGTGCTCGCGGCAGGCGTGGTGATCGTACAGGTTGTCGCCAATCCGCTGATCAGCCTGCTCGGTAAGCCCGAGACGACCAGTTCCCGCCTGACTTTCGCGCAGGCGTTCAACTCGCTGGGTACCACGCTTTTCCCGATCGCCGGTTCGGTGCTGATCCTGGGCAGCCTTGCTAAGGTTTCGGCTAAGGACCTCACGGGTCCCGCGCTCGATGCCTATCGCCACGCGGAGAGCGCTGCCATCGTTCACGGCTATCTGGGCATTGCCGTCGCGCTTGCTCTGGTCGCAGCAGCGGTGTGGACCTTCCGCAACCGTCTGCCTGCCGAGAAGCATGAGGACACTCCCGGTGCCCTCGGGTTCGACCTGCTCGCTCGCCCGCGGTTCGGATACGGGGCGCTTTGCATCTTCCTCTATGTCGGTGCGGAGGTGTCGATCGGCTCGCTGATCGTCAGCTACCTCATGCAGGACCACGTGCTGGGTCTGCCCGAGCAATCGGCGGGCAAGCTGATCGGGCTCTACTGGGGCGGAGCGATGATTGGCCGTTTCTTCGGTTCGGCGGTGCTGCGAGTGCTGAGCCCTGGTGTTGTGCTGGGCTTCAACGCCATCGCGGCAATCGCGCTGATCGCACTGTCGGTGACGACACAGGGGTATGTCTCGGGCTATGCTCTGCTGGCGGTAGGCCTAATGAACTCAATCATGTTCCCGACTATCTTCAGCCTCGCCTGCGAGAAGCTGGGTGCGCGCGCGGCGGACGGGTCGGGGATCATTAACGTGGCCATCTGCGGCGGCGCCGTCGTGCCGCTCGCCACCGGCGCGCTCGCGGATGCGGCCGGAGGAAACCTCGGCGTCGCTCTGGTGCTTCCCGCGCTGTGCTACGCGGTGATCGCAGGCTTCGGGCTGTTTGCCCGCAAGCCGATGCCGGCGTGGGTGCTGTCAGTCTAATGCCAGTCTCCATCGTGCGCTGCGGCGGGCTGTTCACATGGGCCATGCAGGGAGCCCGGTCCCGCCTTCGGCTCGAGCGATGCCCAATCCAACCGATGTCATATGCTGGGTATGTTCGGCCTTCTGGTCGTGCATGGCTTTTTGGGATTATGGAGCGGTTGTTTCGCCATCTCGCTTCAGAAGGGAGCAAGGCGAACGACCGGAACCGAGTGAAACCGGACTGTCCTCTGTGGATGGCTCCCGCGTTGCAAGTGTAAAGTGATGATCTGGCCGTTGGTCAGGTGCAGTCGTCTGTCCGGCTGTTGATGCAGTCGGTGTAGACTGCTGGCCCTGATGGGGTCCGCGAACAAGGTCCGATCGGGTTTGCAGGCTATTACGCCTATGACAGTCCTTGGGTTGTCCTTCCCGGTCCGACCGGTTTTGCCATCACATACTTCGCTCTCATAACCTCGTGAAGCTGATCTCCTCAGCTAAGTTCTTGATCTATGCTGCCGCCAGCATAGGCGCATGCCCGCGTTCGAAGACACCGCCGCGCGCCATGACCGCCCATGCGATCCGCGCCATCTTGTTAGCGATGGCGACCGAGGCGACGCGCGCGGGCTTTCTGGCGAGCAGAGCAACAAAGCGCGGATCGACCGTGTTGGGCTTCTCCTTGGCGTATCGGACCAGCGCGGTTGCGCCGACGATCAGGAGCTGCCGGAGATATCTGTCGCCCATCTTGGTAATACGCCCCAAGCGTTCCTTGCCGCCACTCGAGCTCTGCCGCGGGGTCAGCCCCAGCCAGGCGGCGAACTGGCGCCCTGACAGAACTGGCTTGGATTGGTCACCGACGCGGCGAGCGCGGTCGCGCCGATCGGCCCGATACCAGGGATCGTTGCCAGGCGCCGGGCCCTGTCGTTGCTCCGCTGCAGAGCGGCGAGACGCAGGTCGAGCTTGCGCAACTGGGCGTGAAGCTGGAGCAGTTGCCCTGCCAGCACGGCGACGACGTTGGTCGCCTCGGGCGAGTTCGCCTTTGGTTGCTGCACCGGACATATCTGGCAGGCGAGCAGCACCGAAGCCACCAGCATCGACTTCTCTTGGAGCGGCAATGACGAAATGGACGAGGTGAGCGGTGATGGCTCCGCCGAGCTTCAGCCCGACGGCTCTCTCCATGGTATAATCGAGTACCATCACGGGATGAATGGTCTTTCATCGCACGGAAATGGACTTCTTCAACAGCCTGCTAGGAAGATCGTGTCGCTGAAGCATGGTGCGTAAGGCCGCATCCATTCATGTCCATGCCCGTCTTGTTGCTAATGTTCACAGTTGATCTGCCGTGTGCGCCGAATTTCGCTGTCGAAACGCCGGTGCAGGCGCCGCGGAGACTTCAGGCAACGCCTAGAATGCGTCGAGCTCCAACGCCATCATCGTCTCGGAGCCGGACATGATCCTTGTCGCCAAACCTTGCGCCTGCGGCAGCACGCGAGCCGCATAGTAGTCGGCTAGGTCGACCTTCGGCTGGTGCAACGCTGTTCCGTCTTTGTCAAACTGGTCGATCTTACATTGTTCGCCGATCACTGTCGGGCCTGGCGCTGCAAGACTCGACGAGTGCCTGAACACCCGCCGGTTCGCGCAGATCTGCCTGGACTACGACTTCTTCTGCCCGATCCTTCCCGTTGGCATAGTGCACCATCGCTTGCGCGCCGCCCTTGCTAGGTGCAAGGCGATGGTGCGTCCGATGCCTCCTGACGCGCCGATAACCAGCGCCGTCTTGCTGCCAGATTCGGTACCATTTTACTCACCTGTACCTGCGGGTTCATGAAATTGGTGCCGTTTGCGTCACGCCAATATGCGTCCACTTTTCGCCATCGAGCGCGGTGGCCTCGCCTCGTAGCCGGCCGGCCTGCAACTCGCTCTGAACCTGCTCGATGCGCCTGTCCCAGAGCGCGTAGGCATCGGCGCCGAGCATGAGACGGAGCGGCGGATCGTCGGATTGGACAACCTCGATCATCGCCGCCGCCGCCTTGGCCGGATCGCCGGCTTGCCGTCCGTGCGTGCTCTCCAGGTAGGCCTCAAGCGGGGCGATGACCGGGCGATAATCGTCGATCACGCGGGCCGGCCGCTTATCCTTGCCATCGGCAAATTCGGTGCGGAATGCGCCCGGCTCGGCCAGCGTCACGCGAATGCCCAACGGAGCCACTTCGTCGCGCAGCGCCTCGCTCCAACCTTCCAATGCGAACTTGGAGCCGGCGTAGGCGGAGAAGCCGCCCATGGATGCCAAGCCGCCTATGCTGGTCAGGTTGAGGATATGACCGGACCGAGCGGCGCGCATCGTTGGCAGCACCTCCCGGGTCATCTCAACGGCCGCGAAGAAATTGAGTTCGAACTGTTCCCGCAATTCTTCCGGTGCAAATTCCTCGGCCGCTCCCAACGATCCGCGACCCGCCACGTTCGCCAGCACATCGATGCCGCCATAATGGTCGAGCACCTTGGCGACCGCCGTTTCGCGCGCCTGCGCATCCGTGACGTCGAGAGGGACGGCGAGGACGCGATCGGGTTGAAGTTGCTCCAGCCGTTCCAGCCGGTCGATGCGCCGCGCTGCTACCGCGACCCGCTCGCCACGGGCAATGGCGGCTTCGGCGAGCGCCTTGCCGAAGCCGCTGGACGCACCCGTTATGAAGTAGACTTTGCTCAAAGCGAGGCCAATGCGCTGCTCAGATCTTCCCGCGAAAGGTAGTTGCCGGCATATTTCTCACGCGCCGCAGCCTCGCGGGCGGCTGCTTCCGGGCTTGGATTTGCCACCTCCTCGGCGCGCAGGCGCTCTATGCGGGGCTGCCAGGCGGCAATCTCCAGCTTATCGACGCGGGCCGAGAGGTCGTTTTCGGACCGGGCGTTGTGTCGCTGCGCCCAAGCCTTGAGCGCGGCCGATCGATCACTTAGCCCGTAGATCGCGACCACCGGATACTCCGGAGCAAAGGGAAGTGACTGGCATTCGTGCAGACTGAACACGCCGGCGCTTTCGAAGCCGGGAAGAGCCAGGGTTGCGGGAGCATGATGCGTCTCGAACCAGTCTAGGAACCCCGCGAAATCATTTGGGGGCTGGAGCAGGGCGGTGAGGACCTCTGTTCCGCGGCGGAAGCCGGCCTCACGGCTCCATCCATGCGACAGGTACTCGGGACGATAGAAGAAGTCGCGAAGGCCTTCGAAGGCGCCATCGCGAGATATTTCCATCAGCGACGTGCCGGCGCGTTCATTGTGGCCGTCTACAGACTTCTGCGCGGACTCCCACTCGTAGATGGTATGGGCCCAGTGTGCCGGCGTGACGGGTTCTCCGTCCAGCACAGGCTGTTCGTCGCCGACGCAGAAACGCTGCGTCGCGATGGCACCCTCCAGTCGCAGCGCGTCGCGAATGTGGATGTCCGTGTACCACTGGTCGAAGTCTGGCAGTCGGCCGGCTACCGGGTTTTGATGCACGACAAGGATGCTTTCCAGAGCGTCCGCCATAATCCCTCCTAATTTCTTGCTTCGTCGTCGTAGCTTCAAGCCTCGGGAGCGCCGGGGAGAAACGGGGTGAACGTGCCGATCGTCTGGCCGCCGTCGACCGCCAGTTCCGAACCGCACATGTAGGAAGCATCGTCACTGGCCAGAAAAAGGCTGGCGCGCGCGACCTCAATCGGCTCGCCGATGCGTTGGATCGGCTGTCCGGCGTAGTATTTTCCTAGATTCTCGACCGGTTCGTTGGTGATGTTGCCCATCGGTGTATTGATCCCCCCCGGATAAACGGAATTGACGCGTATGCCGCGGTGCCCCAATTCCAGCGCGGCGGCCTTGGTAAGGCCGCGAAGGCCCCACTTGCTCGCGATATAAGGAGTCAGCCCGTTCATAGCGAAAAGGCCGGAGGAGGAGACGATGTTGACGATCGAACCCTTGCCCTTTTCGAGCATCACGGGAGCGACGGCCTTGATGCCGAGCCAGGGGCCGATCAGATTGATGGCGAGCGTCTGTTCGAAGGCGGCTTGCTCCAGATCCAGCAGGGCGACGGGCCGGTTAATTCCGGCGTTGTTGACCAGAATGTCGATGCCGCCCCAACGAGCGACGGTGTCTGCAACCGCTGCCTGCCAGTCTTCCGCGTTGGACACGTCGAGCTTCGCAAAGGCCGCCTTCTCACCGATCGCGGCGGCTACCGACTTGCCGTCGTCGGCCACGTCGGCGACGACGACTCGCGCGCCCTCTTGAGCGAACAGCCGGGCGGTCGCCTCGCCCTGACCACGCGACCCACCCGTGATGATGGCGATTTTGCCATCCAACTTACCGCTCATGAAGTATCCTCCTATTTATACGAACGGAACCGACCGCCCGGCCTATTCTTCCCGTACTCAGCGCTGCACACGCTCGCCGGGTTCGAAGGTGATGTTCAGGCTGCCAATCGCGTGAAACAGCAGGCTCGGCTGGTACGAAGTGTTGCTTCCCTCCGCGATGCGGATGTCCTGCAAGCGCTGCAGCAATTTACGAAAGCCGATCACCAATTCCTTGCGTGCTAACATCTGCCCCATGCACGTATGCACGCTGGGTGCGCCGAAGGAGATGTGCCTACGCGCGTTCTTACGCTGGATATCGAAGCGATCAGGATCCTCGAAGCGCTTGGGATCGCGGTTGCCGCCGTCATAGCGCAACAACAGGGTTGCACCCGCCGGAATGTCGGTGCCGGCCAGGGTCATGTCTTCCCGGGCAATCCGCCACATCGACGAAGCCGGAGCCTCGTAGCGAAGGATCTCTTCCACGGCATTGACGACGAGAGACGGATCATCGATCAACGCCTGCATCTGATCGGGATGGCGAACCAGCTGAACCAAACCACCCATCAGGGTGTTGCGGGTTGTCTCGTTGCCGGCAACCGCGATTTCGAACGCAAGTGCCGTCGCTTCGATATCATCGAACGGCCGGACCCCGTCCGCGCGAACCGACACAAGGTTGGAGATGAGATCATCGCGCGGCTCGATACGGCGGGCGGCCACCGTCTCGCGCAGATAGCGACGAAAGTCCACGATGTCATGCGCGGCGCGGATCTCGTCTTCCTTGGTCCCGGTGCGTCCGACGACCATGATGACCGCATCCGACCACTTCTTCACGACGTCGTACTTGTCGCGCGGCAGGCCCAGGATGTCGGCGATGATGTAAGTGGGGAGCAGCACGGCAAACTCGTCCACGAAGTTGCACCGGCCCTTCTCTATGAAGTCGTCGATCAGCTCATCGGCCAAAGCTTCGATCAAGGGGGTGAGGTGCGCCACGCGGCCCGTCGCGAAGACCGCATTGACCAGCGCGCGATAGCGCGTGTGATCCGGCGCATCGCTGCCCAATAGCAAGGTTGCGCGCAGCGGTTCCTGCTCCAGGATCGCCGCGACTTCGGGATGTTCGTTGCCTGCCACGAACAGATGGCCGAAATCGTTGGAGAAAGCATCCGTGCGCTTGGCGATTTCCTCGATAACGGCGATGTCCGTCACGACATAGATCGTGCGACCGGCCGGATCGACGGTGCGCATCACCGGCACATGCTCACGGAGCTCCGCCATGAGCGGAAACGGATTTGCGAGCGTCTCATGGTCGTAGAAGTCGACGGTAGTTTGGAGCGTGTTCATGATATCGCCTCGGCCTTGGGATCCCACGCGATGGGCAGAACATCGGGCTGAAGTGTGCTGTGCAACGTCGTTGCGATCGGCACACCTTCGCGCAGATGAAAGCGGGGGATGGTGGATAGGAATTCTTCCAAAGCAATCCTCATCTCGCGGCGCGCGAGGTGGACGCCCAGACACAGATGCGGGCCGAAGCCGAAGGCGACATGGCGCGGGCGCCGGCGGAGCCGGACCTCGTGAGGGTTGTCGAACTCATGATCGTCGCGTCCCGCTATCGTCGTCGACATGGCGACGAACTCGCCCGGCTGGATCGTGGCGCCCGCCACGCTGTAGGGCCGGATGCAGCGTCGGTATGTCGTAACGGCAGCGTAATAGCGCTGCATTTCGTCAATCGCCGCAGGGATCGAAGCCATGTCTCGCCGCAGCGTGTCTTGATCGTCGGCATGGGTGGCAAGATGGAAGATCTGCCAAGCCATGTTGGTCGAAACGGAGTCGAGGCCACCGATGAAGAGGTTGAAGCAAACGCCGAGCAACTCGTCATCGCTCAATGCCCGCTCGTCCGTCGTGCGGGCCGAGATGGCTTGACTGATCAAATGCTCGCCTGGACGGCGCTTGCGCTCATCGATGGTGGCAGTGAGATAATCGACCACGGCCCGGGTCGCGCTGGTCAGCGTGGGCAGGTCCGGCGAATGAACAAGATCATGCTCCCAATCAAGGAATTGCTCTACTAGCTCTTCCGGCATTGCCATCAGGCTCAGGAATACGCGAATGGGGAACTCGAGCGCGAACTCCGCCATGAAGTCGCATTCGCCCGCATCCCTGAACTTGGCGACATGCGCGCGCGCGTCACGCCGCATCCGCTCGTCCAGCCGCGCGACGGCCTTGGGCGTAAAGGCAGGGTTGAGCACTTTGCGGTAAGCGACATGAGCGGCGGCATCGGTTTCTAACGGAAGCACCGCCCACTCAGCATCCACCAGCGCGGAAAATGGAGTCATTCCCATGCTGGAGAAGTGTTGCATATTGGCGTAAATCTCTCTGATGTCCGCCATCCGCCGCGGGACCCAAGCAGGTGTGCCTGCATGAAGGACGCCATCGGCGTAGATGATGTCAGGTCCGCGGCAATAATCCGGCAGGATGGACTCCCACGGATTTTCACGAGTTGTTCGGCCGTAGGCAAACGGCCAGTCGCCCGAGGGCGAATGACTATTCAGGATCAGCTCCTCGGCCTCGATTGAACCTGACATGGCACCTCCCAGCTACACCACCTGCATACATCTGCGGCAGTTCACCGTCTCGTGTTCGCCCATGATGGTAATCCAACTCTCCGCATGCGGCGAGGTCGATAATTGCCCCTTAGGGCAATTAGATGGTTGCTCTACTCTGACGCGGCAGAGTCTCGGCTGGCGTCACCGATAGCTTCGGCCCTGAAGGACTTATCGAGCATCAGCCCGGCGTGCCTGATCCAAGCCTCCTGATCGAACGTCGCGCCGTTCTGACCCGCATCGAGCATCGGGATGCATGCCATGGGCCCGGTTGTCATGCTCATGATGCTCAGCACGGCCGTGCGAACGTCGAGATTCCAACTATAGGTGCCATGGGCGACGCTGCTACGGATCATGCGGATCATGCGCACCACAATCTTTTTTGCCGTACGGCTTCTGAAATTGCCGATCAAACTCGATCCCGGCCTTAGTGCCTCGATGACCATGATGCTGCGGGCAGCGGCGAAGGGCAGGTTGTAGTAGATTCCGACTAGAGCCCTGACAATGGGTTCGGCGGCACCTTTTTCAGGATCAAGCTCCTTTTCGGCCTCCGCGAGCCTCTCCTCTGTATGGCGGGTCAGATGATCGCTCACCGCCGTCAGCAGTCCATCCATGTTACCGAAGTAATAGCGTATCATGCTCGGCTGCGTACCCGCGATCTTTGCGATTTCGCCTAGGGTCATGTCGACGTGACTTTTGCGCGTGAGCGCTGCGAGTGCAGCATCGATCAAGGCGGCATCTATGCTTCTTCGCGCGGACCGAGGCGGTCGGCCGCGCTTTACCGCGACATTGTTCTCCTGACGTCGGGTCATTTCAAGTGACCGCTGTCGCATAGCGTCCGTGAGAGCAGGCCGGCCCCTGCAATGTCAGGGCTTCTGCGGCCGTCGGTCCGTGAATGGCAGCATGCAAGCTCCGGGCATTGCTTAACTAGGTAAGTCATGGAGCATTCGTACTTACTTTCTAGTTCATGAGCCATCGATCAGTTCATATTCCGGGTTGGACCCTCTTCCTCATTACCGTCATGAGCACCAGCACGCCAGCATGGCTCAGGTCTGAGCCCGGAGGCATAGCGCGCGCGGCTGGAGGCTGGAGGTAAGCTGGGTGGTCCGCAGCGCCCAATGCCTAAACGGCGAGAGGTTTGATCCTGGATTAATTTCTTAGCTAGGCTTTGGGCGTCCGTTGAAGGAGGCTGCCAAAAATAAAGCGATGGAGGGGATACCATGAGACTGAGAAAATTCATGCTGATTGGGGCTGGGGCTATTTGCGCCGAGCCCGCGCTGGCTCAAGTCAACTCAACGCCATCGGTGCCAAGTGCTACAGCGCAAGTCGGATTGGGCGACATCATTGTCACGGCGCGACGTCGTGAGGAGAGCCTTCAGCAAACGCCACTTGCCGTGTCCGCGGTCGATGCGACCATGCTTGCCCGCGCGCATGCAACCGATCTCACGAACATCAAGGCGCTCGCGCCGAACCTGCTGCTTGAAAGAAGCGCGGTCAATCCATCGTCGCTGTTCGCCTATCTGCGCGGCTTTGGCACGAAGACGAGCGATCCCGCGGTGGAGCCCGCGCTATCGGTCAACATCGACGGCATCTACCTCGGAAGCAACTTCGCAGGCGTCATCAATCTGTTTGACGTGGAAGCCGTCGAAGTCATGCGCGGGCCACAAGGAACGCTTTTCGGCAAGAACTCTCCCGCAGGCGCCATCAACGTGCGTACGAGACGGCCGAAGAATGAATTCGGAGGGGTCATCGAGGCAAGCTACGGCCGCTTTGACGATTTCCAGATCAGAGGCTACATTGATCTTCCTGTTGTGAACGATAAGCTCGCAGCGACGGTCTCCTACGCGCTTCATCGGTCGGATGGG
Source organism: Rhizorhabdus argentea (assembly GCF_037861105.1). Taxonomy (NCBI): domain Bacteria; kingdom Pseudomonadati; phylum Pseudomonadota; class Alphaproteobacteria; order Sphingomonadales; family Rhizorhabdaceae; genus Rhizorhabdus; species Rhizorhabdus argentea. The sequence continues at coordinate 85,791 of NZ_JBANFK010000002.1, forward strand.
TATATCCGCAACGTCACACAGGATCGATGGGTCGGCGGCACGGATACGCAGTCGCTGCGCCTCGCGTTCCGCGCCACGCCGTCCGACATGATCGACTGGTATGTCTCGGCGCAATACGATCGCGACCGGTCGGACAGTTCGATCGCGCGTTCCATTACGACGACCGATCCCGAGCAGCTGCGTATTCCCACGGCGATCTACAACACGCCTGGCGGGGTGCCGCGCCTGGGCTCGCTCTGCACTCGTCCGGCCACGGCATCGGCATGCGTGAGTCCGCCCGCGGCACCCTACACCACCAGGAACAACCAGACACCCGTTGAGAATAGCGGTCGTGCCTATTCCATCACGTCGGATCTGAAGGTCGAGGCCCAGGTGGTAGATGTCGCATTCCTGACCGGATATCGGCGAAATAGGCAGTTTACCCCGCTCGATGTCGACGGGACCGGATTCACGCATACCCATGCGCTTACATGGCAGAAGGACAGCCAGTTCTCACAGGAGATTCGGGTCTCCTCGGCCAAGAATGGCGGGTTGGACTTCGACGGCAAGCTCAACTGGCTGCTCGGCGCGTTTTACTATCAGTACGAGTATGACCGGAAGCAGAACTTCAATCTTGCCGCCACTCGCCAGAGCGACGGCCTGACGAAGAGCGGCGCCATCTTCGCTCATGCCGAGTTCTCGCTCACCGACGCCCTGATCCTGTCGGCCGGCGCGCGGCAGACGTGGGACAGCAAGCGGCACAACTTCGTCATCATCGGCACCTTCCCAGGCGGTCCTTCCTATGGAGAGCGCCGGTCGTGGAGCAATCTCTCGGTCGACGCGACGGTGGAGTACCATTTTGCCCGCGATCAGATGATCTATGCTCGGTTCGCTCAGGGCTATCGCGGCGGGGGATTCCTGGGCGATCCCACCAGTCCCCTGCGTCTCAATCCCTACGATCCGGAAACGGTCGACTCCTATGAGATCGGATTGAAGAGCGACTTCTTCGATAACCGCGCGCGCCTCAACCTGACCGGGTTCATCAGCAAGTATGATGGGCTGCAGCGACAGCTGGTCGTGGCCGATCCCGCCAATCCGGCCGTCGGCTTCACGCAGCAGACACGCAACATTGCGAAGGCAACGATCCAGGGCATCGAGTTCGAAGCGCAGGCCCGCCCCATCTCGGCTCTCTCGCTTCGCGCGAGTCTCGGCTATCTGGATGCGAAGTACGACAGTTTCTTCGCCAACGTGACGGGCAGCGGCGCGGACCCCGCCACCGATAACACGGCGCTCCGTTTTCCGTATACCTCGAAGTGGACTGCGACTGTCGGAGCCAATTTCGAGCAGGAACTGGGGGAGGCCGGCACGCTCGAGCTGAGCGCCGACTATACCTGGCGTTCCCGCTACAATCTCAATAATCTCAACGAGCCGTTCGGGGAGCAGAAGGGCTACGGCTTGCTCTCTTCGACGCTGCGGTGGCGCGACGCCCTTCCCGGGCTGTCGATCGCAGTCTACGGGCAGAACCTGACGAACAAGCGTTACCTGGCGTTCGCCGATACGTCGGGGGGCATAGGCGCCATTGTCGCGGAGGCAATGCCGCGGACCTGGGGCATTTCGGCCGGCTACAAGTTCTGAGCGTTGCCGCTAGGCGCTCGGAGGAGCGCCTGGCGGCCCGAAGCGCAAGAGCATCAGTGCCGTGAGATGGTCGATCCATTCAGGCGAGCATAGCTCGTCCATACTGGTCTGGAATTCCTCGATAATCGGGGACAGCGCAATCGGGCCGTGGACGAAGCAAGTCAATGTGATGATCGCGTGCTTGATATTGGCGTCCGGACGCAAAGTACCCAAGGCCTTCATCTTTGAGAGAATGCGCTCTACCTGATTGTACATTTTGCGTCCGCGACCGGCATATCTGCGCCTGATCAAGGAACGATTGTTCGTCAGTTCTGCGGATATGATGCGGTATAGGCTCACTGACTTGAGGTAGTGCTCCATCAGCAAGGCAAGGAAGGCGCGCATGCGGCAGCCCTCAATCTTTGCCAGACCGGCTTCGAATTCATCGAGTTTCTTCCGTTTCGTGCGGAGCGCATCTTCGACGATCGCGGAGAACAACCCGTCCTTGCTGTCATAATAATAGCTTATCATCGCTTGGTTGGTACCAGCCAAGCCTGCGAGCTCCCGCATCGTGATCTCGCTGTGACCCTTCATGTTGAGAGTCTCCTTGGCCGCGGCCAGCAGATCGAGTGCCACGTCTCGCTGGCTCTCGCGCGGCGGACGCCCGCGATCGGTGGCATCGTGCTTCGTGCCCATGGTCATCCTCACCATCCATCTTCTTTCTTGGGCGAAGACTAACACCGCAGCCGCACCGTGGAAATCATTTGTTGACAGCGCATCGGCGAGCCCGATGCGGCGACATCCCGGTCGTCTCCTCATTCCAGCGGCGTTTAATTAAGTCCCTGTCGATCCAGTCAGGTTTCAGCATACGATCCTATCGAACAAAGCCGGATGGTGCATGCACAGTCACGGCACCTGTGGAGAGCGATAATGAATGAGCTTGAGATTCCGCTGATCATTCGGGGTCAAGTGATCCGCGATAACTGGGTTTCGTTTCCCGGCCGCCATGGGTCTGTCACTCTCAAGACCCCGGACGTGAAAGCCTACATCGATCAGATCGTCCTGAAGAATCCCAGCGATCTGAAAGATCTCTATGCCATTACAATGGACGAGATCCTTGATTACCTCGACGAACTCGGCCAGCGACTCGATCCGGCCAAGAACCCCCACATGCGAACGGCGATGGAAGTCGCGGCGTCGACCTCGGGTCACTCCCCGGAAATGCTGAACTACATGTATCGGAACATGACCAACATCCTTCGGCGCGACTTCGTTGCCGAGGCTTTGGAGCAGAACGTCGGGCTCGCGCATCTGGAGGGCTGGGTTCGAACTTCGCTTCACGATCGTGCGACGGCCGTGCGCGCATATGGGGCGCGAGCGGTGCACATCAACGCCGGCAACGGAGCCGTCATCACGCTGCAGGGCGTCATGACGAACGCAGTGCTGCGGTCGGATGCGATCATGAAGAATCCTTCAAACGACCCTTATACCGGCACCGCGATCGCGCTCACCATGATCGAGATGGCGCCCGATCATCCGCTCACGAAGCATCTCACGGTCGCCTACTGGAAAGGCGGGGACGCCGCTTTCGAGAGCAAGCTCTATCGGCCGACCAATGTGGAGAAGATCGTGGCTTGGGGCGGTTTCGCGTCGATGGAACATATCCGCGCATATGTCGGCCCCGGCATGGACCTGATTGCGCTCGACCCGAAGATCAGCGGCTCCATGATCGGACGGGAAGCCTTCGCCGATTCCGAAACCATGAGAAAGGTCGCGGCCAGCCTTGCCAAGGACGTCGGTTACTTCAATCAGGAAGGGTGCATCAGCGCCAGGGTCGTCTATGCGCAATCGGGAACTGACCCCAACGGTCTCGATCGGCTTACCGAATTCGGCAAGCTCGTGAACGAAGAGATCGCCAAGCTGCCGGTTGAACTCAGCAGTCCCCACCCGGCCTTCGATCGCGGACTTCGCGAGGAGATCGACGGCATTCGCTACTCCAACGCTTTTCGTATCATCGGCTGCCAAGGCGACGATGGCGGTGTTATCGTCTCGCTCGATCCCGAGCCTGTCGACTTCTCGGACAATCTCGGCTGCCGTGTGGTGAACCTGGTGCCGGTCGACGAGATCGATGAAGCCCTTGCGCACGTAACTATCCACACGGCCGCGATCGGCATCTACCCTGACGAGTTGAAGGAGGCCGTACGCGAGGAGTGCGCCTTGCGCGGTGCACAGCGGCTGACCTCGCTCGGCTTCGCGACTGCCGAAGGCGCCGCCCAACCGCACGACGCGATGGAGCCGATGCGGCGCATGGCCCGCTGGGTGGTAATGGAAGAATTCCAGGTCGGCCAATCGGAGAACACCGGCTGGGTCCACGGCGGAAGCTGAACACTGCCGTTACGCACGTGATGAATAGCCTTCCTCTTGTTCATGGAGAATCCATGTCGAACGCAAGCAGCAACCGATCCGCAGAGCACCTCGCGGCCATCCGCAACGATCCCAAGGCGATCTATGACATTCCCACCGAAGAGCTTTTCGCGATTGAGTGGGAAGATCTGGAAGCACTGCAGCTCGAGCTTGCCCAGCGCCAGTTCCGCGCGCTGCGGCCCAGGATCGCGGTCCTCGATCGTCTCGCAACCGAAGTGGGAGTGGACCAGATCGCGACCATCGACGACCTCGTGCCCTTGGGGCTACCCCATACCTTCTACAAGTCGTACTCCGCCGGCGACATCAAGAAGAAGCGCTTCGATGGGTTGACCAGCTGGCTTGCCTCGCTCAGCGCCTACGACTTGTCGCAGATCGATGTCGACGGCTGCGCGAACGTCGAAGAGTGGCTGCTGCGCATCGAAGCCGCGACGCCGATGCGTCCGGTCAGTTCGTCGGGGACCAGCGGCAAGATCTCGTTCGTCCCACGCGGCATTCCCGAGGATGTAGCGCAGGTCGCTATGTTCGTGCGCTTCTTCGAACCGTACGGCGACGAGTACGGCATCGACATCCGGAAGGGAGACGTGCCCTTCCTGTGCCCTTGGCCATCGGACTCCGGACGCCAGGCTTTCATCAACACGATCGATAACCTGCGCAAGAGCCACTATGCATCGCACCCCGAACTCATCAAGACCGTGGGGCAAGGCCGGATAACGGCGGACGAGTTGCTACTGGCCAGCAAGGTGAGCCGCGCGGAATCGCTTGGGGAAGAGCTCATCCTAGACGAAGACGAGGCATCGATCGCCGAGAGGGTCGCCGCCCGCAACCGCGCCATGCCCGATCGGGTGGACCGCTACGTGGACGATGTCCTCGCCAAGATGGCGGGGCGCAAGGTCGTGCTGTTTGGTTTCTGGACGCAGCTGTATCAGCTGGCGGTCGCCTGCAAGGCCAAGGGCATCGTTATCGACTGGTCACCGGACAGCTTCGTCGTTAGCGGAGGCGGCACCAAGGGCTTCGTCTTCCCGGACGGCTGGCGGGATGTCATCGCAGAAGTCTTCCCCTATCCACTTCGGGAAGTGTACGGCATGAGCGAGACGACCGCGGGCGGCGTATGCTGTTCGAACGGGCATATCCACACCTTGCAGTGGGGCATCAAGCATGTCGTCGATCCCGAGAGTGGAGTGCCGCTGCCCAGGACAGGCGTGCAGACCGGCCGGTTGCTCGTCCACGATCTGATGGCCGAAAGCATGTGGCCGACAACACTAACCGGTGACCTAGTCACCATCAATTTCGATGGCGGCTGCGGGTGCGGGCGCAAAGGGCCTTATCTGCTCAATAACATCCAGCGTCTCAGCGAGGCGCAGGGCGGTGACGACAAGATTACCTGCGCCAAGACTCCACAGGCTTATGAACGCCTCGAAGCATTCGCATTGGGAGAGTTATCATGACGTCCACTACAGGTGATCCGGCAGCTTACTTTTCGGGTAAAGCAGGGGTGGTGACCGGTGCATCGAGCGGGATCGGACGTGCGATCGCGACCGAACTTGGCCGCGCGGGGATGAAGCTCTGGCTGGCGGGTCGATCGGCGGATGCGCTCGCAGACACCGCCCGCGCGATCGTTGAGGGCGGTGGCCCCCAGCCAACATGCGTGCCCATCGATCTCTCAGCGCAGGGCGAAGCGGCAGCGCTCGTTGCCCGGGTGGGCCGAGAGCACGAGCATCTCTTTGCCGTCATCAACAATGCTGGTATCATGCATCCCGAACCGATCATGAGTGGTCGCCTGCAGAATTGGCGGGCCATGTTCGACGTGAACGTGCTCGCGCCCCTGGAGGCTAGCCATGCTGCGGTGCACGCCATGCGCTCTCATGGCAAGCCTGGGCACATCGTGAACATCAGTTCGCTTTCCGGCCGGTTCGACGCCGGCGGTGTCTATGGCGCCAGCAAGTGCGCGCTGGATATGATCTCGCGTTCGCTGCGGCTGGAACTGGAGCACGATGACATTCGCGTGACCTCCATTGTTCCGGGTGGCTTTGCGACAAACCTCGGCCGAAGCTTGGAGCCTGAAACGCTGCAGGTCCTGGGAGCCGCGGCGGCGAACAAAGGCGTCGACCTGCAAGGACCAAGCAGTGTCAAGGCATTCGGCGATCCTGCGAAGATCGCAGCGACGATCCGCTTCGTGCTTGAGCAGCCTATTGAATTGAACCTGCAGGAGATCGTGATCCGTCCGGCCATCAGCCTGGAGTTGTGACCAGCGCTTTGAGAGGATATTAATTCTCGAGTTGTCCGCGCGTGCGAACGCGCCTCGCTCAAAAGAGGCGGTGCCCCATCAGGGCAACGATGGATTTCTCTACTGAAAGAGGCAGACTTGCATGTGAATCGCAAACGTATCCAGCGCATATGGCAGCCGGAGGGCTCAAGGTGCAGCAAGAGCGACGGACGCGCGGCAGGCCTGGCTAGCCTGGCCGCGCCGCCATTGGGCAGGATCACATTGCGTTGAATGCTGCTGTACTAGGCCGGATCGACATTCAGCGTAACCAGATCATTGCGGCGGCGAGGTGAATGCAGCCTGCGAAGTGGATCACAATGTAGGGCAGTTCGAGAACATCAATCCGGCGATCGCCAGAACCGGCCACGAAGGACTTCAGCCTGCTCCGATGATACTGTCCGTTGCCACCGTTCGAGGAAGTTTGTTCCTGGTTGGCGGTATCGGCTCTCCCGCCGCACATGCGGCGGGAGATAGTGCAGTGCGGGCTGGCGCTGCACTACCGAACCAAAGACATGCTGCGATTCATCAACAAGCGAAGGCTTCGTCTGAGGAATTCGCCTGGGACCAAACCTCTACGCCTTGAGCGGTGGCAGCCCGTATGGGGCATCAGAATCGGATACCGAATTCCAGTTGCCAGCGTCGCGGCGGCAGATAGTTGATCTGCCCAACGTTGCCCGCCCCCGTTACTTCGAAGATATTCACCGGCCCATTCGTTGCATTCAAGTTGATGACTCCTGCACTCACATGCCAGGCTTCGCTCTCGGGTGCGTATGACAGGCTCGCGTTGATCTGCCCGTAAGCTTTCAGAAGTCCCTGGGCATTATTAACGACGTCGACATAGCGTTTGTCGGTCCAGTTAAAATCGACCTGGGGAGCGACGGTGCCTCCCAAGGCGGAGAACTCATATCGCGCAATACCGCTCACCTGAAATTTGGCCGCACGTCCCAGTTTCCGATCCGCGATGACTCCGCGATTGGAGACATCTTTGACCTTGGTATGAAGATAAGATCCGGACATCCGCAAATCCAATCCGGCCAGAGGACTTAAACTTACCTCGACTTCCGAACCATAAACGATGGCGTCGTTGTTCGTGATCAGGGTTGAAAGGCTGGCTCCGGAGCCTACGAAGGCGGTCGCCTGATATCCTTTATAATCATAGTAGAAGAAGGATTGGTTCAAACGACCGAGGCCTCCGCCGAAACGCCATTTATAGCCGCCCTCGAAATCGTTGTTTACTTCCTTCTTGACCGGGATTTCACTCTGATTGGTCGCCGAAATATCGAACAAGCCATTGTTGAAACCGCCGCCCTTCACGCCACGGCGATAGCCTAGATATACGAGAAAGTCTTCGCTGGGTGTGTAGTCCAATTGTAGTTCACCAGAATAATAGGTTTCCTTGTAGACTGCCATATCGCCAACCGTGGCGCGGCTAAATCGCCTGATAGGGTCGAGGGCTCCGATAATATGATTTTGCCGCAAATCGTCCCATTGATCGAAGCCATGCACGCGGAAAACAGGATCGACAAACCCGAATGTCTGACCAATAGCTGTTTTCAGTCCGGTGTCGGCATAATCGTGAATCAGGAGACCTTCGGTCTCATCGATTTCCTTGTCGTCGTGAGTGATGCGAATGCCGGCCGTGAGAGCTAATCGATCGTTGAATTTATACTTTCCATTGACGTACCCGGCCAGTGACTTCAGCGATTGATCAGTATGCGTCGCCTGGATCAGGCCATTTGCAGGCGCGGGCAGCCCAATCGCCGAGGCCACATTCGTGCCCGAAAACAGCAGCACCTCGAACGTGGCATCCAGTTTTTGCTTCAGATAGAAGCCGCCGATGGTCCAATCCAATTTATCGCTTTTCCCAGCGACCTTAAGCTCTTGCGTCAGATAATGCTGACGTGTTGCATCATGAACGTTGCACAACGTTCGCGGACTACCGTCACAATCCTCGGTATTTTCGCGCACCTGCTTGAAATGCCCGGTTAACGAGCTGATCTGGATATTGTCGGTAAGATCGTAGTCCAGCCGGCCGAAATGGATCTGAATCTTGTTGTAGACATGGCCTATCGTATCGGCATCGACTTCATACGGGCCGTTTAGACCATCAAGTGCGCGGCTGTACCCAAAAACGTCGGTGGGCGCGCTGATCACGCCGCCAGCCACGGCTTGGGCCGGATTGGACAGATCGCCCGTGCCGGCGGAGGCGTCGACCTTGCCAAGCTGATACTTATAAAGAATGTGAAGCCGCTCGATCGGCTCGATCAACAGCTGGCCACGATAAGACGAAAAGTCGGTATTGTGGATGCGCGCAGGAGAACTTCCCACGTCAAAGAAATTCCTGGTATATCCGTGATCGCTTTCAACGTTCGCGGAAAAGCGAAGGGCGATCTTATCGCTGACAACGGGTATATTGACATAACCGTCGATCTCGCGCCGCGAGAAGCTCCCAACCGTCCCGGTGACGCGGCCAGAGAGGTCGTATTGGGGTCTGTTATTGGTTACGTTGACGGCGCCAGCCGTTGTGTTTCGGCCGAAAAGCGAGCCTTGTGGCCCCCTGAGAATTTCGACCCGAGCTGCATCGTGCATAAGAAAGTCCGCTGCCCCGGACGACAGGATATAGAACTCATCGACATATAGAGCGGATGGGGACTCTGTTGCTTCGTTGAAATCCGCCTGACCGAGACCACGAATAAAGAAAACGCTGTTAACGCCCTTTCCACTCCAAAATCGGACAAACTCCGTAGCTGGTGTATATTTCGCTATGTCGCCCTGTGATTCGAGCGACAGAGTATTCAACTGTGCTTCATTGAAGGCGGTGACCGAAATACCGACCTTCTGCAGACTGGCCTCCCGGCGGGTAGCCGTGACAACGATATCGCCGCCGAAAACGGACTCCTTGGAATGTGATGCTTCGTCGGCGGCCGACGCTGCTCCTGCTACTCCATCTGGTGAGTTTTTCTGTGCATATGCTGCGGCACCGTTGGCACCTATCGCAATGGCGAGCGCGAGCGCTGCGGTCGAAACGCGTTCCATCAACCCCTCCCTTATATCACTGATTGTATTTCTGAACCGCAGTCGGCGCGCGCGCATGAGGGAAAATACTCACCGCGAACCTATTGTGCGGTAAATCCTCCGTCCACGACCATTTCCGCGCAGGTCATGAATTTGGACTCGTCCGATGCGAGGTACAACACGGCGTAGGCAATGTCGTCGGGTTCACCCAGATGCCCGATCGGGTCGCGTGAATGAATGTCCGCCCATACCGCATGCGGATCGGGCTGAGAATTGAAGTAGTTCACGGCCATCTGGGTCATAATGTGCTCTGGCAAACCGAGTTGACTCGGATGCCATAGCGCCGCGTGGCGCAATGGAGCGCGGCCGATTCCGATCGCTTCCCACTCGGTTCCCTCGGTGACGTCGTGCCCTGCGAACTCGAACTGTCCACCCGCGGCTCGGATGACATCGGAACGGCAACGGCCTCGCCATCGGCTATATCGGTCGGGAACACTTTCGCCCCCTCCGCGGCGAGCAGCACAGCCGATGCAGCGCCCAACCCGGATACGCCGCCCGTGATCAGGGCGACTTTGCCCGGAACCCGTACCATATCGCTTTCCCGCCTTTTCAGTCAGCGTTCGGCAGCCAACGCGGCCGTAACGATATCGCGCAAAGCGAACTTCTTCACTTTCCCGGTCACCGTCATCGGGAAGATGTCCATGAAGCGAACTAGGCCAGGCACTTTGAAATGCGCGATTTTACCCCGGCAGTGATCGAGCACCGCTTTCTCATCCAGGTCTGTGCCGGGAACGGTGATGATACACGCACAGACAATTTCGCCGAAGCGCTCGTCGGGAATGCCGATCACCTGGACGTCATCGACATGTTCGTGCGTCCGCAGATGGGCCTCCACTTCGGCCGGATAGATATTTTCACCGCCCCGGATGATCATGTCCTTCAGCCGACCGGTAATTCGGCAATAGCCCTTATCGTCGAACGTGGCGACGTCGCCGGAATGCATCCAGCCATCCCGGTCAATCGCCATTGCGGTCTGCTCCGCATCTCCCCAATAGCCCAGCATCACGGAATAGCCGCGCGTGCACAGCTCACCGCGCACGCCCATTGGAACCGTGCTTCCCTGATCGTCGACGATTTTCGATTCCAGATGAGGTTGTACCCGGCCGACCGTCGACACCTGTAGATCGGCTGGATCTTCATGGGCAGTCTGGAAGCTGACGGGGCTCGTCTCGGTCATACCGTAGCAGATGATAAAGTCCTCGATGCCCAGCCGCTCTCGCGCCGCGCGCATCAATTCCACAGGGCACAGTGCTCCGGCCATCACCCCAGCACGCAGGACCGAGATATGGGGAAGGGGTCGCCCGAGCTCGGCGAGTTCCGCAAGCTCCGCGATGAACATTGTGGGCACACCGTAAAGGACCGTGCAGCGCGTTGCGGCGAGTACCTGCAGCACGACACGCGGATCGAAACCCTCGCCGGGCAATACGATCGCCGCGCCATGCGTGACACAGGCGAGAACGCCCATGACCATTCCGAAGCAATGATAAAGCGGCACGGGAAGGCAGAGCCGGTCAGTTGGTGACAGGCGCAGCGCACGGCCGAGATTGCGCCCGTTATTGAGAATGTTGCGGTGGCTGAGTATCGCGCCTTTCGGCAGGCCGGTCGTGCCGCTGGTGAACTGGATATTGACCGGGTCGAAGCGACCAAGGCGGCCGGCGATTTGCTCCATCTTCGCGATCGCATCATCCGGCGGTGCAGCGCAAAAATCGTCGAAGCAAGCGAACCGGGGGTCATCAGGATCCCCCAACAGGATCGCCAGACTGAGCGGAGATGCGGGCGATCGCCTCAGCCGGCCGGCGCTGGCGGATGCCAGTTCCGGAGCGGCCTCGATCAGCATCGCCTTGTAGTTGCTCGACTTGAAGCAGGTCGAAGCGACGATCGCACGCATGCCGACCGTGTTGATCGTATGGACTAGTTCGCCGGTTCGGTATGCCGGATTGATGGTCACCAGGATCAAGCCCGCCCTGGCCGCGGCGAACTGCACCAATATCCACTCGGCGCGGTTGGGAGACCAGATGCCGATGCGATCCCCTTGCTCAAGTCCGCTGGCGATCAGATTCGCCGCGACGCGTGTTGCGTGACGATCGAGTTCCGACCAAGTCCAGGTGATGTCCTGATACGGCACAATCACGGCGTCTGCATCGGGCCACCGCTGCGCGGCATCCCGAAGTGCATCGCCGATCGTGATTTCCAGCAGCGGGTCCGCCGTCGATCCGGTCACGTGGCTCAATCCAGGCATGGGAAAGGAGGACATGTATCACACCTGCGGCGGAGGCGCCGGATACCAAAGTTCTGGTTCCGGAAAGCTATATCCCTCGGGGAAAGAGAACAGTTCGATCGCCATGCCTGTCAGCTCCTCGGTGCCGATATAGGCATAACGGACTTCCTCGCGCCAAAATCCGGATTGGACGACCTCCAGCCCGCGTCGGCGAAATTCGGCGATCTGATCGTCGAACGCCAGCGTGCCGCAGGACTGAGCGACATGCTGTATCCCTTCACCATGCTTGCGCAGCCAATCGTGGTAGATGCTGTCACCTTCGAGCGGCTGGATTACTTCCCAGAAGCTGGAGCCGGTCCATGCGACTGCCAGCCGCATCGAATGGGGTTGCGCCTTGCCGCGATAGGTTTGTTCGGTCACGTTGTCCGGGCTAAATGTATAGACCCTCCACGGCCCGACGCCCAGTTTCACGAAGCCCGCCATGGTCCGGAAAATGTCTTCGGTGACCACGCATGTTTGAATGGTGTCCCCCATGAAGCTGTTGGAAAGGCTTTGATCACTGATCGCGGAAATATCATCACTCATATGTCATCCCATCCACCATTGTAACCGATCAGGAGAAGACCATGCCGCCATCCACGACCACTGCTTGACCGGTCATGTAATCGGAGTCCGACGACATCAGGAATCGCGTGACCCCCGTGAGATCTTCGGGCGTGGAAGGGCGGCCCAGCACTATTCCCGCCGAAAAGTCGTTGAAGGCGGTTTCGTCGGTCTCGCCGAATCCCGCTTCCTTATAGCCTTCGCCGATCACGCGCCACATGTCGGTAGCGACGACACCGGGGCAGATTGCGTTGACCGTGATACGGTGCTTGCCCAACGCCTTGGCGGCCGCCTGCGTAAAGGCCACAACGCTGAATTTGCTGGCGCAATAATGGGCTAGCGGTTCGAACCCTTGTTTCGCGCCGACCGACGCCACGTTGAGGATCTTGCCGCCATTGCCTTGGGCGATCATGCGCTTTGCCGCCTCCTGCATACAGATCATCACGCCAAGGCTGTTGACCTCCATGATCATTCGCCAGTCCGCTTCGGTGATGTCGAGGAACGGCCGGGATTGGGCGATGCCGGCGTTGTTGATGATGCCGTGTAGCGGGCCGAACGCGGCTTGCGCGGCGTCAAGCATTCCCTTCACGTCGGCACGATCGACGACGTTTGCCGCGACACCGATGGCCCGGCCGCCCTTGTGGCGAATTCGGTTTGCGGCCTTTTCCGCCGCCTGTTCGTCGATATCGGCAATCGTCACCAGCGCGCCCGAGGCCGCCAGCCCGCAAGCGATCCCCTCACCGATGCCGCGGGCGGCGCCGGTGACGATGATAGACCGCTCCTGCAACTGTTCCGTCATGCTCATGCTCCTTGGCGTGCCATGCTGCTAAAGGGCGGCGTTTATGATCCGGATCTGGGTAAATTCAGTGAGCCCCTCTTCGGCGAACTCGACGCCTAGACCCGATTGTTTCGCGCCAGCGAAGGGGATGTTCGGGCCGAAGTCGAGATGCTTGTTGATCCAGACCGTCCCTGCTTCCATTCGCAATGCAAATGCTTGCGCGCGGGCGGGATCACCCGACCAGACTGAGCCGCCCAGCCCGTAACGCGACGCATTGGCCCGCCGAAGCGCATCATCTGGATCGTAGTAGCGGATAACGGGGAGAATTGGGCCGAACTGCTCCTCGTCCACGATGCGGTCACCGTCGGTGACGTCGCGCACGATCGTGGGACGGACGAAATAGCCGGGCCGATCGATGACATCGCCACCGGCGACGATATTCCCCTTCGCACGCGCCTCGGCCAGAAGGGATTTAACCTTCTCGAACTGCGCGGCGTTTTGAAGCGGTCCTATCTGAGCGCCCTGAGCCAGTCCGTCATCGACGATCGCCGCGTCGGCCAGCGACGCCAGTTCCGCGCATACTTCATCATAGATCGAGTCGTGCACGTAGAGACGCTTGAGCGCGATGCAGACTTGCCCGCAATTCATGAACGCGCCCGCGAAGATTCCTTCGGCTACCTGCGAGGGTACGGCGTCGTCGAGGACGATACCGGCATCGTTCCCGCCCAGTTCCAATGTCAGTCGCTTGATGCTGGCTGCGGCGCTGGACATCACCTTGCGGCCGGTTTCGGTGGATCCTGTAAACGATATCTTGCTCACATCCGGATGACTGGTGAGGTACCCCCCCAGATCGTTCTGGTCGGTGACGATGTTCACGACGCCAGCGGGAAAGATATCGCGACAAAATTCCCCAAGCCGGAGAGTGGCGAGCGGAGTGGTCGGGGCGGGCTTGACGACGATGGTGTTGCCCGCGAGCAGGGCCGGCGGCAGCTTGAACGCCAAGATCAGGATCGGGAAGTTCCAGGGGGTGATTGCCGCCACGACGCCCAACGGCATACGGTGCATTTCAACCCGGCGGTCCGGGCCGTCTTCCAGCACCCGGATGGGAAGATCGAGCGAGGCGAAGTAGCGTATGAAGATTACCGCGAACGCGATCTCTCCGGTCGCTTCCGCCAGCGGTTTGCCTTGCTCCTGAGTCAGCAGCCGGGCTAGTTCGTCGGCATGCGTCTCGACGACGTCCGCAAGCTGGAGCAGCATGGTCGCCCGGTGGGGAACGCCCCGCGCCGCCCAGCCGGGAAAGGCCGCCTTGGCCGCCGCGACGGCAGCGGCCGCCTGATCCTGCGAGGCGCGCGGGCAGGGCGCCAGCGTGTCGCCGGTCGCCGGATTGATGACCTGCATGGTCATGTCGCCATCGACCAAAACCCCATCCAGCAACAACTTGTAGCTTTTCATGGCTTGCCTCCCGCGGCCTGCTTGATGGTGTCCTTGACTGCAGCGATCACCTGATCGCTCGCTTCCACATGAGGCATGTGCCCGGCACCTTGGATACGTAGAATTCTAGCCGGGCCTGCTAAGCCGTCCGTATGTTGCACGGGGATGATGCGATCCTGATCACCCCACAGGATAGTCAGCGGGACCGTGATAGCCGCCAGCTGATCACGCAGGGAGACACGCTGGACTCCGTCCTTAACAAAACCGGCAAATATGGTGCTGAGAGCGTCAGCGACTCCGTCCATGCGCTTGTACTTCAGCACGTCTTCCGCAAGCGATCGATTGACCAAAGTTTCGTCGTGGAAGAGCAACCGCAGCGCTTCCTCTACATCACGGCGCTTCTGCGCAGCGATGAAGGCATTCAAATAGCTCGTGTTGATATCGGGACCCAGCCCGGCCGGCGCTATGAGGGTCAACGACATGATCTGGTCGGGATGTGACAATGCGAGCGCGAGCGCGACGCCGCCTCCCATCGAGTGCGCGACGATATGGACCCGCCCCAGGCCTAGGGCGGCGATGAAGGCCGCCACGACCTCCGCCTGGCCGCAGAACGAGCCATCCCGGATGTCCTTCGACGAGTTGCCATGACCGGGCAGGTCCAGCGCAACCACCTCCTGGCTGACAGCCAATGCCTGCTGCACGAAGCCCCATCCGGAGGCGTCGCCCCCGAAGCCGTGGATCATGACCAGCTTTGACGGCCCTTCGCCCTGACGGCGATAGCTGATCATCGCGCCATCGATGTCGATCCGTTGCGGACCGGCCGCCGCGGCATCATCCTCTTTCTGCTCGATTGGTTCAAAGGATCGCGCAAACGCCTCGATTTCATCCTCCGCCGTGGCCGCATCCGCGATGACGCCGAGCAGGGCCCCTACCGGAACTGTCTGGCCGACGGCAATGATCTGGCGGCGCAATATACCCGACGCGGGTGCCTCCACGGTGCCCGCCAATTTGGTCGACTCGACCTCGACGATGTCCTTGCCCTGTTCGGCAGCGCCGCCTTCCTTAACGAGCCACTCGGTGAGAGTGCCGTCTTCCATCGTCAGGCCCCAGCGCGGCATTGTTAATGCGACAACGGCGGTCATGCGATGGCGCCCCGGTCGTAGGCCATCACCTCATGAACAGCCGCTTCGACGCGTGCCGGGGTCGGTAGGTAGGCGTCCTCCAGATTCGACGCGAAGGGCACCGGCGTATGCGGGGCCGTGACCAGCCGGACCGGCGCTCTAAGCGAGGCAAACCCCTTTTGCGCGATCAGAGCCGCGACGTCGGTTGCGAAGCTGCATCGTGGGTTGGCCTCGTCTACCACCACGAGCCGTCCCGTTTCCTGGACGCTTTCCAGCAAGGTGTCTTCATCTAGAGGCGATGTCGTTCGGGGGTCGATCACCGTCGCCTCGATTCCGGCGGCATGCAGCGCCCGGGCCGCATCCATCGCAACATGAACCATCCGCGACAGCGCTACGATCGTGACATCCGCCCCTTCGCGGAGAATATTGGCTTCGCCGAACGGGATCGCATAGGCGTCGTCCGGCACCTCGCCTTCCATATCGTACATCGCCTTGTGCTCAAGGAAGATCACGGGATCGTCATCACGGATGGCCTGGATCAGCAGACCCTTGGCGTCGTAGGGACTCGACGGCACTACCACCTTCAGTCCCGGAATATGGGTGAAGATCGAATGGAGCGCCTGGGAATGCTGCGCGCCGGCCCGCAGGCCCGCGCCAGTCATGGCCCGGATCACCATTGGCGTTCGAGCCTTGCCGCCGAACATGTAGCGAAATTTTGCCGCTTGGTTGAAAATCTGGTCGAAGCAGACGCCCAGGAAATCTACGAACATCAACTCGGCGACAGGGCGAAGGCCCGTCACCGCAGCTCCGGCCGCCGCGCCAATGATTGCGCTTTCGGTGATCGGCGTATCGATCACGCGATCACCGCCAAATTCCCGGTAAAGGCCCTTGGTGACGCCAAGGACCCCGCCGACACCGTCTTCCTGCGCCGCAGTGCCTCCTTTTCCGCCGGCGACATCCTCGCCAAGGAGAATCACCGTGGGATCTCTGGCCATTTCCTGGCGCATGGCTTCGTTGATCGCCATTCGCATCGACTTTTTCGACATGTATCTGCCCTTAATATGAGACGTAGACGTCGCTGGTGAGCGTCGACAGATCAGGTGGCGAGGCAGCGCGAGCTGTGGCAGCGCTCCGGGCGATAAGCGCCGCAACTTCCGTGTCGATCGCGTTGAGCTGCTCCTCCGGGATGAGGCCGGCTTCGACTACGCGCCCCCGGAAGTTGACGATGGGGTCGTTCAGTCGCGCTGCCCTCAACTCCTCGGCGGAGCGATAGGGCTGAGGATCCCCGGTGAAATGGCCGTGCCAGCGGCTTACGGCAATCTCGAGGACGCTCGGCTGGAAACGGGTCCGCGCCACGTCGATCGCCTCTCTCGCCGCTTCGTGAACTGCGAAGAAGTCGCTTCCGTCGACCTTGGCGGCGGGTAGGCCGAAAGCCGCCGCGCGCGAGGCCAGGTCAACACCGGCACAATGATAGCTGGCCGCCGTAAATTCCGCATAACCATTATTCTCAATGACGAAAACGACGGGTACCCTTAGGACCACCGCCATGTTGAGCGCTTCGGCGGTTGTCCCCTGATTGGAGGCTCCATCGCCCAAAAAAGCGATCGCGACCCCACCGTTGCCCAGGATTTTCGCCGAGAGCGCGGCGCCCACGGCCAGCGGCGGTGTTCCACCGACGATGCCATTTGCACCTAGCATGCCGACATTAAGGTCGGCGATATGCATGGAGCCGCCCTTGCCACCGCAGAGTCCCCCCTGCTTGCCGTGGATCTCGAGCATCATGCCCTCGACATCGCAGCCTTTGGCGATGCAGTGGCCGTGCCCGCGATGAGTCGAACCGATCCAGTCGGTGTCGGCCAGATTCATGCATATGCCAACTGCAGACGCCTCTTCTCCGGCATAGAGATGGACGAAGCCAGGGATGAGCCCTGCCATCGAATCCGCACCAACACACTCCTCGAAGGCTCTGATCGTAGTCATCTGTCGATAGGCTTCGAGCAAGGACGTCCTGTTAAGTTGCATCTACCGCTCCCGATCACGGCCGCAGTTCGGAGTGCGGCCCTCATGCTTGTTCTGATTACGAGCATGGCGTCGGCGCTTGCGGCAGAGATGACGGGAACTACCTAGACGAGCGAGTATATGTGCGCTTGCAGGACGACCGCTCTGACCTTACACTTCGGTCGCGGTGTAACCCGCGCGCTAAAGATGGCGGAAGTCGATTTCCTTGCGCAAGACAGGGGCGGGCGATAGCCGGAGGATAGCCGAAGACATGGACAGTGGCCGAAAACGCAGCAGCATGCATGTCTTGAAAACCGTAGTTACGTGTTAGTGGAAGGACGCGGCGCGTGAAAACTGCTGGCACAAACAGGGATGATCGTGAGACTCTGAATTTTCTGGACCGAGTTTGCCAGTGCAATGGCCTCGATCAGCTTCTCGACAGTTTACTCGCTGATTTGCGCCAGTTTCTGGGTGCCGACACTGCATGTGGATTTGAACTGGCCCATGACGGGGACACGCTGTGGGTCGGAAAATCAGCCACGGTTAATATGGATCAACGGGTTATCGCCACTTATAATGACGAGTTCCTCAGAATGGATCCAATATGCAGTACCCTTTATTCACCCAGCGGCGTCTGTCAGCTTGATAGCAACCGGGCACAGATCACGCTGCTTTCGGATCGCGTGGATCTCCAAAAATCCGATCATAGCTATTACTGCAATGAGTTCTTGATGAAGGAGCATCTGGATCATGTCTTGGGCATCTCTTTTCGTCCCACTATAAAGGATCACCCCTTGCTGGTGTTGGGGTTTCAGCGGAACCGCGATCAGAGGGATTTCGACCAAGACGATTTGAGAAAGGCGCGATCGGTCTTGCCAGCGTTGCTCTCCCGATTTGACTATTTCTCGATGGGCTTAGCGTTCAAGAACCTTGAGCTCCAGCTTGCCTCGGCGGACGGGGTGCGCTCCTATGAGATCATTATCTGGAATGAAGATAAAATCTCAATTTATCAGGTCGATCGGGGCAACAAAACCTGTCTCTATGGCCCGAAAAACAGTAAGATTTTCTATCCAGGAATTGGCGCCATACTGAAAAAACTCGCCGGCAAGCCGTTAGAGATCAAGAATATAACACAGGTCTTGTATGGCCTGGGCATCAATGGAATCCCGAGAGAATATTTAGTTCATGTTAGGACGGAACTGGATAGTCCACGATGCCAAGTGTTCAGAATCGATGCGGCACCTCCTCGCCGCCGAGATTTTGTGGAAGCTTGGGCGGAAGTTCATAGCCTTACCGAGCGAGAAGCCGAAATCGTGGAGAAGCTCTTTGACGGACTCAAGAACCAGGAGATAGCGCACTCCCTCGATCTAAGCGTCCGGACTGTCGAAAATCACCTGCGGTCAATTTTTTCCAAAGCAGGCATTACTTCTAGAACACAAGCCTTGAGTAGTCTTTCGAATTTTGCCGTTCGAGGCTTGCGCGCGTTGGTAGCTCCTAGTTGAGCTCGACATGGGCTATCTTTGTAAAGCGTCGGCAACCGGAGCCCATCTCGCGGATAGGCTTGGATCAGAAGGTGGAGCAATACGACAGTCAAATAATGAATGTTCAATGACGTCCTGTGCCTGAGGCCCCTCATTTAAGATTTCTGGCATAGCAAGATCTGTGTTCTCCCGGTGGAAAATTGCCGCTGACTAACCAGCAGCGTGGTCCTCAGGTAACGAACGCCGGATAGTAGTTCGTCCAAAATCTCCCGCTTGATTTTTGGCTTTCGCGACAGTCGAAGCTGGGCGAAGAGGCGGACAACTTGCGAGTTGATCGCAACTGGGATGCCCGGACAAAGGCCTATTAACACGACCGATCTCGCCGACAAGATCGCCGCCGAGGCCGGCCTGACCAAGGTCGATGCGAAGAAGAATGTCGACGGCGTCTTCACCGCGATTGGCGCCGCCGCCGCGGCGGGCAACGAGGTGTCGTTGCCCGGTTTTGGCAAGTTCGAGGCCAAGGATAGCGCGGCCCGCAAGGGGCGGAACCCGTCGACCGACGAGGCGATCCAGATTGCGGTGTCGAGCAAGCTCGCCTCCAGCCCGCCAAGACCACCAGGGAGAAGCTGAACGGCTGATCCGCTGGTGGTCCGCCGTGATCGGCTCGATCAAGCCTTGCGCACCGGCCAATCGAGCGGGATGAGGGCCTTCTTTGAGGCCGTCATCCCGCGTTCGCTGGGGACGGCCTCCTCGATATAGCCGACGATCGTCATGGTCTGATGCTGAAGCTCGAGGCACGACACCGCACGGTCCTACTGGCCTCATTGCCAGCGACGATCCTGCATCGACGCATCAGGTTCAGCCGCTCGATGTCACGGATCGCGAGGAAGGCCTCGCAGCTTCGCGCCCGATCGGCATGGCCGCGTCTTGCCCCGCCCTGTTCTGCTGTCCTGCCGAACTGCATTCGCCGCTTAAGCGACGGAAGCCGTTTCCCATAATCGATCTAGCGATGGCGCGGCTTTCAGGCGCTGACCGGTTCAGTTTCCAGTGATTTGCGGAGGGCGTCATGAAAATGGTGGATGGCGATTTCGTTGCGCCCGATCGTCAGATATTCCTGCGCGCCGGACGTCAAGTTTGCCTGCGCACCTTGCACAACGGGATAGTCTTCGGTGCGCACGGTCTCGTGGCTGGAATGCGCCCAGGCGCGCGTCGATTCCTCAAGGGGCGTACCGACGAACGGGACACTGACCAACGTGCGCGAGATGGTGACCGACGTGTCGGGACTCTCGCCCGGCAGGACCTGATTCATGAATATCCGCGAAACTACCTCTGCGCTCTTTTCTCCTCCCCCAAATGCCGTATCGCTGGCAAAGGACGCTATGGTGCTGGGGAAAAAGAGATAGGAAGTCTGAACGTAGCGCTGCAGGTCGGCCCGGGATGAGGGATCGCATTCCTCGATGCCAACCACCGGCGTGATATTTCGGAGATGCGGACCCAGGCGCTTGGTTGTCATAACGTTCGGATAGGTGAAGCTTGCGAAACTTTTCGCGTGCAGGCTTGCGAAATGGTAGGATTCCAGATTGCCTTCGTAGGTGATTTTCCAGTTTGCCGCGGGCAACTCGACCAAGTTTATGGAATGGAAACGTTCAAACTGGCTTTTCCTGAGCAGACCGTCCAGTTCCTCGCCTAGAAAATCGTCAAGGTTGAGCGCTATGCCGGGCGTCAGGACAGCCCAGATGATGCCGGCTCGTTCTTCAACCTCCAACTCGGATAGGCCGTATTCGCTCTTGTCCACATTGCCAAAGATCCGGTTCTCCGGGAGCGCAAGAAGTTTGCCGTCGAGGCCATAGGTCCAGGCGTGGTATATGCACGTGAAACGGGGCTGCTGGCCCTTGCCTTCGTTGATGACCTTTGCGCCGCGGTGGCGGCACGCGTTAATGAACAGCCGGACCTCGCCGGATTTCAACCTTGTCAGGATTAGCGGTACACCTACGCGGGTCATGGCCCAGTAGGTCCCGGGTTCAGGCAGATCCGACGCGAACGCCAAAAGCATCGGTGTTGTCCGGAACAATTTGACCTCACGCTCCCAGCGTTCCCTATCGGTATAGTCGCTGACCCGAATTTTCAGGATATCTGGCGCCATCGTAGGCTCCCTACGTTTAACGTGGTCCAGAATATCGCGATAGTCGGCGTACAACTCCAGATCGGTGAAACCGCTCATAAATATACTCCCGTTCAATGTGCTCAGGTTGGAAAGCGGACGAGCCGCTCTCTTAGCTCCCTGTGCTTTTGTTCATGGGGCACCGATTGGTACGGGGACTGTCACTGGCGCCTCGACGTTTTTACTACGCGTGATCATTATTGGAGGGTCTAGAACTGTTCCGCGACCATTTCTTCGCTTTTTGCCCAAAGCGCCTGCGCCCTGCGGAGATCGATCGCATAGGATCGGACGCCACCCAGCATATCCGGCTCGTCGCGGATTGTCGCAACGTTGCAATCTTCGCAATATTGCCCACCGACGATATTCGCATCGGCTGCCACTGCTGCCCACACGCTGGTCGCTGCGCCCTGAGGAATCGACTTCAACTGGAAAGGCGGCAAACCTGCCTTCGCATGAGCCTCGTTCACCTGCGCCATCATCGGTTCAAAGGCGTCCGGGCTCATATGCCGGGCGAGGTTGGTTGCAATGCCGCCGGGGTGAACCGCCACTGCACGAATGCCCTCCGCCTTATGCCGTTGGTCGAACTCCACGGCGAACAGGATGGCGGCGGTCTTCGATCGGCCATATCCGACCCAGGAGTCATAAGGGGTGTGATCGAAATTGGGATCGCTAAGCTCAACATCGGCACTGCGATGCCCCGACGATGCCACGACAACGACCCGTCCGCCAGGGTTCAGCAGCGAAGCGAGGCGATTAACCAATAGAAAAGGCGCCAGATGGTTCACGGCAAACTGAGTCTCGATGCCGTCTTGCGTACGTCCAAATGGTGGCGCCATCACACCGGCGTTCGAAATGATTATGTCGAGCTTTTCACCTCTTGAAACCAACATGTCCGTGAAGGAACGCACGCTGTCGAACGAGGCAAGGTCGAGCGCGAGCAATTCGAGCGATCCACCGCTGAGCGACGCTTCCTCACGAGCGTCCTGTAACGCGGCGTCGGCCTTGGCGAGGTCCCGTGCTGTTGCAATTACCGTGGCGCCCCGCGCAACCAGCGCGCGGCTGGTCTCAACCCCAAGTCCGGAAGAAACGCCGGTGACAACTATTCTTTTGCCCTTCAGGTCGATCTCCGCCAGCACCTCATCCGTGGTCGAACGGGCTCCAAACTTCGCTTCAACCACGAATCTCTCCTGTTTGATTTGGTGTGACGACGTTCCGTTGCGTTGATGCCGTCCCGCCCCGCAGTTATCAAAGAGCTGCGGCATTTGTCTCCGCCGATGCCTCGCTAACTCTTCGTCGGTGCATGAGAGCCCAGCGTAGCCCGTTTTTAGCGATCCGATTGCGTTTTATCAAGCGCGGCCCTCAATAGTCGCGCAATCGCCTGGACGCGAGCAGTCCAAGGCCTGGTGGATACGAGGCCCGCATCAACTCCATGTTCCGCCGGCATTTACGTTGCAGAAGTAGACACACCACAGATCCACTTGCCAGCGCCACCTGGACCGCAGTTTTGGTTAGACATATTTCTGGCCCCAGCGCAGGTCCATCTTGCGAGTACCGACCAAGGTAGAGATCTCGACCCTGGTGATACCTTCAATCTGTGTCAGTTCCTGGTTTTTGATTTCCATGATCGCCCGAATATTCTCCGCCTGCAGAATGCCTTTGATCGGCGCGGGCCCGGTGGTCACAAAAATCTGAGGCAACCAGCTTTTGTTCCGGAGGTTGGCGATCACGTCCGCGAGCCGGTTTGCTTCCGGCTCTATTTCGACCAACGCGAAGGCGCCGATACCGAGCGCTGCAGGGTTTAGCACGGTGATGAAGCGCATAAGCCCGCGGCCTTCGAGCGCGCGAATTCGATAACGGACTGTGCTGGCATTGATCTGACACTTGCGCGCGACCGCCTTGATCGATTGGCGCGCGTTGAGCAGGAGTTCGGCAAGGATCTGGCGATCGACCTCATCGACCTGATCCTCCGGAAATTCTTCGGCGAGATCGCGCACCATATCTGTCGTTTCGGATCCCGGATCGTGTCTGAGATATTGCGGCCGGAACAAGGCGATATCCAGAACAATCGATGCGACGGAACGGTAGATTCCCTCGATCCTGCCGATCTGGTTGGACAGCAGCTCATGCAGCGTCCCGAGCGTTCTGAAGCGAACGATAACCAGCAAGTCATGGGAGCCTCCCAGTAGCGTGCTTACCAGGATGACCTGAGCTAGTGGGGCGATCTGCGCGGATACGGATTCGACCGATACGCTGCGCACGTCGATCAGCACGAAGCACACCTGCTGACCGGCGGCTGCAAGGTCCAGAACCGCTAATATTCCTGACACCTTGCGCCGGTCCATGGCTCGAATGCGCGGCGCAACTTGGGCTACAGGCATGTTGAGCGCATCGGCGACCATGCGGGCGCTCGCTTGGGGATCGCTCGTCAGTACATCGAGGATCGCCCGGTCGAGGTCGGTCAGCGGGGGGGGCTGCGCGGTCATCCGTCCTCGCTCGGACGCCAGCAGGATAGCGCGCCCGTTCGCGCTCGCGGGGGAATGACCGTCATGCCGTCAGTCCCACTGGCCCGAACATATGAGGTATATTTCGGCGAATTGACGCGAGAGCGAGATAGTGGAAGCCTGGCGCTGGCGCAGCCCGTGACGCAGCATCCCAGCCCGCCAACTAAGCGCGGGCACACTGTCGATGGGACACCAAAGTCGCGACTCCGCACGAAATTTGCGTGGACATTAACGTTCATCAATCCCCGCTGCGTTCAACGATCCCGAATTGTAACTCTTTTCTTCCGCTCGCTGCCATGGCGAGAGACCTTGGGCCGGTGTCACCGCGCCGGCCGCAGGCGCATGAGTTCGCCACCGTCAGTGATCAAATAGATGAGCCCGTCCGGACCGATCTGCAGATCCCGCATGCGCCCGACGTTGAACAGAATGGTCTCGAGGAGGACCACGCGATCCTTGGTGAGTGTCGCGCGCATGAGGCTTCGATATTTGAGCGTGCCGATGAAGGCGCTTCCCTTCCACTTCGGGAACGCCGTGCCGTTGTAGAAACGGATCGACGACAAGGCGGGCGTCGGAGACCAGTTGTAAACCGGCTGCTCCATCCCCGCTTGCTGTGGTCGAGGCGTGACGGCCTTGTCATCATAACGATGGCCCCAGGTGATCACTGGCCAGCCATAATTTTTGGCCGGCAGGATCAGGTTGAGCTCGTCACCTCCCCGTGGCCCGTTCTCCGTTTCCCAAAGCAAGCCATCGTGGTCGAACGCCAGGCCGAGCGGCGCGCGGTGGCCATAGCTCCAGACGTAGGGGAAGGCGTCCTTCCGGCCAACGAACGGGTTGTCCGAAGGCACGGAGCCGTCGTCGTTCAACCGGAGGATCTTACCGCCTGGCAGTGAAAGGTCCTGGGCCGGCGCCTTCTCCGGGGCGGAGTCCGCGACGTCCGCGTCGAGAATGGGATAGAAGACATGGCCAGCGCCATCAAAGGCGATCTTCGCCGAGCCGGACATGTGGCTTGGCGTCGTGAGCAGGTTCTGGTTGTCGATCCAGCGGCCGTCCTTGATGCGCCCCCGGCTGAGGGTGATGCGCACCCCGGGCGCGCCCTTCACCCCGGGCTGCTGCTCGGCCCAGGTGAGATAGATCCACCCGTTCTTGGCATAATCGGGGTGCAGGGCCACATCCAGCGTATTGCGCCGCATCTCGTCCTGCGTGGGCAGTCCCTTGGGGATGCCGATGATAGGATCGGAGACCCGTCCGGCCTTGTCGACGATCCTCAACGCGCCAGTCGTCTGGGTCACCAGGAACCCTCCGTTCGGCAGCGGAGCCAGGCCAAAGGGTTGCGGGATCTGTGCGACCTTTTCCACCCGGAAGTCTTGCACGGCGGTACGCACCACACCGGTCGGCCACGGGTCCGCAGGCACGATCGTCGGCAAGGGGCCTAGTTCGCCCGGCGCGATCGTGTCGGCCTGACTGCGGATGAAGGCGATTATCTCCTTGATCTCGGCGCTGGAAAGCACGTCGTTGAAACTGGGCATCCCACCCGCGGGATGGCCCCCGCGGATACTACTCTCGAGTTCCTCGTCGCTGGACCCATATCGGAACATCGGGCCGGTGATGGAGGGGCCCTGGGCGCCGCGCCCGCGCGGTCCATGGCACGCCGCGCAATTGCCGGTATAGACCGCGAAGCCGCGCTGCGCCTCGGGGGACAGCGGCGCGTCGGCGGGCGGGGGGGTCTGCGCCATCGCGAGCCCCGCCGCGCACAGACCAGCGGCCAGGAAGGCCGCGGCCGGCTTATTCCTCCGGCGCCCCTGAGTTTCCACTCCCGATTCCAGCACGATGGACCGGTTACAGAGGGAGCGCCGGGGATCGATCATGCGGCGGAGCCGAGGTCGCTTCCCGCCGCTGCGGGGACATTCTGCTCATCCATCGTCTCGAAAACAAGCTCATCGGCAAGCTTGCTGTCATAATATCCGTCCATGTGGCGGATCTTGCCGTCGCGCATGTGGAACAGGTAAATATACTGGTTGTTGTACTGGCGGCCATCCGCAAGCTTTGAGAAGCCTTTGACCTGGCAGACGACCCGGTCTTCTTCCGCGGTCACGCTCTCATACTCAAATCGGAGCCGCTCCTGGAATAGTCCCGGAACGGCGGCGGCAAAAGCCAGTACCTCTTCACGCGATCGCCAGCCGCCGATCTTGGCGCTATTGCGGTCGATAGCATCGAAGTCGTCGGTGAGGACGCTGTCCATCAGCGGCGCATCGCCTTCCACGAGCGCCTTGAGGTAGGTCACTGCGGCTTCCTTGTTCTTCTCAATCATGACATGTCCTCTCTTGTTGATCGATCGTGTGGACGCCGGCGGGCTACCATCCCGCGCTTCGCGCCGTTTCAGATGAGCTCCGCGATCCCGAGATCAGAACCTGACAGCCGTGCTCTCTTGCTGCCTATCGGATATGCTGCGAAAAGCTATATTTCAAGGAAATTTTGATCATCTTACCGTTATAGTCGGCGTAACCGTCAAAGTGGTGCATCAATATCGACATCACGTTGCTCACTAGGAGCTCTCGCGACGACGCCGCTGCCGCGATGCCTCCAGCACGATCCGAGCGGCGCCAACGACTGAAGCTGGCGTGGTGAGGCCGGGATAGGCGCGGCTATATCTCCTCAGCCCGCTGGTGCATGATCGGCTCTCGGCCGCCCGCGTGATGCGGCGCTGTGGCGTAGGGGTGTCTGGCGGGCGCGGTTGCAGGCCGCTCCAACTCGCCAGCTCACCTTCCCCGCCACACCCCGCAGCAACAATCTCCAACTGGGAAGCCTTGCAATTGCTTGAGAGCGAGGCCCGTCACGCAGAGTGAGCGGTCACTCTATTCCGTTGACTTGATGCCGCGCCTATGCAAATTCCAGAGGGACTCAGCAAATCAGCCGACAAGCGCCACCGCGGTGCGCCGCAAATGGGCTGTTGGATATAAGGACGAGGTCCAAGGATGATTGGTTTCGAGCACGCCGAGTTGCGCTCCTGTTATCATCAACTCATGGAGTGGGTCGCGCGTATCCTTCGCACGACACCGATGATGCTTCAGCTTGGTTGATCAGCCGCGCGGCCGACTGCAGCGCCCATCCTTCAGGTATTGCTCAATGTACGGATCCAAATCTTTGCGAGAGACGAGGCGCGATCGTTGGCCAGGCGATCCGGCATTCTGGTCGATGGTTTGCGGCGACATGATGGTTTTTGGTGTCGTGTTCAACATATTCATGTGGGATCGTTCCCAGGACGTCGCCACGTTCATCAGCGGGAGCCGGCACCTCAGTGAAGCAACCGGGATAGTATTCACGCTCCTGATGCTCGTCAGTTCGTGGTTTGTTGTCATGGCCTTGCATTGTGCGCGGAGCGGCCGAAAACAGATGGGTATCTGGATGGTGCTTCTGGCGCTCGCAAGCGGACTGGCATTTTGCGTTACGAAGGTCGTTGATTACCATCAAAAGGTGATTCAGGGATTTACTCCTGCAACCAATCTTTTCTTCACCTACTATTTTGCCGTGACCGGAATGCATCTATTTCATGTCATTGCGGCTATGGTCGCTATGCTATTCGTGTTGAGAAGGTTTTGCCAAGGCGTTATGATGCCAGAAGACATGAAATTTGTCGAGTCAGTGGCAGTATTTTGGCACCTTACTGATCTGTTGTGGGTCATGATATTTGCTCTTATCTATCTTGTGCGCTGAGGTGGGTATGACCAGTCGAGCGACCGGCGTTCTTTTCATTCTCTTGGCAGCCACCGGACTAACGGCGATCACGGCATGGCCCGGTAGTAACATAGCCCCGCTTTATATCAGCATAGTGACGATTGGAATTGCGGCGTTCAAGATACGGATGATAGCCTTCGAGTTCATGGAGGTTGGTACCGCGCCATTGATTCTCAGAGTATTTGTTATGGGTTGGCTTGCAATAGTTACAGCCGCGCTCATCACACTATATAATTTTGGACAGTCCATATCCTTGCAAGGATAATGGACGGGAGAGGGATCAACAATGGATAATTCCAGAAACGAATTGCTTTGCGCCAATAGCATATGGGTATTTGTGCCGATGCTTTGCGTCGGTGTGTTTCTTATGGCTGGATTTTTGCCGCCGCCCTCGCCCAGTATGGGACCACACGAAGTAGCTAAGATCTTTTCGCCTGATAACGTCATGATGCGGGCGGGAATCATGCTAGCTATGCTTGGATCCTGCACATTTTTGCTGCCGATGTTGGCGATTGGGGCGCAGTTGCGGAGGATGGAGGGTCCGAATCCTATACTATCCAACGCGAATGATTCGGTAGCTGCGCTTTGTTGTGTTTGTAATATGGTGCCATGCTTTCTTTGGCTTGCGGCGTCATACCGGTCTAATATCTCGCCAGATGTCATCACTGTCATGAATGATTTGGCCTGGTTTATATTTATCGGTGGGATTGCAACTCAAATTCTGCTGAATCTTGTTCAGGGAATCTGCATTCTCAATGACCGTTCCGGCCTGGACATTTATCCGCGCTGGCTCGGCTACTGGAATATCTTGCTGGTCCTCACCTTCCTGCCGGACGTGCTGCTGCCATTTTTCCGTACCGGTCCGTTTACATATTCGGGGGTTCTGGGGTTCTGGGTTCCGGCATTCGGTTATTTCACTTGGATGTCGCTCAATTACTGGTTCACCGTCCGGGCCATCCGGCGCCAGTCAGAGTCCGCGCGCCTTTCAACAACCGCGCGCCTTGCAGCCTAGTGGAGGCGCCTGGGCAGGGGCTTACGAGGCGGTTGGCGCCAGTGCGAGCGAACCCGCGTTGGGAAGCGGCACCACGAGCTTGCAGGCGACACCCTTGGGCGAAAAGGCCACCCTGGCTGTCGCGCCGAGCTGATAGGGCAGACTGCGTTCGATCAGGTCGAGCCCAAATCCTCGGCATACCGGTCTGTCGGAATCCGGCATCGCAAGTCCGCTTTCGCACCACTCGAGCGACAGGGACGGGCTCTCTTCGGTTTCGATAGACCACCGGATCGCGAGGCGCCCCGAGGGCGTGGCGAATGCGCCGTGCTTCAGCGCGTTCGTGGTCAGTTCGTGCACGCCCAGAGCCAGCGCCTGAAGCGAGCCATCTGGCAGTTCGGCTGGCGGTCCTTCGAGGATGACGCGCGGCTCGTTCGGCTCGATTCCATGCGCCGCGAGTTCCGCGAGCAATAATTCGCGGATCCCGATCGCCGACCCCCGCGAGAGAAAGCTCTGGACGCGCGACAGCGCCCCCAGCCGGCTGTTGAAGCGTTCGGAGAAGTCGTCGAGCGAAGCACTGCGTTCCAGCGTCTGTGCCGCGAGCGCCCGAACGACGCCGAGCAGGTTGCGCGTCCGGTGCTGGAGTTCGGCGATCAGCAGGTCCTGCTGGCCCTGCGCGCGCTTGAGATCGTCGATGTCGGTCGCCGCGCCGAACCAGGCGACAGCCGCGCCATCGCCGTCGAGCAGCGGCTGAATACGCATCAGAAACCAGCGGTAGACGCCATCCTTACGACGGACGCGGCATTCGTGGGATATGGGCCGTGCGCTCCGGAAAGACGCTTCGAAAGTGATCCGGACTTCTGCGGCGTCATCGGGGTGCAGTTCGCCCCACCCGCCATCCGGCAGCGTCTCCAACGGTTGACCGACAAATTCCGTCCAGTATTGATTGGACCATGTCGGGGTTCCATCCGGTTCGGCGCGCCAGAGCAGGTCGGGCACGAGATTGGCCACCGCCTCGAAATGCGCTTGGCTCGCCCGCAGCGTCTCTTCCATCCGCTTGCGCTCGGAAATGTCCTGATAATAGACGGAGAGCCCGCCATCGTCGCGCGGATAGATCCGCGCCGACACCCATCGTCCTGCTGTTTCGCTGAAATATTCCAGATTCCGTTGTTGTCGATCTTTCATCGCCTGTCGGAACCAGGCAAATTGGGGGCCGAAACGGGCTTTGTTTTTTTCCGGGACAAGGTCGCCCAGCCGCCGTCCCACCATGGCGCCGCCTAGGTTCAGAAGCGCGGCAGCGCGGGCATTGGCGTAGGTGATCCGCCACTCGGCGTCGACGGAGTAGAAGGCATCGCCAATGCTTTCGAGGACCGCGGCCCGCTCGGCCTCTGCGGCGGCCAGTGCCGCCTCGGCTTGCTTGCGCTCGGAGATATCGCGACCGACGCCATAGACCAGCTCGTCGTCGGGAAAATAGACGGTGTGCCACTCGGTCCAGAAATGGCTGCCGTCCTTGCGGAGCATCCGATGTTCTAACCGGACGTTCGTCTGGCCCGGCGCTCGCGGCACCGACAACGCCGCCGCCCCGTCGCGGTCATCCGGATGAACCAGTTCGAGAAA
This sequence comes from Rhizorhabdus argentea, assembly GCF_037861105.1. Taxonomy (NCBI): domain Bacteria; kingdom Pseudomonadati; phylum Pseudomonadota; class Alphaproteobacteria; order Sphingomonadales; family Rhizorhabdaceae; genus Rhizorhabdus; species Rhizorhabdus argentea. The sequence continues at coordinate 115,775 of NZ_JBANFK010000002.1, forward strand.
CGGCCGGGACAACAGTTCGGCCTCGCTCCAGCCCAAGGCGCGGCTGGCCGCCGGATTGACGTGCGTGAGCACTCCGTCGCGCAAATTGGCGGCCATGAGCATATCTGGGCAGAGCGCGAAAAAACGAGCAAAATTGGGCATCTTGAATGCGCTTTTTCTCAATGGAGCGACAGCTGTTTACCAGTTGCGTTTGGCTGCCGCCACAGTGAAAGGGCCAGGCTGTTCCGCCGGATATCTGCCACTCCCTTTTCGGCGAGGGGGCAATGATCTCATCCGACACCCGCCGCCCCGCCCCAAAGGGCGCCAACATCGCGATCGGCCGCCAATGTTGCGGCGGCGGAACTTGGGCTGGGAAAAGCGGGTTCATGTCTCGCGTGGTGCCGCGACCGACTCTCGCTCGACCTAGACTAGAGCAGCCGAACCGATGGCATCGGGTCGGACTCTGCTCCAGCATCACGCCATCGAAGATCCCGAGTCTCGCACATCGTTCAGCGCGTAACGCGCGGATCGATTCCGTACAGGGCGGGCACGCCGAGATGCTCCCGCAGCGTGGCTCCTTCATATTCCCGGTGGAACAGCCCGCGATCCTGGAGGATCGGCACGACGCCGTCGACGAATGCATCGATCCCGTCGTCGTACACGTCCGGCGATATCCAGAAGCCGTCGGCCGCGCCCGCTTCGAACCACTGCTGCATGTGATCGGCGGCCTCGACGGCAGGCCCGGCAATCACCGGATGATAGTCGATCACGCCATGGGCGAGCACGTCGCGCAGCGACCATCCCTGGCGGGCGATGGTCAGCGCATGCGGCGAGCGTGGATCGCCCGGCGATGGCCGCGCTGAAGCCAGTTGCGCCGAGGACAGCGGCTCATCAAGCTGCGCGGCGTCGAGGCGGAGGCCGAGCATCTGCCCGAGATACCGGACGCGCTGCGGGAATGTGCGCCCGCTCAGCATGATCCGGCGATCGAGGCCCGCGCGGCGATCGGCCGCAATCGTGGTCATTAGGCCGGGGAAGAATTTCACCTCGTCAGGATCGCGCCCGGCTCGCTGGGCTGCGTCGCGGAGTGCCGTACGGTGCGCGCGCGCATCCTCGATCGTATATGTCGCGCCGATCACGCCGCTGGCATAGCGCCCGGCCACCTCGAGCCCATTGCCGCCGCCTCCAGCCTGGAAGATCACTGGCTGGCCCTGCTCCGATGGCGGAAGCGGCAAGGGGCCACTGGAGCCGACGTACCGGCCCTGCAGGTTGATCGGCCGGATTTTTGACGCGTCCGCGAAGCGTCCGGACGCCTGATCATGTATCCACGCGCCTTGTTCCCAGCTTCCCCACAATGCCTGCACGACCTGGACGGATTCGTGCAGCCGTTCATATTTCTCGGTACGGGGCGGCACCTGGCGGCCATAGTTGGCGGCAACGGCCGGATCGCTGGTCGGCACCGCGTTCCATCCCACCCGGCCGTGGCTCATGATATCGAGGGCCTTGAACTGGCGGGCGAGGTTGTACGGCTCGTTGAACGTCGTGGAACCGGTGGCGACCATCCCGATCCGATCGGTCTCGCGCGCGACAGCAGCGAGCGTCAACATCGGATCGATGGTGATCATCGGAGCCTCCGTTTCGACATCGCCAGTCAGCACCGGAAAGTCCGGCACGAACAGGAACTGGAACTTGCCCCGCTCGGCAGCCTGGGCATAGCGCACCTGCTCGTCGAAGCTGGTATAGGCTGTCGGCTGAACGCCCGGCATCCGCCATGCACCCGGCTGTGCGCCGTAGCCGTTTCCGAAAAGCATGCCGATAATCATCTGTCTGGTCATCGTGTGTTCGCTTCGCCGCCCCGTGATGCGACCCGGTCGGGCAGCGCAGCCACTTTATATATGGAGACCCTCTCCGTTTCGATGGCAGAATACGGAGAGCCTCTCCGCTATTCAAGGTTCAAGGTCCGCCATGCCTCGACCGTCCACCGTTCGCGAGCCGCGCAGGGATGCCCCGCAATTTCAGGCGGCCCATCTTAGAAATTGCGCACGGCCCAGCCATGCGGCATTCAACCGCAATGTTTGAACAGACCTTCAAGAACCTCGACGATATTCTCCGCAAGGAAGCCGGTTGCGCGTCCGAACTGGATTACACTGAACAGACCAGCTGGCTGCTGTTCCTGAAATATCTGGACGATCTGGAGACCGCCCGCGCCACCGAGGCGGAACTGCGTGGCCTGGCCTATACGCCGATCATCGATGCGGCGCATCGCTGGGGCCGCTGGGCCGCGCCCAAGGATGGGGCGGGCAAGCTGGATCACAATCGCACGCTGACCGGGCCGGATCTGATCGATTATGTGAACCGTGAGCTGTTCCCCTATCTGTCCGGGTTCAAGGAACGTGCGACCAGCCCGGCTACGATCGAATATAAGATCGGCGAGATTTTCGGCGAGATCACGAATAAGTTCCGCTCCGGCTACTCACTGCGCGATGCAATCGACGCGGTTGATGCGCTGTCCTTCGGCAACCAGGTGCAGAAGCACGAACTGTCCGAACTATACGAAGCCAAGATCAAGAACATGGGCAATGCCGGGCGCAATGGTGGGGAATATTACACCCCGCGCCCGCTGATCCGCGCGATGATCGCCGTGGTGAAGCCCCGCATCGGCGAGAAGATTTACGATGGCGCGGCAGGATCGTGCGGCTTTCTGTGCGAGGCCTATGACTATCTGCTTCCGCAGGCGAAGACGGTGGACGATCGCCGCACGCTTCAGGAACGCAGCTTCTATGGCAAGGAGAAGAAGTCTCTCGCCTATGTGATCGGCACGATGAACATGATCCTGCATGGGATCGATGCACCCAATATCGTGCATACCAACACGCTGGCCGAACCGGTGCTGGATATCCAGGAGAAGGACCGGTTCGACGTGGTGCTGGCGAATCCGCCGTTCGGGGGGAAGGAGCGCCCGGAAATCCAGCAGAATTTCCCGATCAAGACCGGCGAGACCGCCTATCTGTTCTTGCAACATGTCATCAAGTCGCTGCGCGCGGGTGGCGCGGCGGCGGTGGTGATCAAGAACACCTTCCTGTCTAACACCGACAACGCCAGCGTGGCGCTGCGCCGCGAACTGCTGGAAAGCTGTAACCTTCACACCGTGCTGGATATGCCCAGCGGCACCTTCCAGGGCGCGGGCGTGAAAACGGTGGTGTTGTTTTTCGAAAAGGGCGAGCCGACAAGCAAGGTCTGGTATTACCGGCTCGATCCGGGCCGCACCATGGGGAAGACGAGCGCGCTGAACGATGCCGACATGGCCGATTTCATCGAGAGGCAGGCCAGCTTCACCACCGGCCCGAACAGTTGGAGCGTGGCGGCGGAAGCCATCGATCCGACCACCTGTGACCTGACCCTGCGCAACCCCAACGCGCGCGAAGCTGAGCCGCTGCGTAGCCCGCAAGAAATTCTGGAGGAGATTGCCGCGCTGGATGCCGAGAGTGCGGAAATTTTGGCGCGGGTGAGGGAATTGCTGTGAACATATGGCCGATCAAAGAGCTCGGCAAGGTTTGCGAGTTCAAGCCATCTAAGCGCCAAGTGCGCGCGCTCCTTCCGGCCGAGACCTCCGTATCGTTCATGCCGATGAACGAACTCGGCATACACCAGATGTACCCTGAACCTGCCGACGTTCGACCACTCTCAGAGGTTGCTGGCAGCTACACGTACTTTGCCGACGGGGACGTTCTGCTAGCAAAGATCACGCCGTGCTTCGAAAACGGCAAGCTGGGAGTGGCGCGGGGTCTGAGTAATAGGATCGGCTTCGGTTCGAGTGAGTTCCACGTGCTCAGACCAGGTCCCGAAGTTCTGGCCGAGTACGTCTATTATTTTCTAGAGCGAGATGAGATTCGAGAGCGCGGCTCCAAGGCGATGACGGGTGCCGTCGGGCACAGGCGGGTTCCAGAGGAGTTTCTCGAGGGGCTGAAGATTCCTGTCCCACCCCTCGAAGAGCAGCGGCGGATTGTGGCGGTGCTGGATGAGGCCTTCGCCGCCATCGCCACCGCAACCGCCAACGCCGAAACGAACCTAGCTAATGCGCGGGATTTGTTTGCCAGCGAGCTTGAGAGTTTACTTGAAACGGGCGGCGACGATTGGACCGAACGTCCGATTGGAGAAGTCTGTAAATTTATTGGCGGTTCGCAACCACCGAAGGCTGTATTTTCGGCTGAAGCTGCTGACGACAGAATCCGCCTTATTCAAATTCGAGACTATAAATCAGATCGTTATAAGGTGTTCATTCCGAGAAAACTTGCGAAACGCTTCTGCTCACCTGATGATGTGATGATTGGCCGTTACGGCCCCCCCCTTTTCCAGATTCTAAGAGGGATTGAAGGCGCGTATAATGTAGCGCTGATGAAAGCGAGCCCGAACGCTGATCTGATTTCGAAAGATTTTTTGTATTTTTTCATGCGCAACAAGCGTCTTCTAAATTACATCATCGCTGCCTCATCTCGCGCGGCTGGCCAAATTGGTCTGACAAAAGAGACGCTTGAGCCCTATCCTATTCGCTATCCAAAATTGACCTCCCAAGCGAAAATCGTTGATCAACTGAGCGAGCTGGAAGCGCGGGCTGCTGTGCTGATGCGTGTTCAGCGCCGAAAACTTGAAGCATTGACAGCTCTCAAACAATCCCTCCTGCACCGCGCCTTCACCGACGCACTGACCGCCACTGCGCCGGAAGCCATCGCCGCATGAACGAAGCAGAAACCCGCGCCGAACTGAGCGACTCCGTACAGGCTACCGTTCGTAGCGGCCTCCCCGCGCGAGACGTGGCGCTGGTGGACGAACTCCGATCGGCAGGCGCTGAAACCAGTTGCGTGGAATTCAAACGCAATAACGATGACCCCGAAATGATTGGAAAGCTGGTTTCGGCGCTTTCCAATACGGCACGCATCGAGGACCGGCCACTGGCCCACATCATCTGGGGGGTGGATGACAGCAGCCATGAGGTGGTCGGCACCACGTTCGATTTCCGTTCAAAAAAGGTCGGCAATCAGGAGTTCGAATTCTGGCTCGCCGGGCTGGTCCGTCCGAGCCCTGCCATTTCATTCCGGTTTGTCGATCACCCCTCTGGCAGGGTCGTCCTCTGTGAGATTCCCGCCGCGAACAGCGCGCCGGTGGAATTCAAGGGAACAGCCTATGTCCGGATCGGCAGCGCGACCCCGAGGCTTTCGGATCACACCGACCGCTATCAGAAGCTGATCCATAATCTGCGGCCCTTTGTCTGGGAAAAGGGCATTGCCAGAGCCTATATCGACGCGGACCAGGTCCTGAAGCTGCTCGACTATCCCAAATATTTCTCGCTGACGGACCAGCCCCTGCCCGACGGAAAGGCGGCGATCCTTGAACGGTTGGAGGCCGACCATCTGGTCGCGAAAGATGTCGGCGGCGGCTGGAACATCACCAATCTGGGCGCAATCCTGTTTGCCAATGATATCAATCAGTTCGACGTCAGTCTCGCCAGGAAAGCGGTCCGCTTCGTCGCTTATGCCGGCAAGGGCAAGGCCGACACAGTAACCCATCGTCATGATGGCCGGAGAGGTTATGCTTCCGGTTTCGAGGGGCTTGTCGGCTTCATCAACGGGCTTTTGCCGGCGAATGAATATATCGGCGCGGCCTTGCGCGAAAAACGGCCGCTCTTCCCGGAGATCGCCATCCGCGAGTTGGTGGCCAACGCGCTGATCCACCAGGATATGACGATTTCCGGCGCGGGACCACAGGTTGAATTGTTCGCGGATCGCATCGAGATCACCAATCCTGGCCGATCGCTTCTGCCGCCGGATCGCATGATCGACTTGCCGCCAAGGTCCCGAAACGAAATGCTGGCCTCGCTGATGCGGCGCATGGGCATTTGCGAGGAACAGGGCAGCGGGCTGGACAAGGTCGTGACGAGTATTGAGGTCTATCAGCTACCGCCACTCAAGCTGCAGTCTGAAGCAGAATCAACGCAGGCCATATTGTATGGGCCGCGAAGCTTCGCCGAGATGAGCCGTTCGGAACGCGTGCAGGCCTGCTACCAGCACGCCGTGCTTAAATGGCTGCATGGCGAGAAGATGCGCAATGTGACGCTCTGCGAGCGCTTGGGGATCGACAAGCGGAACGCGGCGCAGGTGAGCCAAGTCCTCAACGCGGCGATGAAAGAGCGTTTGATCAAGGTTGCCGATCCAGAACATCCGAAGTCGGGATATTGGCCGTGGTGGGGTTGATGCCAACTCTTGATCCACTCTTGATCGAAAGGGGAATTGCAGGAGGCCTTTGGCACCAGCATGCCCGGAAATCCGGGGATTATGGGCTGCCATTGCCTGATCGGGCTCTTGATCCAGTCTTGTTTCCGCAAAATCAAAAATGAACGAAGCCGAGACCCGCGCCGAAATGATCGATCCCGCGCTGTACGCGGCGGGGTGGGGTGTGGTGGACGGCAGCCGCACGCGGCGTGAGGTGATCGCGCCGGGTCGGATCATGGGGAAGGCCAAGCGCGCCACACCGCTCAGCTGCGATTATGTGCTGGTCTATCGCAACACCCGGCTGGCGACGATCGAGGCCAAGGCGGCGACCAAAAGCTATACCGAGGGCGTGGGGCAGGCGAAGGACTATGCCGCCCGCCTGCTCACCCGCTTCGCCTTCGCCACCAACGGCAAGCAGATTTACCGGATCGACATGGAAAGCGGGGCCGAGGCGCTGGTCGATGCGTTCCCCACGCCGCAGGAATTGTGGGACGCGACCTTTGCCACCGCCAATGCTTGGCGAGATCGCTTTGCCGCCGTGCCCTATGAAATCGGCGGTGGCCGGTTCGAACCGCGATATTATCAGCACAACGCCATCGAGCGTGTACTGGAGGCGATGGCCGCGAAGAAATCCCGCATCTTGCTCACCCTCGCCACCGGCACGGGCAAGACCGCCGTGGCCTTCCAGATCGCATGGAAACTGTTTCACGCCCGCTGGAACCTGACCAACTGGAACAGCGAGGAAGCGCCCGCCCGGCACCCGCGCATCCTGTTCCTGGCCGATCGCAACATCCTGGCCGATCAGGCCTATAACAGCTTTTCCGCCTTCGATGATGGGGCGCTGGCGCGGATCAAGCCGGGCGAGATCAGGAAGAAAGGCGCGGTGCCCAAGAACGCCAGCGTGTTCTTCACCATCTTCCAGACATTCACCAGCGGCACCGATGCCAACGGCGATCCCGCTCCCTATTTCGGCGACTATCCGCCCGATTTCTTCGACTGCATCGTGATCGACGAATGCCACCGGGGCGGCGCCAAGGATGAAAGCGAATGGCGCGCGATCCTCGAATATTTCGCGCCAGCCGTGCAGATCGGCCTGACCGCCACGCCCAAGCGCAAGAACAATGTCGATACCTATGCCTATTTCGGCGAGCCAGTTTACACCTACTCGCTCAAAGAGGGAATCAACGACGGCTATCTTACCCCGTTCAAGGTGCGCCAGATCGGCACCACCATCGACGATTATGTCTTCACGCCTGATGATCAGGTGATCGAAGGCGCGGTGGAAGACGGCAAGCGCTACACCGAAAGCGATTTCAACCGCACCATCGAAATCCGCGAGCGCGAGGCATATCGGGTGCGCACCTTCATGGGCATGATCGACCAGCGCGAAAAGACCTTGGTGTTCTGCGCGACGCAGGAACATGCCGGGATCGTGCGCGACCTGATCAACCAGGTGAAGACCAGCACCAATCCGAACTATTGCGTCCGCGTGACCGCGCAGGATGGCGCGATCGGGGACCAATGGCTGCGGACCTTCCAGGATAACGACAAGACCATCCCCACGATCCTGACCACCTCGCAGAAGCTGTCGACCGGCGTCGACGCGCGGAACGTTCGCAACATCGTGCTGATGCGGCCGGTCAATTCGATGATCGAGTTCAAGCAGATCATCGGGCGCGGGACGCGACTCTTCGACGGCAAGGACTATTTCACGATCCTCGATTTCGTGAAGGCCTATGAGCATTTCAACGACCCCGAGTGGGACGGCGAGCCGATCGAGCCGCCGACACCCGGCATACCACGGCCGAAGGGCGAACCCCTCCCGCCGGACGACCCGTCGCTTCCGCCCGACGATGGCGACGAACCAAAGGCGAAGCTGCGTATCAAGCTGGCTGACGGCAAGGAGCGCACCTTTCAGCATATCAGCGCGACCACCTTCTGGAGCGTGGACGGCAAGCCGGTATCGGCGCAGCAATTTATAGAAGCGCTCTTCGGCCAGCTGCCTGAACTGTTCAGAGACGAAGACGAATTGCGCAAGATCTGGAGCCAACCCGATACGCGCAAGACGCTGATCGCCGGACTGGCCGAGCGCGGCTTTGCGGGTGAGCAACTGGAGGCCATCCGTCGCGCCACGGATTCCCAGGAGAGCGACCTGTTCGATGTGCTGGCCTATATCGCCTACCTGCGCCCGCCGCTAAAACGGGCTGAAAGAGCTGAAGCGCGGCGGGGATCGATCCTGTCACAATATAACGCCCAGCAGCACGATTTCATCGACTTCGTATTAGGGCAATATGTGCAGGTCGGGGAAAGTGAACTGGATGGCGATAAGCTGCCCGAATTGCTGCAACTGAAATATGGATCGGCGGCCGATGCGGTTCGGGTCCTAGGTAGCGTCGGTGATATTCGAGCGACCTTTCGCGGCTTCCAGCAGGGACTCTACGACAAGCCGGATTGAAGGTGCGCTAGGGGCAGCGCGTTTGGCCAGCGGTCAAACCTGTTCAGCCGTACGCCGCCGCCGTTCCCCTTCTGCCATGCTCCAGATGAGCGCTAATGCCGGCCCCCGAAAAACCCAGCCGCAACTCAGGATCGCGATATGTTCTTGACCTGTAGGACTTCGCCGGCTTGCTGGGCGCCGCCCGCCATGCCGCGCTTGTGCGCGTGCCGCGGCTCGGGCTGTTTCTCATCCTGAACAAAAGCACCGGCTGCCCATCCGAACAGGCCGCCGGACAAGAAATTTAAAAAAACGCACGAATAACCCCATGCACCCGGGAAATCGGGGTGGCGGCGGCGATATTCGAGCGATCCTCCGTGGCTCCAGCAGCGTGCTGATCATCGGTTTCTGAACGGGTTCGCGGCGATGGCCAGCCGCCCCATCTTGTTGAACCCACAATGATACACTAGCTATCTATTTCGCAAAGGTCGCGCATGGCTTTGCTCGCAGCATCCACGCCGCTTACGGAGCCGTCAGTCGCGCCGTCCGGTTCGGCGCGGCGACCGGAGGAGGGGTGATGCGTCCAAGGGAGGATATACCCGTGCCCAGCGCCGGACGGTTGGAAGACGAGAAATCCGCCGTCTCCGCTGCTGCCGGCGGCAGCGACATGCTTGCCGCGCCGGCGAGGCCGGGTTCGGCCTACTCGGAAACCCTGCTCCAGGATCTCCGCGCTGACCGTGTCGGTCCCCAGATCCTGCGCGTCGGCGAAGGCGTGCGGCTCACCGTCGGCACGATCGGCAAGCCCGTTTTTTACAGCGTGATAAGCGGCTCTCTCAGGATCGCCATGGACGGTGAAGACAGGGTTGAGCTACGGGCCGGCGAGAACGCCCTGCTTTTTTATGGCGATGGCCACAGCCTCGGCTCCGGCCCTCGGGAGCTGCGGCTGGAGCCGCCGCGCATCGGCCCTGGTGCGCAGGTGGAGCATGTGTCGGTAGGGGGCAGTCGTGAGCAATGCGTTGTGCTGCAATGCACCGTGGAGCTCATGTATCTGGGCAAGACCTCCTATGCGATCCGCGCGCTTCCGAAGCTGATTCTTCAGCGCAAGCGGCGGCGCTCCGGCGACATTTTGGACACGTCTCCTTTTCGGTACCTGCCGCGGCAAGTGCTGGAGGGCGTGGAGGGACCCGGCGGCCTCGCCTTTGCGACGGCATTCACCAATCTCCAGCTATGCCACATCTTCACCCGGGTTTCGTTGTCGCTGTGGAGCGAAGGGGAGCGCGACGCGCGCGATCCGAATATACGGCGTGTCGCCGCCGTGATCCGGGAAATCCGGGCGCACCCCGACCGGCCATGGACGGTAGCATCGATGGCGCGGCATTGCGGGCTGTCGCGGTCGGCGCTCGCGGCCGCCTTTACCGCGTCCACCGGCGAAGCGCCGATCGCCTATCTCACCCGGGAACGCATGGAGCGCGCCGCCAAGCTCCTGCTCCACAGGACGCTCAGCATGCATGAGATCGGCCAGCGCGTGGGCTACACCATAGAGAGTTCGTTCGCGCGGGCGTTCCGGCGGCATTGGGGCGTCGCGCCGCGCCGCTATGAAGGCGAGGCGATGGGCACGGGACGCGGCTGAACGCCACCGTCCCGTGCCGCACCTCAAGCGGCTTCGGTCTCCACCGCCCGGAGCAGGCCGCGGGCCTCCATGTCGTCGAGATATTTGTGAATATAGGCTTCGGTCAGATGCGGGATCGCCCGCGCCGGTGAAAGGCTGGCGATGGCGGCCACGAAGTCATCGCTCTTCAGCGGGCTCGGTGCGGCCGAATGTGGGTGGGCGAAGTGCTCCAGTATGTTCAGCGAACTGACCTGGCGCTCGGCTTCGGGAAGATTGCGGAGCTTGCTCTCGAAGCGCTGCATCCAGTCATCATGATCATCGACTCTCGCTACCGGATATCCCTTGGACGCGATCCAGTCGACGAACGAGTCCAGCGAGGCGCCGTCATCGTGGTGGTTGACCATGTTGAAGCTGTGGAAGCCCGAATAGGGCCGTGACCCGATCTGCTGCATTGCCGATGCAATGAAGTCGACGGGCATCCCATCATAATGGGCGTGGGGAGGCCTGCCCGATCCGTCTCGTTCGTAAAAGGTGGTCGGCGCGACGCCGGTCTTGACCACCGAATAGAGAAGGCGGGTCATCATGTCGGTATCGTTATATTGCCCGGCATAGATCGAGTGCGGCATGATCATGTTGGGACGGAACACGGTCACTGGGAGGCCGAACAGCGCATGCGCCTCGCGCAGGAGCACCTCGCCGGCCCATTTGCTGGCACCATAACCGAAGGCATAGCCTTCGATCACTTCGATGGGCCCCGACGCGTCGCGTACGTCCGTGGCTTCGGGAGCGGTCGTCAGCTGGGGCAGCAGGAAGGGAACGCCGACCGTCGATACGAAGTCGAACCGCTTCTGCCGCTCGGTCAGCGCCAGCCGGATGAGTTCGGCGGTGCCGACGACATTGGGTTCGAAGAGGCTCCGGTAGGACAGCCGGTGGTTCACGAACGCGGCCGGATGGACGATATGGTCCACTTCGGACGCCAGCCGGTCGAAAGTCGCCTTGTCGAGGCCAAGGCCCGGTTCGGCGAGATCCCCGCACACCGTCTCGAGATGCTCGGCGGCCAGCAGCCGGAAGCGTTCCAGCAGCCGCGGGTCGCCCTTGTCGAAGGCAGCGGCGATCCGCTGATAGGCGGCTTCGGTGTCGGCGCCACGCCCGATGCATATCACCTTGCCGCCGTGTCTTGCGGCATGCTCCAGCCATTCGAGACACAGGAACCGCCCGAGGAAGCCGTTGGCGCCCGTAACCAGGACCGTGCGTGCGAGCTCGGCGGGGGGGCGGGCCGTCGAAGCCGCGGTCAGCGTCGCTTCGTCGAGGAACTTGTAGAGCGCAAGATCGGACGCGCGGAGCTGCTTGGGATCGGTATGAACCTGGGCGAAATCGACGCCCTTGCCGCTCATCGCGCGCTCGATGTGCTCCGCCAGCCAGGCCGCGCTCGCCGCCGGATGCAGGATATTGCTCACCGGGATCGTTACGCCGAACATCTCCTCGAGCAGCAGCGAAAGGCCCACGGCGCCGAGCGAGTCACCGCCGAGGTCGCCATAGCTGCGATTTTCCTGGGGATCGAGCTCGGGCAGGCCGAGATTGGCGACGAACGCGCCAGCCACGCGCTCGACCATCGAACCGGTGCCATCCTGGCGCAGGCGCGCAAGTTCGGTCTGCTGCTGGCGATCCATCGCTTCGTACATCGCCTCCAGCCTGTCGGCATAGGTGCGCTTCAGGTTCGGCCGGAGCGGCTTGCGCGCACTCGACAGCAGCCCGTTCTCCAACGAAAATGGTTCCCTCTCGATCAGAACGTCGCGCGGTATTTCGAAGTTCTTCAGCTGCGCCTTGCGCGCGGCTTCCTTCATCTCCTGGAGAACCAGCGTGCGGAGTTCCGCGTCGGAGGGTTCATGGCCGATCTGCGCGGTCGCGAGAGCAATGTCGGGTACCACGACGGCAAGCAGATAGGACCGATAGGCACTGCCATAGAGGAAAATCTGGCTGATCAGCGCGCTGTTGCCGAGATAGGTGGTCTCGAGCGGACCGACCGCGACGAACTCCGCCTGGCTGAGCTTGATGACGTTGTTGCGGCGATCGACCCAGGCGATCTCGTCCGGTCCCCGCTGCTCCATGATGTCGCCGGTCTTCAGAAATCCGTCTTCGGAAAAGACCGCGGCGGTCGCCTCGGGCCGTTTGAAATAGCCCTGGAACATCTTCGTCGTCTTCACGTAGAGCTCGCCGCGCGGGAATGGGCGATCCGTGGTGTAATATCCCAGCTCGGGAACATCGACGAGCTTGAACTCCGTGATCATTCCTTTGGTCAGCTTGTTATGAAACGTCATGGCGGACGCGCCCGCTTCGGTGCAGCCATATCCATCGACCAGCGGGATATTGAAGCACTCGACAATGAATCTGCGCACTTCCGGTGCAGTCGGCGAGCTGCCGACCCCACCGCCACACAGCCTGTCGCCCAAGTAGTTGGCGCGCATCTGCGCCCTCACCGCGGCGTCCGCCACATCGGCAGGCTCGCCTGCGGCAATGCGACGCTGCACCTCCGACTGGTAATGCTGGTAGATGAGCTCGCATACACGCGGGATGAAGAGAATGAGCGTCGGCCGGGTGAGGCGGAAATCCTCGAACAGGGTCGACATGTCGCTCTTCACGGTGAAGTTCACGGTGCCGCCCTGCGCGAGCGTCGAATGGACCGTGTTCCGGCCCATGAAATGATTGAGCGGCGCGTAAGCGAGACATACCGAAGGAGCGAATACGGAGACGGTCTCGTTCCAGAACTGGCTGCTGATCGCGTCATGGATGATCGCGCCCTTGGGCGCTCCGGTGCTTCCGGACGTGTACATGATCATCGATACATGATCCGGGCCGGCTGTCGGCTCCGGCAGCGGCTCCCAGCGATGAGCTCGGCCATAGCCAACGGCATCTTCGAAGGTGATGAGCGCGACGCGCCCTCCGGCTTCCGCCAATCTGGCACGGGCGGCCGTCAGCGCTTCCCGCTCGTCATCGACCCGCTCGTCATAGTCGAGCAGGATCATGCTCCGGACGCTCGCCTGTTCCAGTGCGTAACCCGTCGCGAGCTCTAGATTGTCGATCGTCGCGGCGATCGTGACAGGCGCGGTATCGGAAAGGATCTCCCGCATGTCCACGGCCTGCAGATTGGCTTGCAAGGGCACCGAGACGCCCAGCGCATAATTCAGCGCGAGATCGACCGTAGCCATCTGAGCGCCGGTGAACGCGATGAAGACGACCCGTTCCCCGGGCGCGACGCGATGCTCGGGATGATGGTGCCAGAAGCTGGCGATCGCCTCCAGGCGGCTTTCCAGTTCCTTGTAGGTGATGGTCGCGAAGCTGGGCATGTAGCGGCGAACGTTCCGACCTGTGCTGTCGGACACCACCTCATGACGCCGTGTGCCCATCGCCTCGCGATCCGCATAGCCAGTCACGACTCTCCGGATGAGCTCGCGATAGGAAATGCCAGGTTCCTTTATCGATCGCGTTACCGCCTCGTCAGGCACCCGCGCCGCGATCTCGGGATCGTTCTTCACCAGCTGGCGTAGCCGTTCCGCTCCCGCTTCCATGAAGGGCTGCTGGTCGAATCCTTTAGTCATCTCTTGATCCTAACTGCGATCGACTTGCTTCATGGCGTGACGATCTTGTTCGCGATGATTCTTGTCTACAGGTAGGATCATATCTTCTGGGAGTGGGCAGGCCCAGCCTCGGCGGCATCATCTTTGCGACAATCCGTCTTCGACACTAGGCTGAAACTCCGGCCCGATGTCTGGGAGCGGGAGCCGCCGCGATGCCGAAGCGACGCGGCGGCTCCAGCATACTCACTGGCCGAAGGCGACCGTTGCACGGAGCATGATTTCGCGCCCGCGGCTGACATGGGCACCGGTATCGCCGAGCACTCCGCCGGTCGGCGCTGCCCCAGGTGTGGAACCGGTGAATGGCAGATCGGTGGCACGCACGAAGTAGTATTTGTCGGTAAGGTTGCGGCCGATCAAAGCGAGTTCGAAGCGATCGTCGCTGGTCGAAACCCGCACCGATGCATCGAACAGCTCGTAACCCTTCTGGCGAGCGCCTGGCGAACTGATTGAATCGCCGAAGTAACCGTCCGAATGGCTCCCGTTGCCGCTAAGCCCAAGCTTGAGCGTGTTGGAAAGCGGAGTCTCGAAGTTGAAGCCGAGGTTGCCGGTCCACTTAGGTGCGCGGACCAGTTCGGTGCCGCTCAGATCCTGCAGCAGGGCAATCTGTCCGGTGACCCGGTTCAGCTGATTGAAGCAGGTGAGGGAGGATTGGCCACGATAGCAGCTCGCCTGATAGTCGGTATATTTTCCATCATTATAGTTGACCGCACCATTGATGGTGAGACCGGCAACAGGCGTCCGATAATTGAAGTCCGCCTCGACACCGCGGGTCCGTACCGAGCCCGCATTGCGGAGTTCCTGTTGCGTGCCCTGGACCGTCACCGACACCTGAAGGCCGCTCGTCTTATAGTTGTAGGCCGCGAGGTTGAGCCGCAGGGTGTTGTCGAACAGCGCGGTCTTGAGGCCTGCTTCGAAGCCACGGATCAGCTGCTGGTCATAGGATGGATTCTGCAGCGTCGTGTAGCGACCATTGGCGTCTGGAGTCGAGCTGACCAGGACCGGTGCGACCGAGTTGTATCCGCCGGACAGGAAGCCTTCCTTGTACGATCCGTACAGGGTGAAGCGCGACGTCGGACGGAACGAGATGGTGAACTCGGGTGACAGATTATTGAAGTTGATGTCCCGATCGACCCCGTTGATCTGGCGCAGCGTGCGGGGGTCGAGCGCGGTGGCGGTCGAGAACACCGGCAGTTTCTTGCGTTCGTAAGAATAGCGCCCACCGCCCGACAGTTCCAACGTCGGCAGCAGCAGGATCTGCGCCTGCGCATAGATGGACATGGCGGTTCCGTTCTGGACCAACCGATAATTGTTCACGAAGGTCGGGGTAAATGCATTGCGGTAGGTGACGGAGCCATTTTCACCATGCGTGTCCTGGTATAGGCCGCCAAGCAGAAAGTTGACCGGGCCGTCGAAGCTGGTGCTCAGCCGCATCTCCTCGGTAATCTCGCGGAGATCGAGGAAGTTATAGGCGGGAAGCAGCTGCTTCGGCAGAGCGCCCGTTTCAAGATAGTTGGAGGTAAAGTTGCCGAGATTACGCAGCCGAAGCTTGTACAGGCCCGTGATGGACGTGAGCTTGAATGCGTCGCTGATCTTATAGTTGAGTTCCAGCCCGCCGAGTTGCTGCGTCTGGTGCAATCTGGTTTGCCCATTGCCGAAACGCGGATCGGCCGCCGCAAAATTAGGCCCCACATCGCCGGTCTGGACGTGGTCGTCGGCGGTACAATCCTCGAGCGGCCCGTTGCCCTGCGAGACACCCCTCGGGCAATTCACGACCTGCACGTTGGCGGTCGAGCCGTTGGAGCGGACGTCCGCATAGGTGTATTTAAGCTTGGCGTCGAACGCGTCGCTGGGTTCCCACTTCAGCGTGCCGCGCGCGGCATATTCCCGTTGATCCGGAGAGCGCTTATTGTGTCCGAAGATACCCGCGCCCGTCTGGGGAGCCGTGTTCTTTGCCCAGCCCTGCATGGTGTCGTAGAAGCCAGCCACGCGCAGCCCGAGCGTTTCGGTCAGCGGCGTGGAGACATAGCCTTCGGTCCGCCACTCGCGCGCGTTGATCTCATAGCCGGAAGACAGCTTCGCCTCGAGCTGTGCCGTGGGATCACCCGTGCGGACAGAGATGATTCCTGCCGGGCTGTTCTTGCCGAAGAACAGTGCCTGCGGGCCCTTCAGGACCTCGACCTGCGCGATGTCGATCTCACTAAGGCGGCGGATCGAGGCGCGCGCCACCTGGACGCCATCGATGCTGAACGAAACCGCCTGGTCGCCCAAGGGGTTGGAGTCTGCCCCGGCCAGGCCGCGAATGGCGATGATGCCACCCTGCACGGTGCCGCCGCCTTCGCCGACGAGCAGTGAGGGGACCGCGCGGGCAAGTGCATCGAAATTGCTGATCCCGCGCCGCGAAATCTCCTCTCTGCCCAATGCGCTGATCGTCACAGGCGTCGCGATCGAAGATTCGTTGCGGAGGCGGGCGGTGACGATGATGTCGCCCATTTCATCCGACGCTGCTCTTGCTGATGACGCCGGAGCCGTCATTGGCTCGCCGGTCGCTTGCGCCATCACCGGCGATTGGCCGATCAATATGGTGGCGCTGGCGCAAAGAAGCCTGATCCGTGTCGATTTCTTCATTTCACTCTCCCAAGGTACGTTTTTATATTTGGATACGCGCCTGGGATCTGTTCGAACTCTCGAACGATCCATAGGTCTACACAGGATTCACTTGATCAATGTCAAAGCCGCCGCTGTGGCGACAGTCGAGCATGCTAAGGGCGAGCGGTAACGCACAATCATCCACATCACCCCCCAAGGTCTTTTGACCCTACACTTGTCTCCGCCGGTCTACCGGAGAGATCATTATGATATCGGATCGTATAGTAAGCTGGTGCACCGTCTAGATGGCGGGATGTTTTGGCGGCAGCCGATCGTCCACAACATGATGCCGATCGTCTTATCTTGCCTGTAGCATATGTGGGGCGATGAACGAGGAGCAGTACGCCCACGTAATAAGGTGCCGGCGCCGATGCCGAAGGGCAGTCCATAGTCTCCGGTGCGGTCGAAGAGGAAGCCCGCCAAGGGGCGGGGCAGAATCTGGCGAGGATCAGCGCGCTGACGGGCGGAACACCGATAAGAACACCGGCATGTCAACGAAGCCGAGCGTGCGCCCCCGTCCGGTCGCGAACCACCTCGCGACCGGTGTGGATGAGGGTATGACACTCGGCAACGCCACGCCTGACCCGATCACCAGCGCATAAATGCGCTCAGGATCGTGAGCAGAGCGAACCCGATCGCGTTCAGAGCTTCGTGTCGATTGGAGGTCGGATCAGGATCTCCTGGAAATTGATTTCGATGGGCTGTTCCAGCACATAGCGGATCACCTTGGCGATGTGCTGCGGGTCACCCATCACCTTTGCAAAGCTCTGCGCGTCATTTGCGATGCCGAGGCGCTCGAAACTACTCGTCACTGCTGCCAACTGCTCGGGGTCGAAGCCTCGCGCTAGCTGGGTCGCAAACCCGCCCGGAATGATGGTCGTGACCCTGATGTCGTCCCGTTCGGTTTCCCGCCGCAGGCTGGCGCCGATCGACTCCACCATCTTCTTGGTCGCGCCATACACGCCCGGTTCTTCCCAACGCCCGGCAATCGAGCCCACGTTCAGAATATGTCCGGGTTGGCCATGCGCACGCATCGCTTCGACCGCCGCCTTGGAGCCCTCGAGCGTTGCCATCACATTGACGTCGAGCATGGCCTGCCAACGGTCCACGGTTCCCTGCATGATCGGCTCAGGGTGCATGAGCCCGGCATTGTTCACGAGCGCGAAGAGGTGCGGGTGCTGCGCGGCGACATCGGCAACCAGTTTGCTCAGCCCGCCCCGACTGCGCAGGTCGAGCGGGACGCTGGTCGCGGCGGGGCCGCCGGCATCCGCGATCATCTGGGCGGTTATGGCGAGTTCGTCGGCGGACCGGCCGACCAGCCAGAGATCTGCGCCGGCGCGGGCAAGCTCGATCGCGACTGAGCGGCCGATTCCGCTCGACGCACCAGTAACGATTGCGGCCTTTCCCTTTAAGGACGTCATGGCTGCTTCATCTCCTTTAGCTGTTTTCTTCTGGGAGAGGCTTCACCCGTCCCTGCGGCTCGACCATGCGAATCTGCGCCGCCGGTCGCAACCCGGCGGATGGCCGCACCGCCCGGATTGGACAGGCGGCACCGTTTGCTGGACGATCTGACAGGCAGGCACCGAGTCCGTAATGCTCCTCAGCCAGCCGCTGTTCGCTCGCGACGGCCATACGCTTTGGTCGCCGCGCTAACGCCGGCAGGGAAGGGCGCTACGCCGCGACGAAGGTGAACATACCATAGCGCATCGCGCCTGTACGATAGGCCAGGATGAGGCGCGGCAGGCTCAGCGCGAAAAGGCGGTTCCGTGCCCGCAGCACCCGAGTGCGCGTGGCCGGATCGGTCATCATCGCGCGGAGCAGGCGCTGCAGGCATATCGTCCAGGTCCTGGCCACCTGTGCGCTCAGATCCTGATCTTCATCGCAGGTGAAGCCGGCTTGTGCGGCGAGATCGAGATAGTGCGACCGGCTGCCCATCGACGGCAGCCGCCCCTCCAGGCAGATCGGCTCGAGAAGGTGCCGGACATGCCAGCGCTTGGGGGCCTCGGCGGAAAGCCATGCGCAGACGACCAGCCGTCCGCCCGGCCGCAGGACCCGGTGGGCTTCGCTGAAGAAGGTCGCCTTGTCCGCCATATGTTCGGTGCTTTCGATCGCATAGGCCGCATCGAAGCAACCGGACGCCAAACCGTTATTCAGCCAATCGCGGCAATGGAGCGTGACGTTGCGCGTCGGTGGGGCGTGCGCGGCCTGCTCCGCGGACAGCGTGAAGCCGGTTACATGGAGACCTTGTCCTGCCAGCCGCCGCGCGGTCGCCCCATAGCCGCAACCGATGTCGACGACATGCCCGCCCGGCCTGCAGGCGAGGCGGTCGGCCACCGCGTCGCTCATTGCCTCGACGGCGGCGGTCGTTGTCTCCCGTCCGGATCGCCAAAGCCCATGATGAACATGCTCGCCCCACAACGCCCGGTAAATCGGATCGAGTTCGTCATAATGATCGGCAACCGCGGCTTCGGCGAAGGGGCGCCGCGGCAGGATCAGAACCATGTCGGCTCGCCGCCGCTTGGATGCACGCCTTGCACCCCGCCGTCACCGCACACGTTCGACGCAGAGCCGGAACGGAAAGCGCCGTACGATACTGACCTGATCGAGGGAGATGCCCGCATCGGCAAGGATCGACCGCCACTCCGCGGGACGAAAGGACCGCGCTATCGACAGAGTGCCGTCCTCCCGGACGATCCGGTGGACCCGCATCAGGCGGGCGAGCAGCGGGAAGCCGGCATGTGAAAAGCGATGACGATGCAGATCGCTGATCAGCCAGCCGCGCGCCGAATGCTTCTCCATGTGCCGGATGAACTCGCGCAGCTGGTCGTCGGTCATGTGGTGCGTGACCTGGCTGCTGACGATGAAGTCGAATGGTCCGGGCACATCGTGATAATCGCCGGTCAGATACTGGATATCCAGGGCGGTTTGGTCGGCGGCGCGGGCGATTGCCGCGCTACGCGGGTTGAGGTCGATACCGACGAGCGAAGCGCCGATGCCGCGCTTGCGCGCCCAGCGACCTACATCGCGCAGCATGTCGCCGGCTCCGAAGCCGACGTCCAGCAGGCGGAAGCTGCCAAGTCCCGCCGTTGCGCGAGCGAGATAGCGCAGAGTGGGCTGTGCGGTGAAGGTCAGCCGGTTTACGCGGGCAAGATCGCGCAGCACGGTGGCATAGGTTGCCGGGTCGAGATCGTCGGCATCCATCTGCTCTTCGGCGCGGCTGCGGATGGCGAGACTGTCCGTCTTCCTTCTCCTTGAGGCCCGCTGTGCCAGTGCTGCCTTATAGCACTTCTTTGGCGGTGCTTCGAGCAGGAAGCCGGGTACGCTGCGGCGCCTCGTCACATTTTCCGATGCATGAGAATACCGACCGTCAGAAGGAAGGTGACGCCGCCGCGATGACCTCTTCGCCTGCCGGAGCGGTCGTCGTCGCCAGCTGGTGGGCGCGATCAATCGCTGCGAGCACCGTGTCGGGCTCCGCATAATGGACCATATGGCCCGCTCCCTTCACCGTGATCAGCTCGCTGCCCGGCACGGCATCGTGCAGCGCAGCTGAATGGCGATCGAAATTGGCAATCTTGTCGCCATCTCCTGCCAGGATGACGGTCGGAAGGCCGAGTTCTCCATATCGCTCGCTGATGCTCAAGGCACCGGGCACCATCAGTGCGGCGTCCGCTGCGGCCGCGCGTATCTGTGAAGGACGCAGCGCCAGACCCAGTGGCCAATGGGCCATTACATCGGGGACCTCGCGCGGAGAGAATACCGCCTTGAACAGCGTCGGCGCCAGCGCCCGGCCCGCCAGAGGTGACAGTGTATAGCGCAACACATCGCCCGCCACCGGAAGCGCCGGAGGACCGAACAAAAGCACATCGGCGCGCGGGGTCGCAAAATAATAGCCCGAGAGCAGGACAAGGGCAGAGACTGCACCCGGATGAGCCAGCGCCATCGCCACCGCCACCATCGTGCCCCAGCTATGGCCTAGCAGTATGGGCTGGCTTGCACCGAGCATCCCGATCGCCTTGTGGAGCAGATCGGCCTGTGCCTCGGCGCTCCACACTTTCGACCGCGGCCGCTCGCTATAGCCGAACCCCGGCCGATCGAAGGCGATGACACGGTAGTTCTGCGCTGCCGCGTCGAAGATCCCGCTGAGCAGGAAGTCCTGCACCGTGGCGCCATTGCCGTGCAGCAGGACGAGCGGCGGGCCGGAACCGGCTTCGATATAGTGAAGGCGAACATCGTCGACCGTGACGAAAGAGCCGATCGCCGGCGTCTCCCGTTCCGCCCTGCGCGCCCGCCCGCTACTATATAGCGCCGCTGCCGACAGCGCCGCGGCCCCTGTCGCCAGACCGATCCACAGCGCGCGCGAGGTGCTGGGAGACGCCGTTCCATCGTTGCTGCTCATCGCGTCCAAACGTTGTGCGGCGCGGCGGGTTTCACAACGAGCATGAGGTCCGGCGCGCGGATCGCTCGGTTCACCTTTGCGCGCTTCCCGTTGAACGACGGCCCGCTATCGAAATGAGGCTGGCTTCAGCTTACGGGCGTGCTGCTGGCGTTGTTGATCACTGTCGACACGCCGGTGACGATCTGTGCTTCTGCGAAGGGCTTCTGGATGAACAAGCTTCCGGGTACACCGTGGGAGTGCCATTCGACGCCGCTGTCGGCGCTGATATACACCACACCGATGTTCGGGCTCAGTTCGCGCGCATGCCGCGCGATGTCCCAGCCCGAGATCGCCCCCCCCAACCGAATGTCGGTCACGATCGCGTCCGGCTGGGCGTCGCTTTCCAATGCGTTCATCGCACCGGGGCCGTTTCCTGCCAGCAGGACTGTAAAGCCGGCATCGACCAGTGCGTCCTCGATGACCGCCTGGATGATGTTCTCGTCTTCGACAACCAGGATGACCGGCCGTTCCATTCGCGGATCCCCCCAACCCATTGCGGATAAATACTCAATAAGCAGAAGATATGTCGCTGTATACTGTGGGTTTTCGATACGCCACGAGGCGCGGCGGTGATCGCGCCCAGGTCTGGACCCGGTCTTTTGGTCTGACAGAAAGCGGCTCGACCAGCGCAGTCGTACGGCCAGCGTCACGGCCGGACGAGGCGGCCAGGCCGCCGTGACTGCCGGAACCGTCACGATCGCCAAGCGTATCACTCGCCGTAGCGGCTTGAAATCAGCGCTGGCCGTTTCCTTGTTTAGGAGGAGAGTGGCCGGATCGCTCGCGCGATCCGCTTCGTGCCACCCAGAGAGGACCCGCGAATGACCGGTCGATCACGCAACTGGATGTGGGCGGACGCCGTCGACTTGATCGATCGCGTCCAGCGCCTCCACCAGCAATCCTTCGCGCCGGTGCGATCGGCAGGCGGTGCGCCCGGTTGGGAGCCGCCCGCCGACATGCTCGAAACCGATACACAGGTGCTGGTGCTGGTTGCATTGCCCGGCGTCGATGTCGAACAGACCGAGGCAGTGATCGAGGATGGAATCCTGATCGTGCGCGGCTCGCGCATCCTCCCCTCCGAACTCCGCACCGCGAAGATTCATCGCCTCGAACTTCCGCAGGGGCGCTTCGAACGCAGGCTCCCACTGCCCTCCGGCCGCTATGAGGCCGTGCGCCGCTCCAGCGTCCATGGCTGCCTGCTGGTGACGTTGCACAAGGCAGATGGGGGAGGCCGCAGATGACCGATGCCCTGACAGGAACGGCCCCCGACCAGACGGGCAGGGAAGCTGTCGAAAACCGGCCGGTGATGCCGGATCTGCCGGCCGACGCCATGATCATCTTGCCGGTCCGCAACTTCGTGATGTTCCCCGATGTGGTGATGCCGCTGACTATCGGGCGCCCCGCCTCGATCAATGGCGCGCAGGCGGCGGTGCGCGAGAGCCGGCCGGTCGGCGTCCTCACCCAGCGCGATGCAGAGCTGCAGGATCCGACCGCTCTCGACATGCACCGCATGGGCACGGTCGCGAACGTGCTGCGCTACATCACCGGCCCGGATGAAACCAATCACCTCATCGTCCAGGGCGAGTCTCGCTTTCGCGTTATCGAGTTCCTGCACGGCTGGCCGTTCCTGGTCGCACGGATCGAGCGGATCGAGGAGCCTCCGACCAAAGGCGCGGAGATAGAGGCCCGGTTCATTAACCTGCGCAACCAGGCGCTGGAAACCGTGCAGCTTCTCCCCCAGGCGCCGCAAGGTCTGCGCGACGCCATCCAGAACATCGCGTCGGCGGCGTCGCTCGCCGACATGACGGCGGCCTATCTCGATATATCGACCGACGAAAAGCAGGAGATCCTGGAGACGGTCGCCCTCGACAGGCGGCTCGATCGCGTCCTGGCGTTGCTGGCGCAGCGTCTGGAAGTACTCCGTCTGTCCGCTGAGATCGGCCGCGGCGTCCAAGAGAAGCTCGGCAGTCGCCAGCGCGAGCATCTGCTGCGCGAGCAGATGGCCGAGATCCAGCGCCAGCTCGGCGAGGACGAAGGCAATTCCGCCGAGATCGCCGAACTCCGCGACGCCATCGCCAAGGCTGGCATGCCGGAGGATATCGAGAAGCAGGCGACGAAGGAGCTGCGCCGGCTCGAACGAATGCCCGACGGCGCGG
The DNA here is from genome assembly GCF_037861105.1 of Rhizorhabdus argentea. NCBI lineage: Bacteria > Pseudomonadati > Pseudomonadota > Alphaproteobacteria > Sphingomonadales > Rhizorhabdaceae > Rhizorhabdus > Rhizorhabdus argentea. The sequence goes on from NZ_JBANFK010000002.1 coordinate 138,926, forward strand.
CCGAACATGGCATCGTTCGCACCTATCTCGACTGGTTGACCGAGCTGCCCTGGGCGACGCCCGATCCGAAGCCGATCGACATCGTCCAGGCGCGAGAGCAGCTTGATGCCGATCATTACGGGCTCGACAAGATCAAGCGCCGGATCGTCGAATATCTCGCGGTGCGCAAGCTGGCGCCGCAGGGCAAGGCGCCGATCCTGTGTTTCGTCGGCCCCCCGGGCGTGGGCAAGACCTCGCTCGGCCAGTCGATCGCCAAGGCGATGGGGCGCGAGTTCATCCGCGTGAGTCTGGGAGGCGTGCATGACGAGGCGGAGATTCGCGGCCACCGCCGCACCTATATCGGTGCGTTGCCCGGCAACATCATCCAGGCGATCCGCAAGGCGGGTACGCGCGACTGCGTGATGATGCTCGACGAAATCGACAAGCTCGGCCGCGGCATCCAGGGCGATCCTTCCTCGGCGATGCTCGAAGTGCTCGATCCCGAACAGAATAACAGTTTCCGGGACAATTACCTCGCCGTTCCGTTCGACCTAAGCCGGGTCGTCTTCATCGCTACCGCGAACATGCTCGATACCATCCCCGGCCCACTGCGCGATCGCATGGAGATCATCTCGCTCGCCGGCTACACCCAGGAGGAGAAGCTCCACATTGCCGAGCGGTATCTCGTGCGGCGCCAACTCGAGGCGAACGGCGTGACCGACGGGCAGGTCGAGATCGACGGGAATGCGCTGAGCACCATCATCCGCTACTATACCCGTGAGGCGGGGGTTCGAAATCTGGAGCGCGAGATCGGCAAGGTGATCCGCCATGCCGCAGTGGAGATCGCCGAAGGCAGCGCGAGCCATGTCGCGTTAGGCGAGGCCGACGTGACCGAAATACTCGGCGGGCATATGTTCGAGAATGAGGTCGCGCAGCGGACCAGCGTGCCGGGCGTGTCCACCGGGCTGGCCTGGACGCCGGTAGGCGGCGACATCCTGTTCATCGAGGCGAGCCGCATGCCGGGTTCGGGGCGGCTAATCCTGACGGGGCAGCTCGGCGACGTGATGAAGGAAAGCGCGCAAGCCGCGCTCAGCCTGGTCAAGAGCCGGGCCGACGAGCTGGGCATAGATGCCGCATCGTTCGAGAAGAGCGACGTTCATGTCCATGTTCCCGCCGGCGCCACGCCGAAGGATGGTCCGAGCGCCGGCGTTGCGATGTTCATGGCGCTGACCTCGCTGCTGACCGGCAAGACGGTGCGCAGCGATACGGCGATGACTGGCGAGATATCGCTGCGCGGGCTGGTGCTGCCGGTCGGCGGCATAAAGGAGAAGGTCGTCGCTGCGGCGGGCGCAGGCATTACCCGGGTCATGCTGCCGGCGCGCAACCGCCGGGACTATGACGACATCCCGCAAAATGCCCGTGAGAAGCTGGAGTTCATCTGGCTCGAGAAGGTCGAGGATGCGCTGGCCCAGGGGCTTGATCCCTGATCGCCCACTATGGTCGCGATGAGCCTTGTCCGGTCAGTGTCCGCCGCCGCCGGCCGGAACCTTTGCCTTGGGCCGCGGCGCCATCCAGACCCAGACCGCGATCATCCAACACGTCAGCCCGGCTATCAGGAACACCTTGACCGTCGCGAGGGTCAGCGCCTCCTTGCTCACCAGCTGCGCCAGCGTCATCCGTATCTGTTCGGGGGAGAAGCCTGCGGCCGCGAGCGCGGCTGTGGTCGTATCGGCGTTGATCTTGCCTGCCAGTTCGCTTCCAGCCACGCTGGCTTGATCATCCCAATAGGTCATCGTCAGAGACGTCGCCGCCGCCAGCGCTATGGTCCGCATGAAGTTCTGTAGTCCTGCGGCCGATGCCACTTCATTTGGCGCCACCGAAGCCAGCGTCACCGTCATGACCGTCACCATGAAGAAGGGCAGGGCCATACCCAGGACGATCTGCGGCGACGCCAATGTCCAAAAATCCGATCCGCTGGTCCAGTTGGTCCTGAGCAGTGTGGCAAAACCGATCCAGACCAGAGCGCATGACAGGATGATCCGCGGGTCGAACTTATTCGCGGCTATGGGAGCAAGGCGTACGACGAACATCCCTGTCATGGCGGTAAGCGCAGTCGCCAAACCGGCCCGGGTGGCAGTGTAGCCGAGCGATAGTTGCATCCATTGCGGTATCACGACGATACCTGCGAAATAGGTGCTGAAACCCATCGCGAGCGTCAGCGAACCCACCGTAAACCCGCGGTGTCGGAACATCCGGATGTCGACGATCGGGTGTTCTTCGGTCAGCTCCCAGATGACGAACGCCAGGAAACCAATAACCGCGACAACCCCTAGGGCGATCACCGTCGTGTCGGCGAACCAGTCATGCTCGCGTCCGATATCGAGCATGATCTGCAATGCGCCGATCCAGACGATCAACAGCGCCAGTCCGACTACATCGATCCGCCGTTTGGCGGTTGGCGTCTCCAGCGGCCGCAGGAGCTTGTAGGCGGTGATCGCGCAAAATAGCACGACCGGCACGTTGATGAAGAATATCCAGTGCCAGCTCAGATTGTCGCTGATCATGCCGCCCAAGATCGGGCCCAGAGCCGGCCCGACGAAGGAGGTCATCGCCCAGAGGCCGGTCGCCTGGGCGCGCTTTTCAGGCGGATAAAGTCGGATCAGCAGCGTCTGCGTGAGCGCCATTAGCGGACCACCACATAATCCCTGCCCGATCCGGCACACCACGAGCATACCCAGCGTCACGGACATGCCGCAAAGGACCGAAAAGATGCCGAACCCAATGACACCGAGCACGAACGTTCGCACCGCACCGAAACGTCCGGCAAGCCAGCCGGTCAACGGTACGCTGATTGCTTCCGCGACGGCATAGGAGGTGATGACCCATGTGCCCTGGCTTGGCGATATGCCCAGATTGCCGGCAATGTGCGGCACCGAGACGTTCGCGACGGTCAGGTCCAGGATGACCATCAGATTGGCGGATGCCAAGGCGATGGTCGCGAGGAGCCTGCGCCGCCCGCTAATCAGGTTATATGTTTCCGCCTCGGCCATGGATGCTCAGTTGCCGGAGACGTCGACTTCGGCTTCCATCGACAGTCCGACCCGCAATGGGTGCGCGGCGAGTTCCTTGGGATCGAGCTGGATCCGTACCGGTACGCGCTGGACGACCTTGATCCAGTTGCCCGTCGCGTTCTGTGCCGGGATCAGAGCGAAGGCGGAGCCGGTGCCGCCCGAGAAACCGACGACGCGACCATGATATTCGACATCGCCGCCATAGATGTCGGCCGTCAGGGTTGCCGGCTGGCCTGCCTTGACGCGGCGCAGCTGCCGCTCCTTGAAGTTCGCTTCGACATAGACCTTCGACAGCGGTACGATCGTCATGATCGAGCTCCCCTGCGCGACGCGCTGGCCTACCTGGACCTGCCGGCGGGCGACGATCCCATCGATTGGTGCGCGGATGACGGCGCGGTCGAGATCCAGCTTCGCCGCCTCGAGCTTCGCCTTTGCGGCGAGAACCATCGGATCGGTTTCGATCGTCGAGCCGGACACCAGGGCCTGGTTGGCGGCGAGCTCGCCCGATGCGGCGCCGCGGCTCGATTGCGCCTGGGCGATGCCCGCGCGGGCAACATCGAGATTGGCTCTTGCGGCAGCAAACGCCTTGCGCGCGCTGCTCAGTTCTTCCCCCGACACCGCGCCTGACGGCTGGAGTTCGAGTCGCCGGTCGAGATCGATGCGCGCCTTGTCGTAATCCGCCCGCGCGGTAGCGAGCTTGGCCTCGGCGCTGGCAATATCGGCGCGGCGCGCTTCAACTTGTGCGGAGAGGGACGAACTGGTGGCCGAGGCCTGGCGAAACATGCGCCTGGCCCGCGCCAACTCGGCCTCCGCCTGCGCATAGGCGATCCGGCTGTTGCTGTCGTCCAGGCGCACCAATATGTCGCCGCGCCGCACCGGCTGGGTGTCGCTGACCGCAACCGAAAGAACCTGCGCTGAGAGCAGCGGCGTCACCTGGGCCACTTCGGCATTCACATAGGCGTTGTCGGTGCTGACATGGTTGCGGCCGATCAGCAGGTACCAAAGCGCAAAGAGCAAGGCCGCCGCGGCGATGGCCAGCGCGAGCCGCTTGAGCCAGGTTTTGCGCGCTTGCAGTCGAGCCGCCCCGGCAGCGTCTTCATGCTGCTGCGCCGTGACATCCGAAGGCTTGGTTACGGGATCGGCATCAGCCATTGGGCGTGTCCTTGGCAAGATGTGCGGTAGTGGTCGTGAAGCCCCCGCCCAGCGCGCGGACCAGCATTATGTCGAGCGCAAATGCGCGGGCGCCGAGATTGGCGACGGAACGGCGCGCCTGCAATACCTTCTCTTCGGCGGTCAGCACATCGAGGTACGCGGAGAGGCCGCCTTGGTAGCGTTTGCGGGCGATCAAATAGGCTTCCTCGGAGTCGGCGAGCGCCTGGCGCGACTGCGCGAGGCGGTCGGCCAGCGCATGCTGGCTGGTCACGGCGTCGGCGACTTCGCGATAAGCGCCGATAACGGTCTTGTCGTAATCCGCGACCGCCTCGTCATAGCGTGCGCGAGCGTCGCGATAGCGGCCGCTCAAGGCGCCGCCCTGGAAGATCGGGAGGCTCACGGCGGGCCCTGCATTGCCGAAGAGCGATCCGCCTTTGGTAAGATTTTCCAGGCCGATCGATTGCACGCCAATGAGCGCGCCCAGGCTGATCGCCGGATAGAAATCGGCGCGCGCCACCTTGATCCGGCTCGCCGCAGCCTCGGTTCGCGCCCGCGCCGCCGCAATGTCCGGTCGCCGGCCGATCAGATCGGTGGTGACTTGTGGGGGCAGTCCGGGTTGGTGAAGGCTGGCGAGCGAGGGGCGGGCTATCGTCAGCCCACGGTCCGGGCCGGCGCCGACGAGGGCCGCGAGCTGATTGCGGCCCAGCGCGATCATCTCATCGATCTCGGCCAGATCGGCCCGCGCCTGCGGAACGCTCGCATCCGCCTGCTTGAGCTCCGCCCTGGTATCGAGCCCGATCCGGACCCGATCGGAAACCAGCCTCTGGGTCGCTAGGCGCAGATCGATCGCGGCTAGCTGCACGTCGCGTTCGGCGTAGAGCCGCGCGAGATCCGCATAGGCCGCCGCAATGCCCGTGGTGAGCATCAGTTGGGCCTGGTTCTGTTCGACCCGGGCAGCTTCCGCATCGGAGGTTGCTGCGGCTAGAGCAGCGCGGTTGCGGCCCCAAAGATCCAGGTCGAACGAAAAATTCAGAGCCGCCTGTCCGGTGTCCTTCCAGCCGCGCGGCACGAAGCTGGGCGGAATGCCGCGATGGTAACTCTGTTTTTCCACGCCGACCGTGCCCTGCGCATCGAGCGCTGGGAGCAGAGAGGCTCCGGCTGCCTGTGCCAAACCCTCGGCGCGGCGGAACCGCGCGGCGGCGGCGGCGGCATCGGGGGACCCTCGGAGGCCCTCATCGATGAGTTGGGCAAGCTGAACGTCGCCATAGCTTGTCCACCAGTCATCGCCTGGCCAGTCAGCGGAAGCAGGAGCCGCCAAGCTCCGCTCGGCGGCCACGGTCGCCGTCGAGCGGATTTGAGGGCTGGCCCCCAGATTTGGCGTTGCCGCGCATGCCGTAAGGGAAGCCGCCATCACGGCGGCAACGGTTAGGCCGGACATCGAGAACCGAATCGAATGCATATAAAAACCGTACTGCCTGGTATTATTTCGGGATGTGACCTCAAGTTGGTTACTTGTCAATCGCGATCTGTACCATATAGTACGGTAATGAGCATGGGATGCGAAAAGCGGATTGTGGGACGGAGGGAGGCCCGGCGGATCGACCGCCGGGAAACCATCCTTGCGGTTTCGCGGGCATCCTTCCTCGAGAACGGATATGCTTCGACGACGATGTCCGGCATCGCCGCAGCCCTGGGCGGGTCCAAGGCTACGCTGTGGAGCTATTTCCCCTCGAAGGAGGCGCTGTTCGAAGCGGTGCTCGACAGCGCCACATCGGCATTTCGCCTTGAGGTTTCGACCCTGCTCCATCCGTGCGGCGACCCTGAGCGGACGCTCCGAACCTTCTGCAAAAGCTATCTCGACAAGGTCACCATGCCAGACGCGATCGCGCTGCACAGGCTGGTGCATGCCGAAGCGGGCCGCTTTCCGGAGATGGGCGCAATATTCTACGAACGTGTGCCGCAGACCATTCAGGCTCTGCTCGCCGGCTTTGTCGAGTCGGCGATGGAGCGCGGCCTGCTCCGCCGTGATGATGCGAAGCGGGCTGCGAAGGTCCTGACGAGTCTGTCTCTTTCGGGATGTCACCAGCAGTTGCTGCTCGGTCGCCTGGAGGCGCCAACGCCCGAGCTTATCGCTGCCGACGCCGATGCGGCGATGGAGATATTCCTGCGTGCCTATGCGCCCTGAACGAAAAAGGGCGACCCGAAGGCCGCCCTTTGTATTTCCGCGAAGCGGGACCGATCAGCGCGAATAGAATTCGACGACCAGGTTCGGTTCCATCTTCACTGCATAAGGCACTTCGTCCAGCGTCGGCACGCGGACATAGCTGACCTTCGAACCGCCGTCGGCGGCGATGTATTCGGGGATGTCGCGCTCCGACAGGCCCTGTGCTTCGAGCACCAGCGCCATTTCCTGCGCCTTCGAACCCAGCGAGATTTCGTCGCCCGGCTTCACCAGACGCGACGCGATGTTGCACTTCACGCCATTGACGCGAATGTGGCCGTGGCTGACCAGCTGGCGCGCGGCGAAGATCGTCGGCGCGAACTTCGCGCGATAGACGACCGCGTCGAGGCGGCGCTCGAGCAGGCCGATCAGGTTTTGCGAGGTGTCGCCCTTCATGCGAGACGCTTCGGTGTAGTTCTTCTTGAACTGCTTCTCGGTAACGTCGCCGTAATAGCCCTTGAGCTTCTGCTTGGCCTTCAGCTGGATGCCGTAGTCCGACATCTTGCCCTTGCGGCGCTGGCCGTGCTGGCCGGGACCATATTCACGCTTGTTCACCGGGCTCTTGGGGCGACCCCAGATGTTTTCGCCCATGCGACGGTCGAGCTTGTACTTGGCGCTGGTGCGCTTCGACATGATATTTCCTTCAATCGCTACAACGTTGCCGCGCCCTGCCGGGCAAGTCGCGGTTCATTCCCGGTATTTCGCTCTGCTTGGTCGTTGCCAACGGCAGGGCCACCACTTCACCGGGGTGTGGGGCCGATTGCGAAGGCGGGCCTATGGCGGCGAAGAGGCGGATAGTCAAGCCCGTAAGGCTGGGCTAAGGGGCCCGCCATGACCGAGAAAACTCCCGTTCCCGCCGCCGAATGTACCGACATGGGCCAGGTCCGTGCTGCGATCGATGGGCTCGACACGCTGATCGTCAGCCTGCTGGCCGAGCGGATGCGCTATATCGAGGCCGCCGCGCAGATCAAGCCGAACCGCGATGCGGTGCGGGACGAGGTGCGCAAGGCCGAAGTCATCGCGCATGCGGTCAAGGTCGCCGACGATCGCGGCTTTCCGCCGAAGCTCGCCTACAGGCTCTACGATCTGCTGGTCGAGGGATCGATCGCGCACGAATTCGAAATATTTGACGCCCGCGGATCCTGAGTGCGGCTCAGGCCACGTCCTTGGTGGTGACTGTGGCATCGGACTTCGCGGGCAGCGCTCCCGGTGACTGCGTGCCGAGCAGATCGGGCTGGTTCTCCGGCGCGATGCCGTAGCTGGGCGGCCAGGCTTTAGGTGGAACATGATAGGTGCCGAAGATGCGGTCGTAGATCGGCAGCGTCGACGCATAATTGTGATTGGGATGATCGCTCCGCGAATGATGCCAGTGATGGAAGCGCGGCGACGACAGGATATGCTCGATCCATCCGAGCCGGACGTTCAGGTTCGCATGGATGAAAAACCCCCAGAAGGTTCCTGCGAGCAGCACGATGATGGGGATCATGCTGCCCGACCCCGAACCGGGAATACCGAAACCCACAATGTTGACGAGCGTCAGCCCGAACATGCGGGTGAAGATGATGTCGATCGGGTGGGCGCGGGTGTTGACCAGCCAGTCCATCCGGACCGGCTCATGATGGATGGCGTGGTAGCGCCACAGCCAGGGTACCTGGTGCATGATCCGATGGCCCCAGTAGAAGCCGAATTCGCCGACGATGAGGGCGAACAGGATCTGGAGCCCGATCGGCAATCCGATAACCCAGAGCGTATAGGCGGCGGGCAGCAGGTGCCGCATGACCGCCGCGAACATCGCCAACGGGAGCGACAGGATGAAGATCGGGACCAGTCCCGACAGGAAGAAAAAGCCGACATCGGTCAGCATCTGGGGCCGAAGACTCGACTGACGATTGACCGCGAACGCTCTTTCGAGCGGAACGAACAGCGCCGTCAGCAGGCACAGCCACGCGCTCAGGCTGAGCATCACCTTCACCAGGGCTGGAAGACCATCGAGCAGTGCCATTGTCCAGCTTTCTCTACGCCTTGGGATCCCCGCGAACGAGCAGGCAGTCGAATTCGATTCCGGCCAGCTTTCGATCATGACTGACGACGAAGAAGCCCGCTGGCGTGAACCCCAACTGCTCTAGCTCGCTCAGCGTATCACGGTAATTCTGGACGCCCTTGTAGATCGCGTGGATCGGCAGTTCCATCTGGAGCGCCTGGACCCGATGCAGGATGCCCGTCGCGCCGCGGACGACCTGAACGTCGAAGCCCTGCGTGTCGCTTTTTAGGAAGATGTTGCGGCCTTCGACGCCCGAGAGCGCCCGGTCGAGCCGTTTTACCGGCACAAGGTGCCGCGCCTTGATCTGGTTCTGCTCGTCGAACTGATGGAAGGCGCCGTTATCGGGTTCCAGAAAGGAGGAGAACTGACTCCCCTCCATGACGTTGAAGGTCAGTTCACCGTCCTCGCTGCCGAGGCCGCAATGCTGAACGGTCCACCGTTCATCGGCCCGGGCGGCATCATCCAATATGATTGCGAGTTCCGGCTGGGGCTCAAAAGAGACGATGTCACCGTCAAATCCCGCTTCAAACCGCAGGAATTGACGATACTGGCCGATATTAGCACCAACATCGACGATCAGATCGATGGCATGTGCTTCGATTACCTGTCGCGTCAGTGTCGCGAGCGCGAGATTGGGCTGGCGCCACTGCGCGGTTACACTGTAGCCTAGCTTCGCCAGGAAGTCGTTTGCAAGAGACGAGATGCCCTTCATGCTTTTACCTTCGATTGCCTGTCATACGAGCCCACCGCGCTGGCGACCTTCCGGAGCCGGGATGCCGGACATCCCACATCATGCCGCCCGTCAGGGTCTGCATCAATGTTGTTCGGCGACCAGGGCATGAAAAACGCACCTGCGGGTCGAAGCGAATAGGGGACGAATGTCGATCGAGTTTTCCGTCATTGTCCCCGCTTTCAACCGTGAGGATCTTGTCGATGAAACGCTGGCCACAATATTTGCCCAGGTGCATCCGCCCTCGGAGGTCATCCTGGTCGATGACGGGTCGACCGACGCAACCGTAGAAAAGGCCGCGGCCTGGCCGGGCTGCAAAGTCATAATCGTGCCGAATGCGGGCGCCGCCAATGCTCGACATGTCGGGGTCCTGGCATCCAGCCGCGCGTGGCTGGCCTTTTGCGACAGCGATGATCTTTGGCAGCCTGATCATCTCGAAGCGATCGCCGCGGCCGTGCAATTGCGCCCGGATGTAGCCTTCGTCTTCACCAACTTTGTCTATTTCACCGAAAAGCAGCGGAAGGCGACGACCAAGTTCGATGAAGCCCCGGCGGGATATTGGCATCGCTTCTCGAAGCCGGGAGCCGATGTCCTCGTTGCCGAAGCGCCGATTTTCGATCAAATATTGCAGTTTCAGCCGATCTTTCCGAGCTGCACCGCGATGACGAGGGACTTCTACGATACTGTCGGAGGCTATGATCCCTCTTTCGGCCGGCTGCCGAGCGAGGACCTCGAATTCACCCTGCGTTGCGTCATCAAAGCGCCCGTGGCTGCGTTCGCTCGTCCAACCGTGGCCATTCGCCGACATGACGGCAACCACTCGGCCGATCATATAAAACAGTTGTCGGGCGAAGTGGAGATTCTGGCCCACAGCAAATCCGCCCATCGCATTGGCGAAGCCGAACGACAGGCGCTCGGCATTGCGATCGCGGAACGCGCGTCTCAAGCCATCGATGGGGCGTTTGCCAAGAAGCGGTGGCTCCTTTTGCGGCGGCTCGTACGCCATCTCCCCTGGGATCGGTATTCGATCCGCCGATCGGTCAAGATCGCGATTGGCCTGGTCGCCGGAATGGCAGGGCGCCAGACGCAAGGGCACCGCTGAACGGCTTTCGGCACCTTTGACGGCTGTGCTCAACATCCGTGGCGGCTGATAACCCGGTTTCATCCTGCTATGGTGGATGCGATTATTCTGTCCACGGCGCTTTGAGTAAACGACTCTTCCCACACGCCTCGGGCTGCTTTTGCCAGAGAGCGGCCCAGAGCGGGGTCTTCCAAAAGTTGATGACAGGCGCGAATGAACCCGGCTGCGTCGTCGAACTCGATGTAATGCGTTCCATCTTTGATGCCCAGGCCACGCACGCCAACCGGCGTCGATAGGACGGGACGACCCACGGACATGGCCTCGATGGTTTTTATCGAGGTTCCGCCTCCATAACGTATCGGAATCACGCATGCGTTGGATGCCGAATAATATGGCGTGAGATCAGGCACGTTAAGATGGAAGGAAATGCCCGGCATATGCCGGATATTTTCTATATCGTGGTCGGATCCGCGCCCTACGATGGTCAGTGTGATATTCTCTGCAAATTCTTTGCGCAATGGTTCCCATATTTCAGAAATAAACCACGTTACCCCGTCCATGTTGGGATGATAATATAATGAGCCAACAAAAAGGAGGTCGATTTTATTCCGATATTTCGGCGCCGGCAGGGGCTTATCCTGTGTAATATTTGGCAGGATGGCCGCTATATGATTAGGGTTTCTGCCGTTTATTTTCTTTATGTCCTCATGCGAACAAACGAAGACACCAGAAGATGAAGAAATTACCTTGGCTTCTATAAATTTAGAAAAAAATAGCTCTATGGTTCTGGCAACCAGGGTCTGAACACCGTCCGAGAATTTTTTAAGTTTGATGTTACGATAAACGAAATCTGAATTTATGTCGTCTACGTCTACATAGATCCGGTAATTTTTGATATCTTTCAATAGAGATGAAACCAGAAAATTAGCACATAAAACTCTATTCGCGAATATTATCTCATAGTTTCGAGAAATTATTCGATCTCTCAAGATTTGTTTGTCAGCACTGTCTAGCCACGCGACATGTTCCGAAAATCCAAAAACGGTCCTCACAATGTTTTTGTCAAATATAGGAACCGATAATCTCTTATTATTTCTTTCCATTCCGATGGAGCCAAGCCAAATATCATCTGCAGTACATTGATCATTTTCTCGGCATAAGATTAGTGTATCAACAACGCCTATCTTTTCTAACGCCTCTAAATGAGAGGCGCAGCGTTGTTCCGCTCCCGAACCATTTTTGTTCGGTCTTGTCATTGAGACATACAGAATGCGTTTTGTCATAGGCAGTCCGTTGGAGCGGACGCAGTTCTTTGGGTGGGCGAGCAAATTTGTCCCAGTGGTCGCCCTGAAACTGGCGATCGAAAGAGCCTAGGCGGCTGTCGGCCGTCGAGGCCGGAAAGTAGAAGCGCTGGTTCCCCAGCGAAAGCCAGTGACGACGCCGTGAAAGGCGCGTCGAAAATCACCGGGCCGTCATATATGCCGGTGATCAGACAATTTGGGCGCAAAGGGGGCGTCGGGAAGAGAAGGCATGCCGCCGACGCATGACGCCGCCGATCAACCCGAAGCCGATCAGGACTGTGGCCCAGGTCGAAGGCTCCGGAACCCCCGAGATCGACCTCTCAAGGTTCAGGCCGTCGATCAGCGCGAAGGGCGGCTGTCCGAGCGGCGCGCCATAAGCCAGCAACGAGAGAGTCTGGGTTGAACTGGTTGCGACGAACGAGGTTGTCTCCAACTGCCAGGGGACGAATCCGTGACTTGTATTTGAAACGGTTGACGTCGTGAAAAGCCGACCGCTCGTGAAACTGGCGCGGCCATCCGCCGATGGAGAGAAGTTGAAGCTGCAGGTGCCGAAGCAGATTGTCCAGCCTTCGTTGGTGTCGCCGTTGAAACCCTGTTGCTGAGCCGCTGCCCAGTAGAAGGTCAGCGCGTAACGGGCGCCTGGAGTCAGACCTGTCAGCGTCTGGGAGATCGGGGCATTGCGATAGGCGCCGTCCGCCGCAATAAAATTGCCGCCAGTCGGGCTCGTGGTCAGTCCGTTGGCCGAACCGTTGCTTGGACCCCACAGGCTAAATTGAGCCGGGATGCTCCCGTCATCCGGATCGGGGAAGGGCGTGGTCGCCCCGACCGTATCCGCATCACCCGGCCGCATCACGAAATTGTAGCCAGCCGTGTTCCAACCCGTAACGACCTGCGGAGTGCCGTCAAAGGGTTCGTTGCTGCCGTCAGGATTGGTATCGGTGCCGAAAATCGACGATCGGTCCTCACTGATCATCTCGAAGTCGCCGTTGACGAGCAGATTCGCCGCCTGCAACGGTCCCCCGACGGCACAGACAAACAGCGCCACCAGCACGGTGAGCAGTCTATTACGCATGATACCCCAACCCCGATCACAGAACGCGTGGATGTTGGGTACACTGTTTTGGAGTGAAGTGCAAGATTCCGCTGAAATCTGCGATTTACAAGTAGTTTACAATGGTGATGAGCACGCATCAACCATGTAAACCCAGTGATCTAGGCGATATATTGGCCGCGACGCAGCATTTCAGCGTCGGCGCGGCTTGTCGATCGTACTGAGAACTCCGCGCAATGTCCGTATTTCCTGAGCGTTCCACGCCGGCTTGGTCAGCAGGCTGCGCAGTGTCCGCCTCGTGGTGGGCGCGCGGTCCGGGGGAAAGTAGTAGCCGGAGGCGTCGAGCATCCGCTCAAGATGGTCGATCAGGCCATCGAGTTCTTCTTGCGGTGCAGGGGGATCGAGGTCCACCGTAGGAGGCGATGACAATTCCATGCCCTTGGACCATTCATAGGCGACGAGGATCACCGCCTGGGCGAGGTTCAGGCTTCCGAACTCCGGATTGATCGGCACGGTGACGATCGTCCGGGCGGTTGCGACGTCGTCGGTTTCCAGGCCAGACCGCTCGGGCCCGAACAGGATCGCCGAACGGCCGTTCTCCGCATGGATCGCAACGGCCGCCGCCTCGGGCGTGACGACCGGCTTGGTAACGCCGCGCTTGCGGACTGTCGTCGCATAGACATGCACGCAATCGGCGGTCGCCTCGGCAACGCTATCATATACCTGCGCCCGCTCGAGCACGATGTCCGCGCCCGATGCGGCGGGGCCCGCGTCCGGATTGGGCCAGCCGTCACGCGGGCTCACCAGCCTCAACTCAGTCAGCCCGAAATTCAGCATCGCGCGCGCGGCCTTGCCGATATTCTCGCCGAGCTGGGGGCGGACGAGCACGATGATGGGGTGGCGGGCGTCTATTTGCCGCCGCCGAAGTTCTTCCCGCTCATCCTGAGGAGAGGCTGAGCGTGGCGAAGTCTCGTCTCGAAGGATCCTCGACTTCTTGGCGAGCCGCGTAAGGGCAGACCAATTACCATCGATCAGCGCCTGCTTCTTGAGGCGCGACCAGCCCTTGATCTGCCTTTCCACCGCGAAAGCCTGATCGCTTTCCGGAAACTCCTCGGACCAGACCAAACTGACCGGGCGGCGGTTCTGCGTATAACCGGCGATGGCGCCGGACTGATGCTGAGCGACCTCGGTCAGCAGATCATCGGAGTGACCTACGTAGAAGCTGTCATCGGCGCAGCGGAGCATATAGGCCCAGAAACTCACTTCAAGGGTCCTTCGATACGGGCCTTCGCCAAGCTCAGCCCCTACTCAGGACGAGCGGGCCGACGAATATGGGAGGGAAGCTGGAATGCTCATTCTCGCCCAGCCTCACTCACAGCCCCCGCGAAATCTTCGAAATCCTTGGCTTCGCGGAAATCCTTATACACGCTGGCGAAGCGGATATAGGCGACGCTGTCGAGCGCCTTGAGGCCGTCCATCACCATCTCGCCGACGGCGCTGGCGGGGATCTCATTGTCGCCCATGGTTTCGATCTGGCGCTGGATCGCGGTCGCCAGCCGCTCGATCCGAACGGGATCGACCGGGCGCTTGCGGCAGGCGATCTGGATCGAGCGTTCGAGCTTCGAGCGATCGAACGGCTCGCGCCGGTTCTCGCTTTTCACCACCGTCATCTCGCGCAGCTGGATGCGCTCGAAGGTGGTGAAGCGCGCGCCGCACCCCTCGCACTGCCGCCGCCGCCGGATCGCCGCCCCATCATCGGTGGGGCGGCTGTCCTTCACCTGGCTGTCGTCGTGGGCGCAGAATGGGCAGCGCAATTATAGCTCCGGATAGATCGGGAAGCGATCGCACAGCGCCTCGACCCGCGCCTTGACATCGGCCTCTGTCCGGGCGTTGCCCTCGGCACCGTTCTTGGCGAGGCCGTCGAGCACATCGGCGATCATGTCGGCAATGTCGCGGAACTCTGCCGGGCCGAAGCCGCGCGTGGTGCCCGCGGGCGAGCCGACGCGGATGCCGCTGGTCTTGACCGGCGGAAGCGGATCGTTGGGCACGCCATTCTTGTTGCAGGTGATGCTCGCGCGCTCGAGCGCTTCGTCGGCGTCGCGGCCGGTGACGCCGATCGGGCGTAGATCAACCAGCGCAAGATGGGTGTCGGTGCCGCCCGAGACGAGATCGGCGCCGCGTTCCTTGAGACGTGCGGCAAGCACCTTGGCGTTCTCGACGACGGCGGCGGCATAGGATTTGAAGTCGGGCTGCAGTGCCTCGCCAAATGCGACCGCCTTGGCGGCGACGACGTGCATCAGCGGGCCGCCCTGGAGGCCGGGGAACACCGCCGAATTGATCTTCTTTGCGATCGCCTCGTCGTTGGTCATGATCATGCCGCCGCGCGGGCCGCGCAGCGTCTTGTGCGTCGTGGTGGTGACGACATGGGCATGGCCGAACGGGGTGGGGTGGACTCCGCCCGCCACCAGGCCTGCGAAATGGGCCATGTCGACCATGAACAGCGCTCCGACCTCGTCGGCGATGGCGCGGAAGCGGGCAAAGTCGATGTGGCGCGGATAGGCCGAGCCGCCGGTGATGATCAGCGTCGGCTTGTGCTCTCGGGCCAGCGCCCCGACCTGGTCGAAGTCGATGCGGTGATCATCGGGCCGCACGCCATATTGCACGGCGTTATACCATTTGCCCGACATCGCCGCCTTGGCGCCATGAGTCAGGTGGCCGCCGGCGTCGAGGCTGAGCCCCATGATCGTGTCGCCGGGCTTCGTCAGCGCGAGCATCACCGCGCCGTTGGCCTGGGCGCCCGAATGCGGCTGGACGTTGGCAAAACCGCAATCGAACAGCTGCTTGGCGCGGTCGATCGCCAACTGCTCGACCACGTCCGACGGGTGGCAGCCCTGATAATAGCGCTTGCCCGGATAGCCCTCGGCATATTTGTTGGTGAACACCGAGCCCTGCGCCTCAAGCACCGCCTTGGAAACGATGTTCTCCGATGCGATCAGTTCGATCTGCTTCTTCTCGCGCGTGATTTCCTGCTGGAGGCCGCCGAACACTGCGGGGTCCGCCTGCGCGAGGCCGCGCGTGAAGAAGCCATCGGGCTGGACGTCCGAAAGGGTGGCGGCGGGATGGCTGCTCATGCGGGTTCCTTGTGGAAGCGGGGGTGAGTGAGTTTGTCGACGCGGCGGGCGTGGCGATCGCCCCCAAAGGGCGTGGACAGGAAGGCGGAGGCACAGGCCTTGGCCTGCTCGATGCCGATCAGCCGGGCGCCGAGCGCGATGACATTGGCGTCGTTATGCTCGCGTGCGAGCCTGGCCGACAGCACTTCGGACACCAGCGCACAGCGCGCCGCCGGATGGCGGTTCACCGCGATCGAGATGCCGATGCCGGAACCGCACAGGGCAATGCCCTTGGTCGCTTCGCCCAAGGCGATCGCCTCGGCGAGCCGGTAGCCATAATCGGGATAGTCGACCGATGCCGTGCTGTCGGGGCCGAGATCGCGAACCTCATGGCCTTCTTCGCGAAGCCACAGGACGAGCGCGGCCTTCAAGTCGAACGCGGCATGATCGGATGCGATGGCGACGATTTCTGCCATATATCCTGTCCAGTGCTGACGAGTCGGGTGCTGGCCGGTCTCTAGGGATGATAGCCCGTTATCGCAATGCCGGCCTCCATCATAATAGGCGCCGTCATCTTTGCTGTTGACCTCGCCTGCGATGATCTCTTGAAGCGGCGGCAGTCGCGCATGGGAGCTGACCCGATGAATATCCGCACTTCTGCCTGTCTTGGCGCCAGCCTGGCCGCGGTCCTCCTGCTGGCCGCGTGCGCCAAGGGCGAGGATGCCCATCCGATCGACAATGTGACGGTCGCCGATAACATGGCCGCCGACGAGATGATCGACGACGTCGATCCGACCGTCAACAGCGCCGCCCCTGCGCTGCCGACCGACGCCTGGATCGGCAAGTGGATCGGTGTCGAGGGGCTGATGCTCGATATCCAGCCGGCCGGCGAGCGCGGCCATTATATGCTGAGCGTGACCCTGCTCGACGGCACCAACAGCTATGACGGCACCGCCGATGGCGACATGATCCGCTTCATCCGCAACGGCCGGACCGAGAGCATCCGGGCTGCGACTGGCGACGAGACGAGGCTGAAATGGCTGGCGGGCAAGCAGAATTGCCTCATGATCCAACAGGGCGAGGGCTTCTGCCGCGACGATGCGGTAACGCCGCCACCCGCTCGGCCCTGAAGAGCTCAGCCTTGAAATGGCCGGTTTTGGGCGGTAGGGCGCGGCGATGACCAAGCCCGCTCCCCTGATGTCCGCCAAGGAGTTTGCCGATCGCGCGCGTCTGATCGTGGAGACGATGCAGGGCCATGCGGCGCACCGCGCGATCGATCTGCTGACGAACGATGTGCTTCGCGGCCTCGGCTATGGCGAGGGCATCGAGATTTTCGAGGCGATGGTGGGGCATTGGCACAATGCCGAGGCTGTCTATCCGCACGGCGGGCGTTGCCCCGATTGCGAACGCGAAGCCGAGGCCCGCGCAGCCGCCTGAGCGCTACCGGCCTTTGCAATTCGACAGGGCCTTTTCGATTTGAAAGCAAGCGCCGGGAAGCGTCCCGGCTTCGTGGATGCCAGATGATCGCACAGGCAATATGTGCGAAAGGTATCGGTGATGACGTTGATGATCGATGATCCGCGGTGGGAAGCGGTGCTGGCGCGGGACGCGCAGGCAGATGACTTCGTGTATTCGGTGGCGACGACGGGCGTCTATTGCCGCCCGGCCTGTGGCGCGCGAACGCCCAACCGGCGCAATGTCGCCTTCCATGCCGATGCGGCTGCGGCCGAGGCTGCGGGGTTCCGGCCCTGCAAGCGCTGCCGGCCCAACGAGGCGCCGCTTGCCGAACGCCAGGCAGCTTTGGTCGCAGCCGCATGCCGGCGCATCGAACAGGCCGAGGAGGCGTTGTCGCTCGACGAACTCGCCGATGGGGCAGGACTCAGCCCGCATCACTTCCACCGCCTATTCCGCAGCATCACCGGTCTGACGCCGAAAGGCTATGCCGATGCCGAACGAGCCCGAAGGGTCCGCACGGCGTTGGGGAGCGGGACCCAGGTGACCGAGGCGCTCTACGAGGCGGGGTTCGGATCGAGCGGGCGATTCTACGCTGCCGCCGATGCCGCGCTGGGCATGCTTCCTGCGGCCTATCGCAAGGGCGGGGCGGCCGCCGAGATCCGCTATGGCATCGGCGCGTCTTCGCTCGGGCGGGTGCTTGCGGCGGAAAGCGAGCGGGGGATTTGCGCGATCCTGATCGGTGACGATGACGACGCGTTGGTCGAGGATCTCGGACGGCGTTTCGCCAATGCCCGGATGATCGCCGCCGATACCGCCTTCCAGGAAAAGGTCGCACATGTAGTGGCGATGGTCGAGGAACCGGCACAGGGGCTCGCGCTGCCGCTCGACATTCGCGGGACCGCTTTCCAGCGCCGCGTGTGGCAGGCGCTCCAGGCGATTCCGGCCGGCGAAACCCGCAGCTATGCCGAGCTTGCCAAGGCAGTCGGCGATCCCGCTGCGGCGCGCGCCGTTGCCGGCGCTTGCGCGGCCAACCATCTGGCCGTGGTGGTGCCGTGCCACCGGGTGGTGCGTGGCGACGGCTCGATCTCAGGCTATCGCTGGGGCGTAGAGCGCAAGCGGGCACTGCTGGCGCGCGAGGCGCGGGGGTAAGGCTTCCCCGGCTGCGGCATGACAATAAACCGCGATTGTCCGGATGGCGTTCCTGCCGGCTGCCCGATATGCCCGCCAGATGAACGCCACCGCTCCATCGCCGGGCCTGCCGCTGCGCCATTTGCTGCTGGCACTCGCGGTAGTCGCGGTTTGGGGCACCAACTTCGTGGTGATCCGGATCGTGCTCGACGATCTGCCGCCCTTGCTGTTCGCAACCTTGCGTTTCTGCTTCGCGCTGCTGCCCGCGGCACTGTTCATTCGCCGGCCGGCGGTTTCGTGGAAGGCGCTGGCCGCCTATGGCGTACTGATCGGCTTCGGCCAGTTCGGGCTGCTCTATATCGCGATGCATGGCTATATCTCGCCGGGCCTCGCCTCGCTGGTGGTGCAGAGCCAGGTGTTCTTCACGATCGGGCTCGCGATGGTCTTCACCGGGGAAAAGGTGCGGCCCTTCCAGATCCTTGCGCTGGTGATGGCGACGATCGGCATTGCGATCATCGTCGAGCATGGCGACAGCAACGCCACGCCGCTGGGGCTCGGCCTGGTGCTGGTCGCTGCAATGAGCTGGGCCGGGGGCAATCATGTCGCCAAGGCTAGTGGCGCCACCGACATGCTGGCTTTCGTCGTCTGGGCGAGCCTGTTCTCGATCCCGCCGCTGTTAATCGGTTCGCTGCTGATGGAGGGCTGGCCCGCTATCAGCGCAGCGATCGCGCATGCCGGACCCGCAGCCTGGGCAGCGGTGCTGTGGCAGTCGATCGGCAACACCCTGTTCGGCTACGCCGCCTGGGGGTGGTTGCTATCGCGCCACCCCGCCGCGACGATCACGCCGACGGCTATGCTGGTCCCGGTATTCGGCATGGGCGCCTCGGCGCTGCTGCTCGGCGAGCCGCTGCCTTCATGGAAGCTAGCAGCGGCGGCGCTGGTGATCGGCGGATTGGCAATCAACGTCCTCTGGCCGCTCGCGGCGAAGCTGCCCGGATATCCCTGGCGGTGTGGGGCGACGAGCTAACCGATAGTGCATCCTTGACTCCTCCCTTGTCGAAGGGAGTATAAGAACAAAACAAGAACTATGGATGAGTCGCCGGTCTTATTGGCCGCCCTGAGATCGCGCATCTGTGCGCTCGAGGGGCCGAGGCCTCCGGAAGCCACGCTGTTTGCGCTTGGGGCCGGGTCGCTCGACGCGCAATTGGGGGGCGGATTGCCGTGCGGCAAGCTGCACGAGCTGTTTGCTGCCGAATCGGACGATCGCGCGGCCCTGGCCGGGGTCGCGCTGATGCTGGCAATGCGGCTGGGGGAAGGGCCCTTGCTCTGGCTGCGGCAGGATGGCGCGGTGCGGGCCGGTGGCGCGCTCTATGGGCCGGGGCTTGCCAATCTCGGCTTCGATCCGTCGCGGCTGATCGAGATCGTCGCGCCGGACGAGGCGGCGCTGCTGCGCACCGCGGGTGATGCGGTGCGCTGCGCCGACGTCGCGGCGGTGCTGATCGAGCCATGGAAGGCGGCGCGCGGCTTTGACCTGACGGTGAGCCGGCGGCTTTCGGTCGCGGCCGAGAAATCGGGTGTGACCGTGCTGCTGCTACGCGCCGAGGCGGAGCCGGTACCGAGCGCCGCCTATAGCCGCTGGCGGGTGCGATCACTGGCGTCGGCGGCGCTTGATGCCGGCGCGCCCGGCCATCCGGCGATCGAAATCGAATTGCTGCGGCATCGCGGGGGGCTGGCCGGGGTGCGCGCCTGTCTGGAGTGGAATCGTGACGAGCATGTCTTCCGGGAAGCGACGCTATCTGGCGCTGTGCTTTCCCTTCCTGCCGGCCGACCGGCTGGCGCGGGCGATCCGGACGGAGTCGGTCCAGAGCGGATTTCCGCCTGACGCGCCGTTCGCGCTGGTCGAGAAGCACAAGGGCGCGATGCGCCTGGCCGCGGTTAACCGCGCGGCGCTGGCGCTCGGGCTGGCGCCCGGCCTCAGCCTGGCCGATGCGCGGGCGCGTATGCCCGATCTCGGAGTGGCCGATCTCGACACACGCGCCGATGCCGACTGGCTGGAGCGGATCGCCGACGGTTGTGACCGCTACACGCCTATGGTGGCGCTCGATCCGCCCGACGGGCTGATCCTCGACATCAGCGGCTGCGCGCATCTGTTCGGCGGCGAGGCGGTGTTGCGCGAGGACCTGGTGGCGCGGCTGCAGCGGCTCGGCATGCTTGTCCGCAGCGCGCTCGCCGATACGCCCGATGCGGCGCATGCGCTGGCGCATTATCCTGCCGAGGCGACGGCCATGCTGCCCGTCGAAGCCCTCGGCCTTGAAGCCGGGGAGGCGATGGCGCTGCGCCGCGCTGGGCTCAAGTGCCTCGCCGATCTCAGCGCGCGGCCGTCGCAGCTGCTGTCGTCGCGCTTTGGGGAAGAGGCCGCCGATCGGCTCGACCGGATCGCGGGCGGGCGCGACATCCGCATCACTTCGCGGCGACCGCAAGCCGCGCTCGTCCTCGAACGGCGTTTCGCCGAGCCGATCGGTCATGTCGATCCCGCACTTGCCGCGATCGAAGCTCTGGCGCAGCAGGCCGCGCGGCGGATGGAGGGGGCGCATCGCGGCGGCCGGCGCTTCGAGGCCCAGTTGTTTCGCACCGACGGGCTGGTGCGCAGCCTGCGGATCGAAACCGGATTGCCGGTGCGCGACGTGCCGCTGCTGATGCGGCTGTTCAACGAGCGGCTGGAGACACTGTCCGATCCGGTCGATCCCGGCTTCGGCTTTGATCTGGTGCGGTTGTCGGTGCCGCTGTTCGAGCCGCTGGCCCCGCTCCAGCTGCCACTCGAAGGCGGCGCGCTGGCCGAGGGCGAACTCGCCCAGTTGCTCGACCGGCTGTCGACCCGGCTCGGGCGCAATCGGGTGCGGCGGTTCGCGCCGCGCGACAGTCATATCCCCGAGCAGGCAGTGCTTGCCTTTCCCGCGGTCGGAGAGGCGCCGCCCGGCGGCTGGCCATCGCCCGAACCCGGCGAGCCGCCCATGCGCCCGACACACCTCTTCGATCCGCCTCAGCCGATCGAGGTCCTCGCCTCGGTGCCCGATGGTCCGCCGCGCCAGTTCCGCTGGCGGCAGCGGATGCACGATATCGTGCTGGCGGAGGGGCCCGAGCGGATCGGCGCGCTGTGGTGGCGCCGCGCCGACAATGCCGGGATGGCGCGCGACTATTACCGGGTCGAGGACAGGCAGGGCCGCCGCTTCTGGCTGTTCCGTCACGGCCTCTACGGCCGCGAGGCCAGAACCCCGGCCTGGTATATCCACGGCCTGTTCGCATGACCGATGCTCCCGTTTTCGCGGAAATGGTCGCGGCGACCAGCTTCTCCTTCCTGCGCGGCGCATCGGCGGCCGAGGACATGGTCGCCGCATCGATCGCGGCGGGCCATGCCGGCATCGGCATCGCCGATCGCAACACAGTGGCCGGCGTGGTGCGCGCGTGGAAGGCGCTACGCGATGCCCGCGCGAAGCTGGTAGCGGATGGCGAGCCCGATATCGACTTCAAGCTGGTGTCGGGCGCGCGGCTGGTCTTCGCCGACGGGACCCCCGACATCGTCGCCTATCCCGCGACCCGGCGCGGCTGGGGACGGCTGACCCTGCTCCTCACCACCGGCAACCGGCGGGCGATCAAGGGCGATTGCGTCCTCACTCTGAGCGACCTGCTCGATCATCTCGAGGATCTGCTGCTGATCGTGATGCCGGCGGGGGAGGGGCTGAAGGTCGGCGACGTCGGTGCGAGGCTGCATCCGCACTGGCATGGGCCGCTGGTTCCAGAGTCATTCCTTTCCCCTCTTCCGTCATCCCAGCGAAGGCTGGGATCCATGTCTCGAGCGGCAGGATGTGGGGTTGAGAGTCCACGACCCAAGCTCTCGTTGGTGAAGACAGACATGGATTCCAGCCTTCAGCCTTTGGCTGAAGTTTATCCTGAGCGCCTGCCTTGCAGGCCGTCGAAGGGCTGGGGCGACGGTCTGGGAAAGACGTTATCGATCCTCAAGCAGGCCGCTCCTGAACGCGTCTGGCTGGGGCTCGCCACATCCTATTCCGGTCCCGATCGCCGCCGCATCACACGGCACGCCAAGCTCGCGCGCGAGATCGGCATCCCGCTGATCGCCACCAACGATGCCTTGTACGCCACTGCCGAGCAACGCCCGCTCCACGATGTTGTCACCTGCATCCGCCTCGGCCTCAGGCTCGATGAGGCGGGGACAAGGCTCGCCGCCAATGGCGAGCGCCACATCAAGTCCGCCGCCGAGATGGCGCGGCTGTTCAGGGACTATCCGGAGGCGCTTGCCGAAAGCCTGCGGCTGATCGAGCGGGTGGATTTCGATCTCGGGCAGCTCAAATATGAATATCCGCATGAGCCCGTTCCGTCCGGTTGGACGCCGCAGGCCTGGCTAGAGCATCTCGTCGCCGAAGGGGTGCGCGAACGCTATGGCGAGGATCCGGCGCCCGAGGTCGCCGAGCTGGTGGAAACCGAACTCAAGCTCGTCCGCCAAGCCAAATATGCCTATTATTTCCTGACAGTCCACGATGTCGTGAAGTTCGCGCGGAGCAAGGGCATCCTCTGCCAGGGGCGGGGATCGGCCGCCAATTCGGTGATCTGCTATGTGCTCGGCATCACCTCGGTCGACCCGGTCAAGCACAAGCTGCTGTTCTCGCGCTTCATCTCGGAGGACCGCAACGAGCCGCCCGACATCGACGTCGATTTCGAGCATGAGCGGCGCGAGGAGGTGATGCAGCATATCTATGCGCGCTATGGCCGCCATCGCGCCGGCATAGCCTCCACCGTGATCCACTACCGGCCGCGCAGCGCGGTGCGCGAGATCGGCAAGGTGCTGGGGCTGAGCGAGGATGTCACGACGAAGCTGACCTCGACGATCTGGGGCAGCTTCTCCTCGAAGATGGAGGAGAGGCGTTTTCACGAGACCGGCTTCGACATCGGCAATGTCGAGATCGCGCGGCTCAACATGCTGGTCGAGCAGCTGCTGACCTTCCCGCGCCATCTGTCGCAGCATGTCGGCGGCTTCGTGCTGACCGAGGATCGGCTCGATGAGACCGTGCCGATCCACAACGCCGCGATGGACGAGCGCACCTTCATCGAATGGGACAAGGACGATATCGACGCGCTCGGGTTGATGAAGGTCGATGTGCTGGCGCTCGGCATGCTCACCTGCATCCGCAAGGCGTTCGATCTGATCGAGACGCATATCGGCACGAAATACGAGCTCTATACGGTCCCGGAAGACCAGCAGGATGTCTATGACATGCTGTGCAAAGGCGACAGCATCGGCGTCTTCCAGGTCGAGAGTCGCGCCCAGATCAACATGCTGCCGCGGCTGCGTCCTCGCAATCTCTACGATCTGGCGGTGCAGGTGGCGATCGTGCGGCCGGGGCCGATCCAGGGCGGCATGGTCCACCCCTATCTCAAGCGGCGCAAGGAACAGCGCGAGGGGCGGCTGAACATCGACTATCCAAAGCCCGCACGGGGGTTGGGCGATCCCAA
This sequence comes from Rhizorhabdus argentea, assembly GCF_037861105.1. NCBI lineage: Bacteria > Pseudomonadati > Pseudomonadota > Alphaproteobacteria > Sphingomonadales > Rhizorhabdaceae > Rhizorhabdus > Rhizorhabdus argentea. The sequence goes on from NZ_JBANFK010000002.1 coordinate 162,772, forward strand.
TGAGCTGGAGGAGGTGCTCGGCAAGACGCTGGGCGTGCCGCTGTTCCAGGAACAGGCGATGAAGCTGGCGATCGTCGCGGCGAGGTTCACCGATGGCGAAGCGAACCAGCTTCGCCGTGCGATGGCGACGTTCCGCAATGTCGGTACCATGCCGCAATTCAAGACCAAGATGATCGAGGGCATGGCATCCCGCGGCTATCCCCGCGACTTCGCCGAGCGCTGCTTCGCGCAGATCGAGGGCTTTGGCAGCTATGGCTTTCCCGAAAGCCATGCCCAGTCCTTCGCGCTGCTGGTCTACGCCTCCTCCTACATCAAGTGCCGCTATCCGGCGGTGTTCGCCTGCGCACTGCTCAACTCGCAGCCGATGGGCTTCTACGCTCCCGCGCAGATCATCCGCGACGCCCGCGAACATGGCGTCGAGGTGCGCGCGATCGACATAAATGCGAGCAACTGGGACAACAGCCTCGAACCGGCGCGAGACAGCGGCCTGGCGCTCAGGATCGGCCTGCGCCAGATCGACGGGTTCCGTCAGGCCTGGGCCGAGGCGATCGGCAAGGTCCGCGCCAGTGGACGCTTCGATAGCATCGAACAGCTTGCCCGGCGCGCATCGCTGCCACTCCGAGCACTCCGCCTGCTTGCCGATGCCGATGCTTTCCGCTCGATCGGGTTCGACCGCCGCGCTGCTCTGTGGGAGGCGCGGCGGACTCCCGAGGGCGAACTGCCGCTATTCGCCGCCGCCAAGGCCCGAGAACTGGGCGAGGAGCCCGATGCCATGCTGCCGGCCATGCCGATGTCCGAGCATGTCGCCGCCGATTACCAGCTGACCCGGCTGTCGCTCAAAGGCCATCCGATGGAGTTCTTGCGCGAGGGCTTCCGGCGCGAAGGGGTGCTGAGCTGCCGTGAAGCAAGCGAGGCGCGCAACGGGCGGCAGGCGCGAGTCGCCGGTGTCGTCCTGGTCCGCCAGCGACCGGGGGAGGGCAAGGCGATCTTCATCACGCTGGAAGACGAGACGGGGATCACCAACGTTCTGCTCTGGGCGCGGCTGTTCGAAATCCAGCGCCATGCGGTGATGGCGTCGCGGCTGATGGTAGTCGAGGGCGAGATCCAGCGCAGCCCCGAGGGCGTTGTCCACCTGATGGCGTCCCGCGTCCATGATCGCACTGCCGAGCTCAGCCGGCTGTCCGAGGACCATAGCCCCACGATCGCGCTGGCGCGCGCCGACGAGTTCGAGCACCCGCAGGCGCCGCGCAGCCACGTCGAGCGCGGCAGCCACCCGCGCGACGTACGCATCGTGCCGAGGTCACGCGATTTTCATTAGGCGGAGCTCGCGGCTCTATTTGCTCTCGAACACGTCCCTAGGCCGCAGTTCGGCGCGCAGGCCCTCCGGGCTTTGCAGCCAGCGCAGCGACGCCCGGTCATCGTCGAGCGTGGCGCGCCAGAACGCGACGGTCGCGGCGATCACGGTTTCGCGGATATATGGCGTAGGCTCGCCATTGAGCATCGTGTGGATGACCTGGCCGGCAAACATCTCGTGGGTGCCGCCCTGCAAGACCAGCAGATATTTTTCGCCGGCTGGCATGAGTCGGAACGGTTCCTGGCGCTGTCGTGCGGTGATCGGCGTGACAAAGGGAATCGCGTCCTCGGTACCTGTGATCGACAGGAAGGGGATGTGAACCGTCGAGAAAGCCACCTCGGGAGAGCCGCTGAGCGGCGGCGAAGGGCTCAGCGCCACGGCGGCGCGGACTCTCGGATCGCCGAGAGGTGGCTCGATGGCGAACGGAAAGCGCTGCCCGGCAATCGCCTGGACCGTCTGCGCACCGAAGCTGTGGCCGGCCACGCCGATTCGCCTGAGATCGATGCGGTCGAGATCGCACCGGTCCTGCGCCTTCCGTCGGCCGAGCTCGCTGATCACGAACTGGATGTCGCGCACCCGTGAAATCAGCTGCTCGCCGTTGAGCGCCGACCGGAAGCCGGGCTTGCCGAAGATCGCGTTGTCCGTGCCGCGATGCTGGATGTTGATCACCGCGAAGCCGGCTTCGGCCCAGCCATGCGCCCAGATCGCTCCGGCATCGAGCGACCCGCCGAGACCATGGCTGAACAGGATCACCCCGACCTTGCCGCTACCGCCAGGCATGCGGATCCGCACCGGCACCGGACGGCTCCGCACCGCATCGAGCCAGACGCCTTCGCACAAGGTGATCGGTAACGCGGCATGTCCAACGCCCGGCCCGAGCAACGAAGCGAGCAGGGCAATGGTAAAGCCTATCAGCCGCATATCGGCGGCTATGTGGCCGATTCCATCGAGCGAGGCCATAACGCAAATGAAAGAGGCCCGCCGCTTGCGCGAGGCCGAGGCAGGCTTCCCGATGATAGCCTAACCGGCTAACGCTTCCGAGAAACTCCGGAGGACCGACATGAAAACCCGCGCCGCCGTCGCGTTCGCGCCCAAGACACCGCTCGAGATCGTCGAGCTCGACCTGGAAGGTCCGAAGGCCGGCGAGGTCCTGGTCGAGATCATGGCGACCGGCATCTGCCACACCGACGCCTACACGCTCGACGGCTTCGATAGCGAGGGCATCTTCCCGTCGATCCTGGGACATGAGGGTGCGGGCGTCGTGCGCGAGGTCGGCGCCGGCGTCACTTCGGTGAAGCCCGGCGACCATGTGATTCCGCTCTACACACCCGAATGCCGGCAGTGCAAAAGCTGCCTGTCGGGCAAGACCAACCTGTGCACCGCGATCCGGGCGACCCAGGGGCAGGGGCTGATGCCCGATGGAACGAGCCGGTTCAGCTACAAGGGGCAGCCGATCTTCCATTATATGGGCTGCTCGACCTTCTCGAATTTCACCGTGCTGCCCGAGATCGCGGTCGCGAAGATCCGGGAGGACGCGCCGTTCGACAAGAGCTGCTACATTGGTTGCGGGGTGACGACGGGCGTGGGCGCGGTGGTCAACACCGCCAAGGTGACGCCGGGCTCGAACGTCATCGTATTCGGCCTCGGCGGAATCGGCCTCAACGTGCTGCAGGGCGCCAGGATGGTGGGCGCCGACAAGATCGTCGGCGTCGACATCAATCCCGCCCGCGAGGAATGGGGCCGCCGGTTCGGGATGACCCACTTCGTCAATCCGAGCGATGTGCAAGGCGACATCGTCCAGCACCTCGTGGCACTGACCGATGGCGGCGCCGACTACACTTTCGACTGCACCGGGAATACGACGGTGATGCGCCAGGCGCTCGAGGCCTGTCATCGCGGCTGGGGCGTTTCGACGGTCATCGGCGTGGCCGAGGCCGGCAAAGAGATCAGCACGCGGCCTTTCCAACTCGTGACAGGGCGCGTGTGGAAGGGCAGCGCCTTCGGCGGAGCGCGAGGACGCACCGATGTGCCGAAGATTGTCGACTGGTACATGAACGGCAAGATCGAGATCGATCCGATGATCACCCATGTCCTTAGCCTCGAGGAGATCAACAAGGGCTTCGACCTGATGCACGCCGGCGAGAGCATCCGCTCGGTCGTCGTTTACTGAGCGTCGCGGCATGAGCATCGAGACCGTCAGCATCGCCCGCGCTTTCGGCGGCGTGCAGGGCGTATACAAGCACGCGAGCGCCGCGACCGGCACCGACATGACATTCTCGGTCTATCTGCCAGCGCAAGCCGCGAGCCGGAAGCTGCCGGTCGTCTGGTATCTGTCGGGGCTGACCTGCACCCATGCCAACGTTACCGAGAAGGGCGAATATCGCCGCGCCTGCGCTGAACTCGGTCTGATCTTCGTTGCGCCGGACACTTCACCACGCGGCAAGGATGTGCCCGCCGATCCGGCCGGCGCTTATGATTTCGGGCTGGGCGCCGGCTTCTACGTCGACGCGGCGGTCGAGCCCTTCGCCCAGCATTACAGGATGTGGAGCTACGTCACCGAGGAGCTTCCCGCCCTGGTCGCCCAGCATTTCCCCGCCGACATGGAACGGCAGTCGATCATGGGCCATTCTATGGGCGGCCATGGCGCGCTGACCATCGGGCTCACCTTCCCCGCCCGCTACCGCGCCATCTCCGCCTTCGCGCCGATCGTCGCGCCGAGCCGGGTGGCGTGGGGCCAGAAGGCGCTCGGCGGCTATCTTGGGCTCGATCCCGCGATGTGGCGCAAGCATGACGCGGTCGCGCTGATCGAGGATGGCGCGCGCGTCGCGGATCTGCTCGTCGACCAGGGCGACGCCGACAGCTTCCTGGCCGAGCAGCTGCGGCCCGAGCTGCTGTCGACCGCCTGCGCAGCCGCCGGGATCGACCTGATCCTGCGGCTGCAGCCCGGCTACGACCACAGCTATTATTTCATCTCGACCTTCATGGAGGATCACCTGCGCTGGCACGCGCAGCGGCTGGGGTGAACGAGCCGCACCTGGAACATGCCGGCTGCTCAGTTTCCAACGGCTGCGCGGAGGCGCCTCTTCCTCCTCCCTCTAGTCGACGGCGAACGAGCGGGCCACGCCGCTCCCTGCGAGGCGGGCGCGATCGCAGGCTTGGCAAGCCTCTTTCAGCACCGCCTCCAATTGGGAATCTTTTTGAGGAACGAGAGAATATCCGACGCTGAGCGTGAGCCGGATTCCGTCGCCCGATGCGGCAAAAGGATGGGAAAGCGCCTGGTGGATTTCGGACGCAAGCACCTCCGCCTGGCGCGGGCTATCCAAAGCGGCCTGCACGACAGTAAAGCGGATGCCGCCGAGCCGCGCCGCGAAGTCATTGTTCGATAGGAGCCGCTCCAGGCGCTCGGCCGCCTCTTTCAGCAGAGCGTCGCCCGCCAGATATCCATAGCGGCTGTTGATATCCTCGAACCCATCAAGATGGAGGACGTGCACCGCGACGGATAGCCCAGGCCTATGTATCGACGACACTTCCTCGAAATGCCGCGCCAGTGCCACCTGATTTGCCAGACCGGTCCGCTCGTCCCGGGCGCTCACCGTGTCAAAAAGCTTTTCGAGCGAAATGCGTCTGGCCGTCGCTCCATAGCGGCGCAGCATCGCCGCTATGCCGCCGCCCATGTACAACAGCGTCAGCGCGCCGACACTCCACAATTTCAGATCTTCGATGGTGAAGGTCGTGAGGATGGTCGGGAGGACGCTCAGAAGCACGGCAGGCAAGCTGATCCATGGTCGCAACACGGCACCCGCCGCTACGCTGGCACCGTGGCCGAAGACCATTCCGACCACCAGCAGCCGGAGGTCGGCGCTGCCCAGCGCAAAAGCCCGCGCCATGAAAGCTCCGAACGCGGCGGCGAACGCCATATAGGACCAGGCGAAGCGCCGTTCGATCTGACCTGCTCGACGGGCGCTAAGCGGCCCATCATGGCAATGCCGATAGGCCAGCAATACCGCGGCGCGCACGAACGCAGCCGTCACACACGTCGTCCACAGGACCAGGAGGATGGTGTCGCGACTTTCCACAATGGCTGCGGCGCCGACAATCGCGAAGGCAAAGCCGGAGATGAGCGTCAGCAAAAGCGTCGAGAGCAGGCCGCGAACGAGCTCGACATAGATGGCGTCGGTCATGCGTGCATCCGCACCATTGATCATCGCTGTTGATCCGTCTGAAAGGTCTCTCGGATTTTCCCAATGGCGAACGGGTTGTCGTTTAAGGAAATTACCATAAGCGCGATGGCTTAGGCGCAGTCGTGCGGAATCGCACGGATGCCGCGGACCCGCGGGAGCTACTCAATGCGGGACAGGCCAGGTTCTGTTGGGAGCGGCTAAACACTCCGATATGGATGAGACTCCTGTAGCAGGACCATCGTTCTCTCCGCCAAGGCCCATAAACGTGGCATGTCGGCTCGACTGAGACCTTGATGCTCTGGGGCTGACAATGTTCTGAGGGCGATCTGCCTCCTCTTTACGGAGCTGACGATCTGCTTAGCGACGAAACGCTTATTTTTCGGGGGAAGTTCGTGGCGCTTGAAGTTCGAGATATAACGATGCTCCGCTCAAGCGGTGTCGCGGACGTCGCGATTTCAGGCGACGAAAGCAAGCTGTATGTCGCCACTCGCACCGGCATGATCGCCAGTTACGATCTTAACACCTTGCAGCCGCTGTCAAGCTGGCAGGTGGGTACCCGCCTCGGCGGCCTCAGCGTTTCGGAAGACGGAACTTATCTTCTCGCAACCGAGCGATCGCCTGCGAGCGGCCAATCCATCATCTACAAAGTCTCCACCGCAACCGGCGCTGCGCAGACGACGAACATCGCGGGTGGCGCATTTTACGATGTCGAAATCGTGGACGCGCATAACGCGCTGGTCACGGGCGGGCAGCCCCTTGTCCAGCGGTTCGATCTCGACACCGGCGCGTTCAGTTCCGTCCTCAATTCCGTCTACTATTCGAACAACAGTGTGATGGCGGAGGACGGCCCGTTCACCCTGTTGGCCGAACCGGGGATCTCAAATGGCCCACTCCTCGTCTATGACGATCGGGCGGGAAAGATCGTCGCCCAGGGGGATGATTATCAGTCGCCGGCGAATGGTTTCAATTTCGGCAGTCAGGCAGTCAATGCCAAGACAGGCATGATTGCACAGTTCATCTACTATGGAAGCATCAATCTCTATACGATAAATGCCAGTACATCGCACATTGTTTACACAGCGAACTTCGATGTTGGTGGTAGAGTTGATGGTCTCACCTTCGATCCCAGCGGCAGAAATCTATTCGTGTACCAAATCGATGTTGGACAGGTGGTCAAATACGACGTTGCGGCCAGGACTGAAGTTTCCCGATACGATGTCGGAACGTCTGAGTGGCACAACGGTATCGGCTATGGCAGCCAGCTTAAACTCTACGGTGACGGGCGGTATTTGGCGATTTCCGACACGTCGGATCTCGGGCGTTTGCAGATCATGGATCTGGCGATCAAGGGAACGGCCGGTGCTGACGCGCTGACAGGGACCGCAGGGGACGATATCTTCGTCGTGAACGCCACCGGCGACACGGTGACCGAGAGCGCGAGTGGCGGCATCGACCGGATCGATACGACCCTCGCCTCCTATGTGCTCGGTGCCAATCTCGAAAATCTGACGCTGACCGGCAGCAGCGCAGTCAGCGGCACCGGTAATGCGCTCGACAACGTTCTGAAGGGTAATGCCCTCGCCAATTCAATCCGCGGACTCGACGGTGGAGATGCAATTCACGGCGGCGCAGGTGATGACATGCTGGACGGCGGCGACGGCAGCGATACGCTCGACGGCGGGGCTGGCGCAGATGTGATGACGGGCGGTTCCGGCAATGATGCCTTCTTCGTGGATGCTGTCGGTGACTCGGTGGTTGAGACGATAGACGGAGGCATCGACAGCATCGAAACGACGCTTCCATCCTATACGCTCGGGGATGCCATCGAAAATCTGGTGCTAACCGGAAGCGCCGCCATCAACGGTACGGGCAATGGTTTGGCCAACAGCTTGACCGGAAATGGTATCGCCAATTCGCTCCGCGGGTTGGACGGTGCAGACGTCCTGAATGGCGGCGCCGGCAACGATTCGCTCGATGGCGGTCTCGGCAACGACACGCTCGATGGCGGAGCCGGCGCAGACATCATGACGGGTGGTTCCGGACAAGACAGCTTCATCGTTAACGATTCTGCTGACGCTGTGCTGGAAGGCGTCGGTGGGGGCAACGACCAGGTCACTGCAAGCCTGTCGTGGACGCTCGGCGCTGGCCAGGAGGTCGAACTTATCACGGCGGCCGCGGGAATCACGATGGATCTGACCGGCAATGAATATGCCAACAGTCTCACCGGCAATGATCGCGCCAATATACTGCGTGGGCTCGATGGTTCGGACGTGCTGATCGCCGCCGGCGGCAATGACACCCTCGATGGGGGCGCCGGCCAGGATATAATGACCGGCGGTACAGGCGACGACAACTATGTCATCGACAATGCTGGTGACAGCGTGGTCGAAACAGCAGGCGGCGGCAGCGACCGGGTCTTGACCAGCGTGTCCTGGACGCTTGCCGTCGGCCAGGAGATCGAAGCGGTGACGGCGACCGGGTCGGCGCTGGACCTGACGGGCAATGAGTTTGGCAACAGTCTGACGGGCAACGAGCGCGCGAATATATTGCGCGGCCTTGATGGCGCCGACGTGCTGGATGGTGGAACCGGCGACGATACGCTCGAGGGGGGTGTGGGCAATGACCGGCTGACGGGCGGCGACGACCATGATGTCATCTATGGCGGGGATGGCGCGGATATTTTGTACGGCGGAAACGGAAACGACCATCTGTATGGACAATCCGCCATCGGCGGCAGCGACGGAGCCGATCAAATCATAGCCGGTGACGGGTCGGACTACCTCCAGGGAAATGCGGGCAGCGATGTTCTGGACGGCGGCAACGGCTCCGATCGAATCAATGGTGGCGCTGACGATGACACGATCATCGGTGGCACCGGTAACGACACGATCAACGGCAACCGCGGAGCCGATGTCATCTCAGGCGGGGATGGCAATGACTTTGTCCGGGGTGGCCAGGAAGGAGACCGCATCGACGGCGGGACTGGCGACGATGTTCTTCTCGGCGATCTCGGTGCGGATAGCCTGCAGGGCGGGCTTGGCAGCGATGTGCTGACCGGTGGTGCGGAAGCAGACATATTCTACTTCGGGAGCGGTGAAGCCTCGTTCGCGACCACCGGGGGCGCGGCGTACTTGACCGATGTCATTACCGATTTTGCCAATGGTATCGATCATATCAGGCTGAGTTTTGGAACACCCCTGGCGGTGCTTGGCGGATCGGCCTTTGTCAATTTCATCTCGGCCGCTGTTGCAGCGGATTCGATGCTCGGAACACAGGGAAGCAGTAGTGTCGTGGTGTTTCGTGTCGGTGGCGACGCCTTTCTTTTCTATGATCTGGGGCCCGACTCTTCTCTTCAAGCCATCAAGTTGGTCGGCCTCGCGAACACGACGCTGATCGACACGGCGGATTTTGTCTAACAGGTTTTTCAGTTTCGGATTGACCTCACGCCGCCCGTCCATCCTGCGCATCTTCATGCTGAAGTCGAGAGGCGGTCATGACCTGGTCGCGTCCATGGCTTTTGGCAGCCAACAGGGCCGCATCGGCCGAGGCGACGAGGCTGGCGAACGCTATGCCGCCCGCCGGGGTCGCGGCAACGCCGATCGAAACCGTGATATGGCCGAGTATATGGCCTCGGAACGCGAGCGCAGCTGCGCGTATCTGCTTGCGCAGTTGCTCGGCCAGGGCTGCACTTGCCTCCTCGTCCGCATCTGGCAGCAGGATGGTGAACTCCTCGCCGCCAAATCTGAAGGTTCCTCCGGCATCGCCGACAGCGGCCGTCATCATGCCGGCCACGTGCTGCATGACCATGTCCCCAGCGTCGTGGCCGAACTCGTCATTGAAGCGCTTGAAATGATCGATGTCGATCATCAGGCAGCTGCATGGGCCAGGATGCGCCTCGCGTGCTCGCTGGTTGAGTGCGTCATCGAGACTGCGGCGATTGAGCAGGCCGGTCAGCGGATCGCGCGCGGCCAGGTTGGTGAGGCGTTCGCGAAGCCGCAGATTGGCCAGCGCCAGTCCGATATTCTCGGCCATCAGTTCCATGTAGAGCCGGGCGCTCTCGACGGTCGCTTCGGCGTCGTCAGGTGCTTCGAAATAGAGAAGGCCAATGGCATCGCCCTGCGCGGTCAGGGGCACGCATAGCGATGATCGCTCGACATGCTCGACATGAGGGCAGGCAATATCGTCGCGCCCGCTCAGATGTGGCCGGCCCCGGCGAAGACCCCAGCAGGCGCTGGCTGGGAGCGAGACCGTTTGGTTTACGGGATCAAGCCAGCTTCCGGCGAGTACCAGATTTTGCCGATGCTGGTCCAGAACGTAGAGATGACCGGGCAGGTCCGGGAAGGTCTGCGGGGAAAAGCAGGTGACCACCTCGGCAAGTTCGTCCTGGCTGTTGGTCGCTTGGAGCCGGTGCATCATCTGCAGGATGGCGTCCTTGATTCTCTGCTCGGCCGCGCGTTCGGCTTCGAGCCGCTCGCGCTCCAGCCCGTTATCGCGGAAGATCCCGATCGCCTGCGACATTTCGCCGATCTCGTCGCGGCGGCGATCAGGCGGAACCTCGACGCTGTAATCCTGCCGGGCAAGCCGCATGACGATGCCGGTCAGGCGCGATAGCGGCATGGAGACCCTGCGGCGCAGCACGAAATAGAGCACGCCCAGGAACAGTGCGGCCGTCAGCCCAAGCATGGTCCTGGCGATATCGGCGTAGCGGTCGCTCTTGATCTTCGCTGCCTGAACTTCGGCACCAGTCCGAACATTGACCAGTGAGCGAAAGCGCACGATCGGCTCGATCACCCCCTTCTGGGCACGCTCGTGATCCGGACCGAACAGTATCTTCGCCGCGGCGGGTTGCGCGCCTCGTTCAGCTTGCACCAGCGCGGCTCCCTCGATCACATCGAGTTCGCCGATATTCTGTTCCGCTTCGTCGAGCGCTAGCATTTCTGCAGGGGTGAGTTCGCGCTGTCGCAGCCGGGCTAAAGTCCGTTCCCGGGTTTTCGCTACCTGCTCTTCGTGCCGGAACGCACGCAGATGGCGCTCATTGCCGCGCATTGTATAGAGCCGGGCTTCGTCGGAGCGCTTCTCTGCCGAGATGGCCAGGTCGTCGCCCAGATCGTCAAGCTCGGCCCGCTGCTGCACAGCCACCCGTTCTTCGAGAATGGCGCTGGCCGAGGTGACGAACGCAATTGCGGAAACTCCGGTCAACAGCAATGTCGCGCCATAGGCGAAGTTGGTGATGGTGCTGATGCGCATCCCACCCGCTTATCGCGATGTGGTTAATGCGCTACTAAGATATTATCGGGAGGGGCAACCGGTCCGCTATTTCAGCGGCTTATACCGCCAGCCGCGTCGTCAGTTTCACCTCCTCCAGCACGGCATAGGTCCGCGTCTCGCGCACGCCCGGCATGGCGGTCAGGATGTCGCCGAGAAAGCTGCGATAGGCTGCCATATCGGAGACGCGGACCTTGAGCAGATAATCGAAGCCGCCGGCGACCATGTGGCATTCCATCACCTGGGGCACCCGGCGTACATGTTCGGAAAAGGCGGTGAAGACATCGTCGGTGGTGCGGTCGAGCAGCACCTCGATGAAGATCATCAGTGCCTGGTCGAGTTTCCCGGGATCGAGCAGCGCGGTATAGCCGGTGATTACCCCGCGCTCGCGCAGTCGCTTGACCCGGTCGAAGCAGGCCGCCGGCGAGAGGCCGCAGCGCTGGGCAAGCGCCTGGTTCGTGATTCGGCCATCCTCCTGCAGCACCCGCAGCAGCCGGCGGTCGGTTTCGTCGATCGGAACATGCTTCGGTGCAGCTGGCATGGTTCATCCATTTCTTCGAATATTTGGGCCTTAATATGAAGCACCTTCGCTGCGATCCGCAATATCATCGAGATTAGTCGGCAGGTTGTCGACGGTGGAGGATATATGGCGAGCCTGCTTTCGAACTGGGACATCATCGACTCCGGTAAATATGCCGACGAGGGCGAGGTCGTGCGCAGTCTGCTCGACCGCCAGCCGCTCGGTGAGCAGGATCGGGCGGAGGTCGTGGCCGAAGCGGTCGCGCTGGTCGAGGATGCGCGGCGGGCCACCCGCAAGCAGGGCGTGGTCGAAAGCTTCCTGCAGCAATTCTCGCTCGGCACCCGCGAGGGGCTCGCGCTGATGTGCCTCGCCGAGGCGCTGTTGCGTACGCCCGATGCCGAGACGCGCGACCGGCTGATCGCCGAGAAGATCGGGTCGGCGGATTGGGCGAGTCATCTCGGCCAGTCCGACAGCTTGTTCGTCAACGCCTCGACCTGGGGGCTGATGCTCACCGGTCGCCTGATCGATGTCGATGACGAGGCGAAGCGCGACCTCGGAGGCTTCCTCAAGCGGATGACGGCGCGGCTGGGAGAGCCGGTGATCCGCCAGGCGGTCGCGGCCGCGGTCCGGATGATGGGTGAGCAGTTCGTGCTCGGCCGCACGATCGGCGATGCGCTCGGCCGTGCCAGGCGCGAAAATTATCTCTGCTCGTTCGACATGCTCGGCGAAGGCGCCCGCACCGCCGCCGACGCCGCCCGTTACGAGAAGATCTATGCCGACGCGATCGAGGCAGTGGGGAAGGCGTCCAACGGAGCTGGGCCGGAATTGGGCCACGGCGTGTCGGTCAAGCTGTCGGCGCTGTCGCCGCGCTACGAGGCGGTGCAGGAAGCGCGCGTCTGGGACGAGCTCTATCCGCGGGTAAAGCGGCTCGCGCTGATCGCCGCCCGCCACGATCTGAACTTCGCAATCGATGCCGAGGAGGCCGATCGGCTGGTGATCTCGCTGAAGATGATCGAGCGGCTGGTCAGGGAACCGGAACTTGGCGGCTGGACCGGCCTGGGTGTTGTCGTTCAGGCCTATCAGAAGCGCGGCCTCGCGGTGATCGAGGCGTTGCGCGCGCTGGCGGAAAGCAGCGGGCGGCGGATCATGGTGCGGCTTGTCAAGGGCGCCTATTGGGATAGCGAGATCAAGAAGGCGCAGGTTGCGGGCCGCCCGGATTATCCAGTGTTCACCACCAAGGCGGCGACCGACCTGTCCTATCTGGTCTGCGCCAAGGCGCTGATCGACGCCAGCCCGGCGCTCTACCCGCAATTCGCCAGTCATAATGCTCATACGCTCGCCGCTGTGCGCGGCATGGCCGATGGCGCCGGGGTGACGATCGAGCACCAGCGACTGCACGGCATGGGCGAGGCGCTCTATGCGGCCGCGGCCAAGCGCTACGGGCCGCTGCGGCTGCGGGCCTATGCGCCGGTCGGCGGGCATGAGGAGCTGTTGCCCTATCTGGTGCGCCGCCTGCTGGAAAACGGCGCGAACACCAGCTTCGTCCATGGCCTGCTCGACGAGCAGGTGCCTGCCGAACTGGTGGTTGCCGACCCGATCGCGACGGTCGCAGCGCATCCCGCGCGCCATACGCGGATCGCGCTGCCCACGGACATCTATGGCGCCGCGCGCAAGAATCCGCTCGGCCGCGACTATACGCTGGTGGACACTCGCGAACGGGCTGCACGTGCTGTACGGCTGATGGCCGGCGAACGCGAAACGGCCGGCGCGATCGTCGACGGCCGCCTGGTCCCCGCGCCTGCCGAGCCGGTCACGAGCCCCGCCGGTCGGGGCCAAGTGATCGGATATTCTTCGGAAGCGAGCACCACCGACATCGATCGCGCCGTGATCGCCGCGCGCAAGGCGCAGCCGCGCTGGAATGCGCTGCGCGGCATCAGCCGGGCGGCGATCCTGCGCGCGATGGGCGATGCGCTGGAAGCGGAGATGGACCCGTTGGTCGCCCTGTTGTCGCTCGAGGCGGGCAAGACGCTAAACGACGGTGTCGCCGAAGTGCGCGAGGCGGTCGACTTCTGTCGCTATTATGCCGAGCAGGCGGAGCGGCTGTTTGGCGCGCCGACAATACTCGCCGGCCCGGTCGGCGAGGTAAACCAGATGGAGCTTGTCGGGCGCGGCGTGTTCGCCTGCATCAGCCCCTGGAACTTTCCGCTCGCAATCTTCACCGGCCAGGTCGTCGCGGCGCTCGCCGCCGGCAACGCCGTACTCGCGAAGCCGGCCGAGCAGACGCCGCTGATCGCCGCGCGCGCCGTCCGCCTGTTCCACAAGGCAGGGCTCGATCCGGCGCTGCTCGCGCTGCTGCCCGGCGACGGCGCGGCGGTCGGCGGCGCGATCGTGAACCACCCCGGCATCGACGGCGTCGCGTTTACCGGCGGTACCGAGACGGCCTGGGCGATCAATCGCCAGATCGCCGCGCGCGACGGACCGATCGTCCCTTTCATCGCCGAGACGGGCGGCCTGAACGGCATGTTCGTCGACACGACCGCCCTCAGGGAACAGGTCGTCGACGACGTCATCCTGTCTGCCTTCGGCTCGGCCGGGCAGCGCTGCTCGGCGCTACGCCTGCTGTTCGTGCCGCACGACAGCGCCGATGAGCTGATTGCGACGATCAAGGGCGCGATGGACGCGCTGGCCATCGGCGATCCCACCGATCCAGCGACGGATGTCGGCCCGGTGATCGATGCTGACGCCAAGGCTGCGCTTGTGGCGCACTATGAGCGGCTGAAGCGCGAGGCGGTTATCCTGCACGCTTGCGCTGAACCCGCGGACGGCGATTTCTTTGCACCGCTGCTGGCGGAGATTCCCTCGGCTGACTTCCTCGAACGCGAAGTGTTCGGCCCGATCCTGCACGTCGTCCGTTATGATCCGGCCGATCTGCCCGCGGTTGCCGGCAAGCTCGCCGCGCGCCGTTATGGACTGACGCTGGGCATCCACAGCCGGCTCGAATGTTTCGCCGAGGAGGTCCGCACGCTGGTGGCGGCGGGGAATGTCTATGTGAACCGCTCGATCATCGGCGCGGTGGTGGGCGTCCAGCCGTTCGGGGGCGAGGGGCTTTCGGGCACCGGCCCGAAGGCCGGCGGCCCGCATGCGCTGCTGCGCTATGCGACCGAGCGGGCGCTGTCGGTCAACATCACCGCGCAAGGCGGTGATCCCGCCTTGCTCAACCTTTGATCCAAAGGGTCTGGCCGGACGGCGTTGCGGGTCGCGAAGATCAGCAGCCGCCCAAGCAGGCCACAGCCGCAGGTTCCGATATTGCGCATCACGATCCCCACTATTCTTGCGGCTTCCGCTATTGCATGAGTGCGTGACGCCCGCATGACACGGGTGGAGCAGGGGTGGCACCAGCGATGCTGATTTGGGCCGGTGCGGTGCTGGGGGCGATCATCGGCAGCTTTCTTGCGACGCTGGTCATCCGATGGCCGGGGGGCCGCTCGATAGCGCGGGGCCGCTCTACCTGTGACGGTTGCGGCGCCCCGATCGGGGCTGCGCGACTGATCCCGATCTTCAGCTATGCCCTGCAGCGCGGGCGCGCCGCCTGTTGCGGCACCGGGATAGACGGCCTGCATCCGCTTGCCGAGATCGCGGCTGCGGGCATCGGGGCCCTGAGCTTCGCCGTCGCTGCGGATCCGGCCGATGCGCTCGCCGGTGCGCTGTTCGGCTGGCTGCTGCTCGCGCTCGCCTTATGCGATGCGCGGCACTTCTGGCTGCCTGATCGCCTGACCGGAGCATTGGCGCTCGCCGGGCTGGCGGCGGGCGCGGCGGGTATGGCGCCGCCGCTGGCGGACCGCCTGATCGGCGGCGCTGCTGCCTTCGTCTTCTTCGCGATGATCCGCCATGGCTACCGCTTGCTTCGCCACCGTGAAGGCATGGGCGGCGGCGACGTGAAGCTGTTCGGCGCAATCGGGCTGTGGCTCGGCTGGCGCATGCTGCCCATGGTAGTGCTGGGCGCGGCGTTGGCGGGGCTGTTGTGGTGCATTGTCGAACTGGCGCGTCGCCGTCCGTTGGACGCTGGATCGAAGTTGCCCTTCGGGATGTTCCTGGCGCTGGCCGGGTGGGCTGCATGGGTTGCAGACGCGGTGGGCTGGACCTCGCAATAGTTCGAAGATGCATGGCAAACTGGTCACAGCTGCCCTTTGGCACGGCGCCAAAGCGCGCTAAGGTCGTCGCATGGCCAAGCTCCTTTCCACCGCCGACGACGGCGGCCTCGCTACCGGATCCAGCGCCCCCCAGGTGGCCGAGCGCAGGCTGGAGCGCGCGCTCGGCATACAGATCCGGCAGCTGCGGCGGCAGAACGACCTGTCGGTGTCCGATCTCGCCTCGGCCGCCGGCATCTCCAACGGCATGCTCTCGAAAATCGAAAATGGCGGCATATCGGCTTCGCTGTCGACCTTACAGGGCATCGCCGTCGCGTTGAACGTGCCGCTGTCGTCGCTGTTCGCGTCGTTCGAGGAGCGGCAGGACTGTTCCTATGTGCCGGCCGGGCAGGGGCTCACCATCGAGCGGCGCGGCACCAAGGTCGGGCATGTCTACCAGCTGCTCGGGCATGTGCTGCGCGGGGATGTGGTGGTCGAGCCCTATCTGATCGTGCTGCGCGAAAACGCCGTTCCGCATACCAGCTTCCGTCACAGCGGAGTGGAGTTCATCTTCATGCTCGAAGGTGAAGTGACCTATCGCCATGGCAGCGAGCGCTACTCGCTCAGCGAGGGCGACTCGCTTCTCTTCGATTCTGGCGCGCTTCACGGTCCCGAGGCCCTGGTGAGTCCGACCAGCCGCTATCTTTCCATCATCATCTACCCTCGCGGCGAAGCCTGAGCGCTCAGCGGCGAAGACAAGGAGGGTTTCGGGATGCACGAATTGACTTTGACCCGGCTGATCGATGCGCCACGCGAGAAGCTGTTCCGAGCCTGGACCGATCCGGATATCATTCCCCGCTGGTTCTGCCCGCCACCCTGGGGCGTGTCGAAGGCCCAAACCGACCTCCGCGTTGGCGGATCGACCCTGATCGTCATGCGCGGACCCAATGGCGAGGAGGTGCCAAACCGCGGCGTCTATCTGGAGGTGGTTCCGAACGAGAAGCTGGTGTTCACCGATGCTTTCACAACCGCCTGGGAGCCCTCCGAAAAGCCGTTCATGACCGGGATCCTCACCTTCGAGGATGAGGACGGCAAGACGCGCTATACCGCCCGGGTGCGCCACTGGACTGCCGAGGACCTCGCACAGCATGAAGCGATGGGATTCGAGCAGGGTTGGGGCATCGCGACCGACCAGCTCGAGGCGATAGTGAAGACGATGTGAGGACCGGATCCAGCCAGCCTGAATGAAATGAATATGAAGGGTTTGGGGGTGGGCCGGCGATCGACGGCTCAGGGGCTTCCGGATCGCCACCGCGGGGGGACGGCGCCCACCCCCGGCCCCGCTGCAGGGAACAGCGGGGTGTTCGGATCAGTGTATGGCTCCACGCCGGCGGCGGCCGAGATAGGCGAGCAGGCCATAAGCCTGGCTGTGTGAGTAGCCGGCTTCGACAAGGCTCTGCACATGCTCCTTCGCGACGTCTCCGGCATGGTGCCGTGCCAGCGAGGCGAAGCGGCGTAACGCCTCGAGGCGAGGGTCAGCCAGCGGACGCGCGAGGCGGACGCCGAACGCCCACTCTACGAAGCGGCCCAACCGGCTGCCAGGGCCAATTTCCTCCGTGGCGTCGATCCGCTCGGCGAGGTCGATGACGCGCAGTTCGGTCGGCGAAAACTGCCCCACGTCGATGGCGGAAGCGGTTCTGGATGGGCCGTGAAGCGGCGAAAGATCGAGATAGGCCATGATCAGCTACCCTGCGATATGTTACAGATCGGTACGTCTGTGCTGATGCAGGTACCGTTCGGTAACATGTTCGTCAAGAGAGCCGCGCCCGTCGCCATGAAAGATATTCTGTCGAGGACACAAAAAAACGCACCGTCGGGATGAGCCGACGGTGCGCAAGTAAGGGTGGAGTGTTGTTTAGAAGTCGAGCTGCGACCGCAGGGTTACGGCGTCGACACCATATTTGTGCTGGAAGCCCGCAGGAGCGGCCGTAGTGAAGCCCGAGAAGGCGCGCGCCGAAGGGCCGCCGGAGATGTCCGAATGGGCGTATTGAAGCATGAACTTCACATAATCCATCGGCAGCCAGATGAGGCTGGCTTCATAGCCCTTAGAGACGCCACCATTGATATAGGTGATGCCGTTGCCGGTTAGCACCGTTGCCGGGCCGCCGACCTTGTCGTTGAGATCGGTGAAATCGGCGCGGGCGTTGATCTGGAGGGCGCCCATGCCGCCTTCGGTGACGGGGTGGAGAACCTTGGTACGGTCCCACTTGCCACCCTTGTAGCCGCGGGTTTCGCCGGTCAGGTAATAGCCGACCTCGACATAGCCGCTGCGGAACTGCGGATCGTCGATCGAGAAGTTGGTGGTGCCGGCTGCGTTGTTGATGCCGAAGACATGGCCCGGCTTGATGCTGCGAACCCAGACATGCTGATATTCGCTGGCGAAGTGGAACGACTTGTAGATCGCCGCAAGTTCGCCGCCCAGGATATCATCGCCCTTCGCCGCGATGGCGCCGGTATCGATGAAGCGCTCACCCGAAACCTGGGTGTAGGGCCGCTGGCGATAGCGGATATTCTCGGCGTCGGTGGGGGCTACGCGGTGCTGGAACTGGAAGCCGAGATGGCCCTGCACCTGGCCGATCATCGGCGAGTAATAGCCGCGAACGCTGGCCTGCCAGCCGGTGCGCGCGACGTTGGTGTTGGCGAGGTCCTCTGAATAGATGCCGCCGGCGAGGCCGAAACGGCCGGCTGGGTCGGTATAGGCGATGGTGCTGCCGAGGCGGCGGCCATAGCCCAGCGCGTCGGTCATGCCGGCACGCTCCATAAAGGTGGTGAAGCGGTTGCTGGTCAGCAGCTCGAGGCTGGACAGCGGATATTGATGGCCGACCGTGATGCTCCACGGGCTGCCGGGCTTTTGGTAGCTGATCACCATGTCTTCATAGTTGACGCCGCCCTGCGACAGTTCGAGCTCGAACTTGTAGCCGAAGCCGCCCGGCATGCTGCCTTCGGCGCCGACGATCAGGCGGCGAGCACGGGTGTTCCAGCCGAGATTGTTGGTGTTGACGCCTGATCCGGCGCTAGTGCCTGCGACGCCGACCGTGCCCGCGATCTTCTTCGGCAGCGAGACATAGCCCGCGTCGAACTGGATCACGCCCTTCGGCTTGAAGCTCCAGCCGGCGGTGTCGACCCACTGGGGGGCGCCTTTCCAGCTCGGCTCGGCCTTGGCGGCGCGAGAAGTGAGCTGCTGGACCTGCGCCTGCAGCGCCTCGACCTGCGCCTTCAGGAACTCCATGTCGGCGGCCGATGCCGGCTGCTCTTCGACGGTCTCGACCGGCGTATCGGCAGCAGGTGTGTCCTGGGCCTGAGCGGCGCTGGCGAAAGCCAGCGCGCTCGCTGCGACGAGCAGCATATGAACTTGAGTTTTCACGATATTTCCCCTTTTAACAATCGTTTCCACGCGAGCCGTTACTTGATCTCTGCGGGATTCAGCGGCGTCAGCGCGCGCGCGGCGGCGGCGCTCTTGGCGCGGATCGGTGCCGGTGCCGCGATCATGCCGCGCTTCACCAGATAGCCGCCCGGGCCCCAGGCCGCGTCCTTGGTGAACTCGGCGACATAGGCCTTGATCGCCGGGATGGCGCGGACGTGCGCGTTCTTCACATAGATGTAGAGCGGCCTCGAACCGGGATATTTGAACGAAGCGATCGAGTCATAGGTCGGCACGATGCCGCTGATCGCGATGCCCTTCAGCTTGTCGGCATTTTCTTCGAGATAGGAATAGCCGAAGATGCCGATCGTGCCGGGGTTGCTCTCGAGCTTCTGGACGATCAGGTTGTCGTTCTCGCCGCTCTCGACATAGGCGCCGTCTTCGCGGACGCCGGTGCAGATCGCCTTGAACTTGGCCTCGTCGCTCTTCTTGAGCGCGAGCATGGCGGGGCTGGTGCTGCAGCCGGCGGTCATGATCAGCTCGCCGAAGGCGTCGCGGGTGCCCGAAGTTGGCGGCGGGCCGAACACGCGGATCGGCGTTGCGGGCAGGCTGCCGTTGACGTCCTTCCAGGTCTTCGCCTTGTTCGGCTTGCCGAACGGCGTCTTGGCGAGGGCCTTGTAGATGTCGAGCGGGGTCACGTTGCTCATCGGCGTGGCTTTCGCCGTCGAGAAGGCGATGCCGTCGATGCCGACCTGGATCTCGGTGATCTCGGTCACGCCATTCTCGCGGCAGCTCTTGATTTCCGAGGCCTTGATGCGGCGCGAGGCGTTCTCGATGTCGGGGAACTGCTCGCCGACGCCGGCGCAGAACAACTTCATGCCGCCCCCGGTGCCGGTCGATTCTATGACGGGCGGCTTCATGTTCGGATTGGCTCGTGCGAGTCGCTCGGCGACCGCGGTCGCGAACGGATAGACGGTCGAGGAGCCAACGGCGCGGATCTGCGTGCGTGCTGCGGCCATGCTTGGAATGCAGGCCAGGCCGACGACACCGACCATCAGCGCCTTGTGACGAATGTACATTTTCTTCCCCCTTAGGTGGATGAGGCGAATGGCGACTCGCCTCATGGGCGGAGTCACTAGGCAGGGCCTGTGAAGCTGTCGTGACGCCGATGTTGCAATCGCGTGACAGCGGGGCGTGCGGGAGGGCCTGGAATCGAACAGCGCGCGACCGGTGTCCCGGCCGCGCGCTGCTTTATTGTTACAGTTGAAGGTCGCGGATCAGCCGTAGCGGCCGGTGATATAATCCTGCGTGCGGGTCTGGACCGGGTTGGTGAAGATATCCCCGGTGCCGCCATATTCGACAAGCTCGCCAAGGTGGAAGAAGGCGGTGCGCTGCGAGATGCGCGCGGCCTGCTGCATGTTATGGGTGACGATCACGATCGCGAAGCGGCCGCGCAATTCCGTGATCAGCTCCTCGATCTTGGCGGTAGCGATCGGATCGAGCGCCGAACAGGGCTCGTCCATCAGGATCACCTCCGGATCGACGGCGATGGCGCGGGCGATGCACAGCCGCTGCTGCTGGCCGCCCGACAATGCGGTGCCGCTTTCCTGGAGGCGATCCTTGACCTCGTTCCACAGGCCTGCGCGCTGCAGCGATCGCTCGACGATATGGTCCATCTCGCTCTTGCTCGAGGCGAGGCCGTGGATACGGGGCCCGTAGGCGATGTTCTCGTAGATCGACTTGGGGAAAGGGTTCGGCTTCTGGAACACCATGCCGACCCGCGCGCGCAGCAGCACGACGTCCATGCCCGAAGCATAGATGTCCTCGCCATCGAGCGCGATGCGGCCCTCGACGCGACAGCCTGCAACGGTGTCGTTCATGCGGTTGAGCGTGCGCAGGAAGGTCGATTTGCCGCAGCCCGACGGGCCGATGAAGGCGGTGACATTGTCCTTGTCGACGTCGATCGACACGTCCTTGATAGCCTGCTTCTCGCCATAGAAGACGTTGACGTTCTCAGCCGTCATCTTCAGCGATGCCGTGATAGCTGCTTCTTGCATGGTCGGGTTTACCACCGTCGTTCGAAATGGTTGCGGAGATAGATGGCGGTGGCGTTCATCGTCATCAGGAAGGCCAGAAGGACGATGATCGCTGCCGAGGTCTTTTCGACGAAGCCGCGGCTGACCTCGTCCGACCAGAGGAAGATCTGCACCGGCAGCACCGTCGCCGGCTCGGTTAACCCCGTCGGTGGCGACGATATGAAGGCACGCATGCCTATCATGATTAGCGGTGCGGTTTCGCCGAGCGCGCGCGCCATGCCGATGATGGTGCCGGTCAGGATGCCCGGCATGGCGAGCGGCAGCACATGGTGGAAGACGACCTGGACCGGCGAGGCGCCCATAGCGAGGGCCGCATCGCGGATCGAGGGCGGCACCGCCTTGATCGCATTGCGCGAGGCTATGACGATGACGGGCATCGTCATCAGCGCCAGGGTCAGCCCGCCGACAATCGGCGCCGACCGCGGCATGTTCATGAAGTTGAGGAACACCGCGAGGCCGAGCAGCCCGAAGATGATCGACGGCACCGCGGCGAGGTTGTTGATGGAGACCTCGATCAGGTCGGTCCAGCGGTTACGCGGGGCATATTCCTCGAGATAGAGAGCGGAGAGCATGCCGACCGGAAAGGCCAGCAGCGCTGTCACCGCCATCGTCAGCAGCGTTCCCTTGAACGCACCCCAGATCCCCACGACCGTTGGGTCGGTGGAATCCGAAGCGGTGAAGAAGGTTGTGCTGAACCCCGTCTGGACACTGCCCTTCGCCTTCAGCGCGGCAAGCTGGCGATCGGCATCGGGTTCGCCCGCACCTTTGGCGGCGGAGTCGATCTCGATCGAGGCGGGCACCCAGATATCGGCCTTTCGGGTGATCAGCGACGGATCGTTCTTGAGTGCCGATCGCAGCGACAGCCAGGCGCCGTCCGACAGGAGCAGAGGCCCGGTCTCGCCATAGGCGGCCGTTGCCGAAGTCGCCGCGAGGCTTTCCAGATCGAGTGTCGCCAGCGCATCGTCTGCGCCCGCGCCCTCAAGCGCCTTGGGCGTCACGCCCGCGGCGATGCTTGGAAAATCGACGGTCAGCCGTATCTCGGTCTGGGTGAAGCCGCCCAGGCCGTCGTACAGCATCTTGATCAGCAGGAAGGCGAGGAAACCGGCCGACAGGGCGACCGCGAACATGCCGACGGCGCGGAAGCGCCGCTCGGATGCATAACGCTTGGCAACGCGACGCTGCATCGCGTCGGATTTCCAGCCGCTCGCGTCGATCGTCATCGGCATCTCTCCGCCCGGCAGGTCCGCGGCGCTACTCATAAGCTTCCCGATATTTTTTCACCACGCGCAGGGCAATGATGTTGAGGATGAGGGTCACGATCAGCAGCGTCAGGCCGAGTGCGAAGGCCGCCAGCGTCTTGGCGCTGTCGAACTCCTGGTCGCCGGTGAGCAACTGGACGATCTGGGTCGTCACGGTGGTGACGCTGGCGAAGGGATTGGCCGTGAGATTGGCGGCGAGGCCCGCGGCCATCACCACGATCATGGTCTCGCCGATCGCGCGACTGACGGCGAGCAGCACTCCGCCGACCACGCCCGGAAGGGCCGCAGGGACGAGGACCTTGCGAATCGTCTCCGACGGCGTCGCGCCGAGCGCGAAGGAACCGTCGCGCATCGCCTGGGGTACTGCCGCGAGTGAATCGTCGGCCATCGAGGAGACGAACGGGATGATCATCACCCCCATCACCAGACCGGCGGCGAGCGCCGATTCGGAAGATGCGCCGGGGATATGCGCCCAGGCCGCGAAGTCGCGGATCGCGGGTGCCACCGTGAGCGCGGCGAAATAGCCGTAGACGACGGTGGGAACGCCGGCGAGCATCTCGAGCGCCGGCTTCATCCAGCGGCGCAGCCCGGGCTTGGCATACTGGGTGAGGTAGATGGCGCTCATCAGCCCGAGCGGGATCGCGACGATCATTGCGATGATCGCGCCGATGAAGATCGTTCCCCAGAACAGCGGCACCGCGCCGAACGCGCCCGACGAGCCGACCTGGTCAGCCCGCATCGCGGTCTGCGGGCTCCATTCGAGGCCGAACAGGAACTCGATCGGCGAAACCCTCTGGAAGAAGCGAAGCGACTCGAACAGCAGCGACACGACGATGCCGAAGGTGGTGAAGATCGCGATCAGCGACGCACCGAGCAGTACCAGCATTACGACGCGCTCGACCCGGTTCCGCGCGCGGAAATCACGGTGCAGCCGCGTCCATGCATAGCCGCCGCCGGCGAGCGCGAGCAGCGCAGCCGCTATCCCGCCCAGCATCGCATAATGATCGGCAGCGCTGCGATAGACCGGCGCCAGCTGCTCCGCGGCAGGATTGAAGCTCGCCTCGAGCGAGCCGTCGACGAGGCCGCGCATCTCGGCAAGCACCGAGTCGCGCTCGATGCCCGGCGGCGGCAGTTGCGTGGCCGATGGTGCATCGAGCACGGCCTGTGTCACCAGCCGGGGCGATACGAAGCTCCATATCGCGAGAAACAGCAGCGCGGGCAGGACGACCCACAACAGCATATGCGCGCCATGATAGTTGGGGCGCGAATGAAGGCGCTGGCCCGCTGCCGGCTTGAACAGCGCGGCGCGCGAACGCGCGGTCCAGAACGCGATCGCGCCCAACGCCAAAACTAACAAGGCAATCATCGACAACGACATAAAGATCTCTCTAGGGAGAGGCGAGGTATTTGCGGATGGGTGACCATGGGCTGCCCACTCTACCGCCTCAACGTCGCGTTGAGGCAGAAATTTAATATGTGCCCGAAACGATGGCAAAGGCGTATTGAACGTCTCCGGTTACCCTTTACCGACCTTTCCGTTGCAATTTCGTGACAGACCGGCGGTTCGCGGCTGTAGATCGTGTCGTGCCTGCCAAGCGCTTGTAACGGCACGTAATACCGGCTTGCGCTGACTGGAACCTGTGGAGCTCCTCCTCTTCGGGGGAGGGGCGAAGAGTCGGGCAGCGCACACGCGACTTTGTGACGGAGCGGTTCGCGCTGACCGGGATAGCGATGCTCCCGTCGAGCTGTCGTCAGTCCTGCGCCAGCGGTACCTTCAGATCGCACCGCGTTCCGCGATCGGTGGTCGTTGCGCTGCTTGTATGGAACTGGCCTCTCAAAGAGCGCGCCAGCAGATCGATCAGCTTCCTGCCGGTGCCCGCGCTGCCGGCATCGTTCAGGCCGACCCCGTCATCCTCGATGGTGATCAACACGTCGTCGCCCTCGGGGCGCAGCCACACAGCGACGGCACCAATGCCGTCGGGAAAGGCATGTTTGGCGGTATTAGTCAGGCATTCGTTGACGATCAGCGCGATCGCCACCGCGCTCTGCGCCGGCATTTGTACGGGCTCCGCGTCGAAGCTGAGCGACACGCCGGCGGGCAGCATGCCTTCGCGCACGCGATCGCATATCTCGCGGAGATGCTCGTGGAGCAGCACCGTCGAAAGGTCGGCGCTGCTCAGCGCGAGGTTCGAATAGGCTGCGGCGAGCGACTGCAGCCGCCCGGCGGCCTGCTTCAGTTCATCGCGCAGGCGGTCGTCGGCCTCGCCCGCGGCCTGCGACAGCAGCAGCGATGACGCGATCTGGAAATTATTCCGTGTACGGTGATCGACTTCGCGCAGTGCGAGTGACAGCAGTTCGACATGCCGCTGCTTCTCCTCCTGGAGCCGCATCGATGTCGCGCGGAACGATGCTACCGCCCACACCGTCAGCACCAGTGATGCGGTGGCGACGAGCAGGCCGATCGCGTCGGGCGTGCTGATCGCGAAATCGCGGCGCGGCGGAATGACGAAATACCAGATCAGCAGCTGACACCCCGCCGTGGCCATCCACCCCGAGCGCGCGCCTGCGATCAGGCTCGCGAAGATCACCGCGGGAAAGACGAACGCATAAGCGACGACCCCCGGGGCGAAGATGTCCACGAGCGCGCGTCCGATGACGGCAAGTCCAATTGCCGCCATCGCGATGACGATGTCGGTCGACAGTTTGGCGTTCCGCGCGGTCAGTCCGTGCGGGAGATCCCCGATCAACGCTATAACCCCTGCTCCTCGATGCCGGGCGAACGTTCGCCGGCGTGCCGTCGCCCATTACGGCAACATCATGTTACCCCCGTCTCGTGCGCAGCGGAAGCCGTTCCGGCCGGACGACATTTTTTTATCGGCCAGCAATCAGCCCGGCCTTGCGGAGATGGTCCAGTGCCTTGGCGCGGATTCCGGCATCATAGCCCAGCCGCGCCAGGAAACCCTGCGGGTCCTGTGCGATGGGCACGCCGATCCTCTTGAGCTCCGTCCAGGCGACACGCGCGCGCGGCAGATCGCCGATCATCGCATATCCAGCCGCGCTCACCAGATAGAATCGGCCATGCCGTCCGAACAGCGGCGGAGACATGTGCGACAGGGCCTCCTGGGCCAGCCTCGTGTCGTCACGGCCGATCGCGAGCAGCAGCAGCGGAGCATAGAAACGACCATCGGGATTGTCGTCGAGCGCGATGGCGCGGCGGATGAGTTCCTCAGCCCGCGTATCGCCGCAGTCGAGAAGATAGACGCCCGCGTCAGAAAGCAGAGCCGGATCATAAGGCTGCTGCGCGGCCGCGCGAAGCCCGAAGGCAACCGCCTGGGAACATGCCTTTCGCACCACGGCGATCCGCGCTCGCGCTGCATTGCCCCACGGGTTGAGCGGATCGATCGATCCCGAGATCTGCGCATGGCGTTGTGCGGTGAGCAGCAGCGCCGGCCGCTCGGCGGGATCGGTGTCCGAACTCACCATCTTCTCGATGGATAGCTGGGCCGCGGCGGCCTGGAGCTCGGCGTTGTTGGGATCCAGGTTGATGCTGCGCTCGACGCAGGTGCTGACATGATCGAGATCGTCGTCGGTGCGCTCCTTGCGGTAGCGGTGATAGAGCAGCAGGCAGCTATAGCCGGTCGCTTCCCGCCCGCCATGTTCTTGCAGCTCGTGGGCGGCGACGACCCCGGTAACGCGGCTGATGGTGGCGATCGCCGGCGCCAGCGCCTGATCGAGCGCCTCGCTGTCGATGCCCTGGTCGGCCGAAAGGCTGACGTCGCCGGACCAGATCAATCGATCCGGCGAGAGGCGTGTCAGGCGCAGGAACAGGCGCGGGCGCTCGCCGCCGACAAGGTCGGTTGCAAGGTGATAGCGCGCCGGGATGGCGAGCGGATCCGCCGTGCCCGAGCGGCGCTGGGCGCGGAAGTCATACATCCCGCTCCGGCCGAGCCCGTTGATCAGGGTCGCCCGGGCTAAGGTGCCGAGTTCGCCGCTTTTCGCCATTTCGGTTGCGCCGAGCTCGAGCACAGGACGTTCATGGCCGATGTCCGGCGGACTGAGGTTCAGGGGCAGGATCCGAATCAGCGCAGCGGTGCTCAGCAACAACAGGGCGATGAGCATTCCGGCCTGCCAGCCAAAGGTCAGCGGCGCGATGGGAAGCACGGGCGGCGGAGGCGCAACGACCGCATCTTCGGCCGCCGCTTCGACGGGCTGCAACGTCACCCGATAGCGCCCACTGGGGATAGTCAGTCGTAGCCCGCAGCTGGGCGGCTTGACGCTGTAATAACTGTCCAGCATCCGGCGGAGCCGGCCGACCTGCACACGCGGATAGCTGTCTGCCCGCGCGTCATAGTCCGGCGCGCGGCCCAGGCCATCCACCGCCACGGAATAGGCTTTCAGCTGGTCGCCGCGGCCCGCCACCGTTTCGCCGACCAGGAACGACAGCAGGCGCTTCATGATCGGAGCCCGCGCGAAGTCCGGCGAGGCAATCACCGACTGCAGCTCGCGGCACATCATCTCTGCGCTGTGTGCGGCTGAACCCGCAGGGGGTGGAGGCATATCCCCATCCAAGCGATTGGTCGCCAACTCACCCATATCACTCATGTCGAAGACGGCAGGTAGCGCGAATACCCGCGGGTGTCACCGCCGATTTCAGCCGGGGCCGGTGCTACGGTGTAACGGTAACAGAGACGGCTAGACACTGCCCAACTCGACGGGTTGTCCGCAGCAGCGGTTTAGCAGCATCACGCTGTCAGCCATCCGGCGGCGAGGCATTCTCCCGAAAGAGGATGCCTCGCCGTCCATATCTGGCGAAATTGGCCGATCGTCCTTTTGGCCCCCACCACCGGGCGATCGGCCTTTCCACTGCTCCAGGCATCAAGAAGTGCAGGTCCCTCCACGCCCGATGCGCGCGATGAGGGGATCGCTCAGGCCGCCGGTTGTGCGGCTTGGCCGTGCGCCTCGACGGAGGCGGCGATCTCCTCGCGCGTGGGATTTCGGCGCAATGTCAGCCCTCCGTTCACCTGCAAATTCTCGCCTGTCATGAAGCATTCGTCGGATGCGACGAAAACGCAGGCCGCCGCGATGTCGTCCGCGGTGCCCACGCGGCCCAGCGGGTAGCCGGGCAGGAATGCTTCGGCGATACCCGGAACGGCCAGGGCATCGGACGTCATCGGTGTCGCGGTGAGGCCAGGCGAAATCGAGTTCACCCGGATGCCCCGCGATCCGAATTCATGGGCGGCGACGCGGACCATGTGATCCGTGCCCGCCTTCGCGCCCATATAGGCGGCGTGGTCGTTCAGCATGATCTTCGCGGTCGCAGAGCTGATCTGGATGATCGAGCCGCCCTGATCCATCGCCTCGATCATTGCCTGCATGAACAGAAATGGTCCCTTGAACTGGAGCGCGCTCATCTGCTCGAACTCTTCCTCGGTGGTTTGGAGGAAGCCGGTCAGAAGGCCCCAGCCGGTAGCGTTCACGGCTATGTCCAGTCGCCCGAGCCTTTCCTTCCCCTGGGCCGCCAGCGCAAAGACCTCGTCGCGCCGGGTGATGTCGCATCGTATTGCATGGCCGCCGATCTCGCCTGCGAAGCGATCGAGTTCATCCATCTTGCGGCCGGCGACGACGACGGAGGCGCCCTCCTGAACGAGGCGACGAGCGATTACCTGCGCCATATTGTCGCGATTGGCCGCGCCGAGAACGATCGCGCCCTTATCTTTTAGCCTTCCAGCCATGCGATACCTGCCTTTCAGATCATGCGGACGGGGTTGCGCTGGCGTGCTTCAGCCGGCGGTTGGCGAAGTGGAACGGCCAATCCTCATCGCGAATCTCGAGGATTTCGATGACATTGCCGTCGGGATCGCGGCCATAGGTGCCGGTCACGGGCATGCCGGACTCGATCGGAGGGCAGTGAAACACCATGCCGGCCGCCTTCAGCCGCTCATATTCCGCCTTCGCGTCTGTCACGTTGAGCGCCAGGTGGGTGATGCCGTGGTTGATCACGGGACGCCTGGCATCGCCCGGCTGGGGCTCCGGCGACGAGAACTGGAAGAGTTCCAGGAAGCCCGTGCCCGTGCGCATCATCACGACGCGGGAGATGACATCATCCAGCTCCATCATCGCATCGATCGCGGCTATGGGTTCATCCCAGCCGCCATCATAGGCGACCTCGAACCCGATCACGTCGCGGTAGAAGGCCGTCAGCCGGTCGATATCCGGCGTAGAGATCGCGACATGATGGATGCCCGTGATCATCATCCATTCTCCTCGTCATTTTTTCCATTCCAGAGCGATCTCGCCTATCCGGCTGACGCTGTCGAAATCATGAGCTGCCTTGGCGACAAGCGCGTAGAAGGTCCGCCATCCGCGTAGAACTCGATCACCGCATGCGGCGTATGATGCTGGTTCGCTTCGCAGTAGAATATGGGGCATTCCAACGGGAACTGATGTTTTGCACAGGTGTTCGGCCGCAACCTCGCCAACCATCGCGGCGCGACATCGGCCTTCACCGTGGCCGGTCTGTGGTCCTTCGCCACGGCACGCGAGCCGAGAACCTACGGTGTCAGGCTGGGCCAGGAATTCTGAAGTCTGGGGACCGGAAAGTCCCGGAACCTTCACTAAAGACAGTATGACAAAGACAGTATGACTATGTCGTCGTCAGGGTTGGCGGGCTGTGGGCTCGCCGGACCCCGACGACGTATCGGGCGGATCAGGTCGAACTGGCATGGCGCTGGGATCAGCTACGCCCCGTGACTGCGACTAACCGAAGTCGGCAATGGTGAAGACGCTCGATCCGACATTCGCCACCAGAACCGCCGAGTCCGCGGACGCCCCGCCGTTGCTCGAATAGAACAGATAGGTATCGCTGCCGACGGCCAGGGCCGCCACTTCGCCATTGCCCCCGCGGGCGTCGAAAAGCTGCTGAGCGGCAGCAGCTGCCGCGGTGAGGCTCGATTGTACTGCGCCCGTAAGCACAATGGCGGGGGTGTACCCGACCGAAATGCGATCCGCACCGTCTACGAAGTCGGCGATGCGATCAGGGCCGGCGCTGACCATCGAACCCTGTCCCGAAACCACAAAAAGGTCCGAGCCATTGCCTCCGGTCAGGGTGTCGGTGCCGAGATCCCCCGACAGGATGTCATTTCCGTTGCCACCGAAGAGCTCGTCGTTGCCCTGGCCCCCGCGGAGCGAGTCATTGTCCGCGCCTCCGTCGATATGGTCAGCACCCAAGTTGCCGTTGATGGTATCGTTACCGTTGCTGCCGAGCAGCAAGTCGTTTCCCTTGCCACCGACAAGCCTGTCCGATCCATCCTCGCCATCTATGGCGTCATTGCCTGCATTGCCCTGCACATAGTCGCTGCCGGCTCCCCCGAGGATGACGTCATCCCCGTCGTTCGGGTTGGGGCTTGTTAAGTTATCACCCCAGATGTGATCATTCCCATCGCCGCCGACGAGGGTGTCCGCGCCCAATCCGCCGGATAGATTGTCATGGCCTGCAAATCCGATAAGAATATCATCGGATGCCCCACCTGTGATGCTGTCGTTGCCTGCCAGGATCGTGTCGATCGCTTCGAAGTCGGCACCGCGAACTACCCAGTCGACGAACTGGCCGACCTGTGTGTTCATGCCGGTAATCTGGAAGAGGGTTTGCCCGAAGATGGTTTCCGATATGCCCGTGATCGTGCCGCCTACCGGGTCTCCAAAGCTGTCGTAGGTGAAGCCGAAACCGGTAAAGGTGACATGGTCTCCAACGTCAACATCGACGACCAGCCGCGACGACGACCGTGATGCAATGTCACCGTCCAGAAGGAGCGAGAGATCCAGATCCGTGAAGTCGACATACGCACTCGCGCCGGTTGTGAATTGTACCATGACTACCCCCTGTTCGTTCCGCGGGAGCTTAGCCCATGATTAACGACGCGGACCAAAGGATTCGTCGGTTTTGCGCCATTTTGGACACGGTTTCGCAGCGCCGCGCGATCCCGCGCGATGGATGTCCGAACCGACGGCAACGTCGATACCCCGATGCCGACAAGGCAGGCGTTACGGATCAATGTTTTGGGAGATGGAGGCCCGAGCCGGAATCGAACCGGCGTGCAAGGATTTGCAGTCCTCTGCGTAACCACTCCGCCATCGGGCCAGCGGAGCGCGGCAATGGCGGCAGAGGGGCGGAATGTCAACTATGATCGGCGGCGATGGTCGCAATCCGGGGGGCGGTAATCGCGCTTGGCGGTGATGCAGTGACGCGGTAAAGCCTTGAACCTCGCCCTGCTGTATTGTAGGGATAAGACACCAATAGCGGGAAAGCCCAGTGACCGAGCAGAATTTCGAGCAGATGCGTCGAGCCATGGTGGTCAGCCAGCTCCGGACGACCGGGGTCAACGATCCGCGCGTCGTCGCGGCGATGGGCGAAGTGCCGCGCGAGCGCTTCGTGCCGGCCGACAAGGCGGTGCTGGCCTATGCCGATCTGGCGCTGCCGATCGGCGAGGGGCGTGAGCTCAGCCCGCCGATGGTGACGGGGCGGCTGTTGACCCAGGCGCAGGTGTCTCCGGGCGAGCGCGTGCTCGTGGTCGGCGCCGCCACCGGCTACACTGCGGCGCTGCTCGAGAAGCTCGGTGCGGATATCGTCGCGGTCGAGGAAGACCCCGAGCTGTTCGCGCTGGGCAAGAAGAACGTGCCGGGCGCGACCTGGATCAAGGCGGCGCTCTCGGCCGGCAGCAAGAATGGCGCAGCCTATTCGCTGATCGTGCTCGACGGCGCTGTCGAGGAAATCCCGCAGACACTGATCGACCAGCTCGCCGATGGCGGCCGGCTGGTCGGGGCGCTGATCGACGAGGGGGTTACGCGGCTCGTTTCCGGGGTTCGTGCAGGTCGGGGTTTCGGTATCACCTCTTTTGCCGATGCCGATGCGGCCCGTCTGCCCGGCTTCGCAAAGCCGGCTGCGTTCAGTTTCTGACAGGATGTCTTCGGTGAAGTTCAACCTGGGGGGCGCGGCGCCGGTGGTCCGCTGGAGCGTTTCGATCGCTGCGATGATGATCGCCGGCCTTCCCGGAGCGGCATCCGCCGATACGCTGCGCGACGCGCTCAGCCAGGCTTACGCCTCCAATCCGACGTTGACCGGCGCGCGCGCCGGACTGCGCGCCACCGACGAGGATGTCGCGATCGCGCGAGCCCAGGGCCTGCCCGATGTCAGCGCAGCCGCGAGCTACAATAAATTCGTCAAGCGCTCGGCTAACAGCTTTACCTCGCCCAAGGAGGCGCTCGTCGGCTCGGCGACCGTTACCGTACCGCTCTATGCAGGCGGGTTCGTGCGCAATTCGGTGGGCGCGGCCAAGGCCAGGGTCCAGCAGGGCCGCGCCAGCCTGCAGGCCACCGAAGGCGATGTGTTCACCAACGCCGTGGCCGCCTATATGGACGTGATCCGCGACAGCGCGATCGTCGATCTCAATGCGGGCAATGTGAAGGTGCTCGAAACCGACCTGCAGGCGAGCCGCGACCGTTTTCAGGTCGGCGACCTCACCCGCACCGATGTCGCCCAGTCGCAGGCGCGGCTGGCGGGTGCGCGCAGCAACCTGCAGTCGGCGCAGGCGCAGCTCGACGCCAGTCGCCAGGCCTATCTCGAAGTGGTCGGCAAGTTCCCCGACAATCTGGAGCCGCCGCCGCCGCTGCCCGGCCTTCCGGCGATGTCCGAAGAGGCAGTCGATATCGCGGTTACCAATAATCCCGATCTGGCCGCGGCGCGGCAGGCGGCGCGCGCGGCCGAATATGACATCGGGATCGCCCGGTCGCTGCGCATGCCGCGCATATCCGCGGTCGGCACCGGCGACTATACCGATTATCGCGGCACGCTGGCCGGCGGCGCCGCGGGCGTGAAGCAGATCGACAAGACCGCCACGCTGGGTGTGCAGGCGCAGATCCCGATTTTCCAGGGCGGCGAGCCCGGCGCTCGGGTGCGCCAGGCGCAGGCGCGCAAGAGCCAGGCGACTGAGGCGCAGACGGCGGCCGAGCGCGCGGTGATTGCCGACGCGCGCACCGCCTTCTCGCGTTATCAGGCGTCACTGGGCGTGATCGACTCATCATTGGCCGCGGTTTCGGCCAACGAACTCGCGCTCGAAGGCGTCCGCGCCGAGCAGGGGGTCGGCACCCGCAACGTGCTCGACGTGCTGAACGCCGAGCAGGAGCTGCTCAATGCACGCTCCACGCTCGTCTCGGCCAAGCGCGATGCCTATGTGGCCGGGTTCGTCCTGCTGGCTGCGATGGGGCGCGCGCAGGCCAAGGATCTCGGGCTCGATGGCGGCTCACTGTACGATCCGGTCGCCAACTATACGCGGGTCCATAACCGCATCTGGGATTGGGACAGCGACCCCAGGCCAAAGCCGGTCGCGACCTCAACGCTCGGCCAGCCGAGCTTTTCCGCGGTCCCGTCGCACAGCCCAGTGGCAAGCCCCGAGAAATAGCTTATATCGGGTGCATGGCCGATCCGCGTTCCGAACCCTCGATGGAAGATATACTGGCTTCCATCAAACGCATCATAGCCGACGATCCGCCGCCGCCCCAGGCCATACCGGCGGCGGCTCAGCGTACACCGGCAGCGCCCCAGGTACCGGCGGCATCGAGGCGGCCCGGCGAACCGATCCCCTCGCCGATTCCGCCATGGCCAAGGCGCAGCGATCCTCCGTCCGCGGATTCGATACTGGAGTTGACCGATCGCGCGCCCGAGCCTTTCGCGCCGCCGCCCGACCCATCGCCCCAGCCGGTGCAGCGCGCCGTCGAACGCCTGCGCCGCGCCGAGGCCGAGATGCCGCAGCCGGCGCCACGCCCAGTCCCGCGTGACCTGATGCCGCGCACTCCGGCGCCGCGGCCGAGCGGCGGCGACGTGACACTCGACGCCTTGGTGCGGGAGATGCTCCAGCCTCTGCTCTCCGAATGGATCGACAAGAACCTGCCCGACATGGTCGAGCGGCTGGTGCAGGCCGAGATTCGGCGGATGACGGAAAAGGACGGCTGATCTCTACAGCGCCGGTGGGTCACTGTACCACCTCGCTGATACAGCGCTTGGCGTCGGGCGAGGACTGGTCTACTCCCTTGCCATGCTGAAACTCCCGCTCCTGGCCCTTGGCCTTGCCGTGGGCATTGGCGCAGCCGCGCATGCCCGCCCGCTCACGATCAATGACGTAGCATCCTTCTCGCGCATCGGCGCTGCCGACGTGTCGCCAGACGGGCGCTGGCTGGTATGGGACCAGCGCGAGACCGATCTCACCGCGAACAAGGGTCGAACCGACCTGTGGCGACTCGACCTGTCGAGGAATGACGCCCTTCCCGAGAAGCTCGCCGCCGATCCCGCAGTCAATGAGGGTTCGCCGGCCTTCTCGCCGGACGGGCGCTGGGTGTTTTTCACCGCCGACAGGGGCGGGAAGGGCGGTATCTGGCGGGTCGCCATCGCAGGCGGGAAGCCCGAGCTGGTCACCGACCAGGATGTCGATGGCTTCAAGATCGCCCCGACCGGCGACAAGCTGCTGGTGTGGGCGGCGCGGCCGGTCGGCGCGAAATCGCTAGCCGACACCAAGCCCGCCGCCACCGGCGGAAGCGCGCGCATCTATGACGGCTACTTCATCCGCCATTGGGACACATGGAGCGACGGCCAGCGCTCACAGCTGTTCGTGCTGCCGCTGGCGGACGGCAAAGCCTCGGGCAAGGGCGTCGCGATCGAAGGCGGATTGGTCGGCGACACACCCTCCAAACCTTTCGGCGACGGCAGCGAGATCGCTTGGAGCCGGGACGGAAGGACCGTCTATTTCGCGCTGCGCGAGGCGGGCACGACCGAGCCGCTGTCTACCAACCTCGATATCTTCGCGGCCCCGGCCGACGGCTCGACACCGCCGGTCAACCTGACCGATTCGAACAATGCGACCGACACGATGCCGAGCGTTTCGCCTGATGGCACATGGCTCGCTTATGCGGCGATGAAGCGGCCCGGTTACGAGTCCGATCGGCTTGTGATCCAGCTGCGCAACCTTGCGACCGGGGAGGTCAAGCCGCTGACCGAAGCCTGGGACCGGTCGCCCGCAAGCCTGACCTGGAGTCACGACGGCACGGCGCTCTACGTGACCGCTCTGGAGACCGGCGAGGAGCCGCTATTCTCCGTCTCGGTCGCGAGCGGCGCTGTGACCCGGCTGACGGGTGCCGGCACCGCCGGGGGCGTGCTCGCGACCCCGAAGGGATATGTCTATACATTGAACAGCCTGACCGCGCCTGCCGACCTCTACGCCGCGGCCGGCAAGGGCGAGCCGGTGCGGCTGACCTCGGTCAACAAGGACAAGCTCGCCGGCATCGACATGCCGGGCGTCGAGCATTTCAGCTTCAAGGGCGCCAATGGCGACACCGTCTGGGCCTATGCGGTCAAGCCGGCCGGCTTGGCGCCCGGGGCGAAGGCGCCGATTGCCTTCCTGATCCATGGCGGGCCGCAGGGCTCGTTCGGCAATGGCTGGTCCTATCGCTGGAATCCCGCGGTATTCGCTGGGGCCGGCTATGGCGCGGTGATGGTCGATTTCCATGGTTCGAACGGCTACGGCCAGGCTTTCACCGACGCGATCAACCAGGACTGGGGCGGCAAGCCGCTCGAGGACCTCAAGCTCGGCCTCGCCGCGGCGACCGCCCGCTACAGCTGGCTCGACGGCAGCAAGGCCTGCGCGGCGGGCGGCTCCTATGGCGGCTATATGACCAACTGGATCGCCGGCAACTGGCCCGACGGGTTCAAATGCCTGGTGACGCATGCCGGCGTCTTCGATGCGCGCGCCATGGCCTATGAGACCGAGGAGCTGTGGTTTGATGAATGGGAGCATGGCGGCCCCTATTATGAGGTCCCGCAGAGCTACGAGAAGTGGAACCCGGTGAACCATGTCACCGCGTGGAAGACGCCGATGCTGTTCATCCACGGCGAGAAGGACTTCCGCATCCCCTATACCCAGGGCATCGCTGCCTTCACCGCCGCCCAGCGCCGTGGCGTCGAATCGCGGCTGGTGATGTTCCCGGACGAGAACCACTGGATCCTCAAGCCTAGGAACAGCATCCAATGGTATGGCGAGGTGCTCGGCTGGATGGACAAGTTCACCAGCAAATAACCTCGCCGCCCCTTGCTTCCTCTCACCGCTCATCCTGAGGAACCACTGAGCTTGGCGAAGTGGCGTCTCGAAGGATGGTCCGGTTCCTTCGAGACGGGTCTTCGACTTCGCTCAGCCCCTCCTCAGGATGAGCGGTGAGAGGAAGCTGTCGCTGAAGATACGAAAATCGTACCAAATAGGGTGGCGCGGTGCAGCATTCCCCCGCTAAAGCCACTGCCATCATGACGATAGACAAGACGTTCGACCCCGCAGCCATCGAGGCGCGCTGGTATGCCTATTGGGAAGAGCAGGGGCTGTTCCGCCCCGAGCGCCCCGATGCCGAGCCCTATACGATCGTCATCCCGCCGCCTAACATCACCGGCAGCCTGCATATCGGACATGCGCTCGACGATACGCTGCAGGACGTGCTGATCCGGCATGCCCGGCTGAAGGGCAAGGATGCACTGTGGGTGGTCGGGACCGACCATGCTGGTATCGCCACCCAGATGGTGGTCGAGCGCCAGCTCAACGCCGCCGGACAGAAGCGCACCGATTTCAGCCGCGACGATTTCATCGCGAAGGTCTGGGAATGGAAGGAAGAGAGCGGCGGCACGATCACCCGCCAGCTCCGCCGGCTCGGCGCGTCGTGCGACTGGGCCAATGAACGCTTCACGATGGACGATGGCTTTTCGAAAGCGGTCCTCAAGGTGTTCGTCGACCTTTACAACCAGAAGCTGCTCTATCGCGACAAGCGGCTGGTGAACTGGGATCCTGGCCTCAAGACCGCGATTTCCGATCTCGAGGTCGAGACGCGCGAGATCAACGGTAAATTCTGGCACTTCACCTATCCGCTCGCCGACGGCAGCGGCGCGATCTCGGTCGCGACGACGCGGCCGGAGACGATGCTGGCCGACATGGCGGTCGCGGTGAACCCCGAGGACGAACGCTACAAGGCGCTGATCGGCCGGCAGGTCAGGCTGCCGATCACCGGTCGGCTGATCCCGATCGTCGCCGACGACCATGCCGATCCCGAGCTTGGCTCGGGCGCGGTGAAGATCACGCCGGGGCACGACTTCAACGACTTCGAGGTCGGCAAGCGCGCGGGCTTCAAGGCCGGCGAGATGCTCAACATGCTCGATGGCGAGGCGAAGGTCGTCCAGACGGCGGACGGGCTGATCCCCACCGACTATCTGGGCCTCGACCGCTTCGCGGCGCGCAGCAAGGTGGTCGAGGCGATCGACGCGGCCGACCTGCTCGAAAAGGTCGAGGATCGCACGATCCAGACGCCTTATGGCGACCGCTCGGGCGTAGTTATCGAGCCGTGGCTGACCGACCAATGGTATGTCGATGCGGAGACGCTGGCGAAGCCGGCGATCGAGGCGGTACGCTCTGGCGCGATCCGGGTGGTGCCCGAAAGCTGGACCAAGACCTATTATAACTGGCTCGAGAATATTCAGCCCTGGTGCGTGTCGCGACAGCTGTGGTGGGGGCATCAGATCCCGGCCTGGTATGACGAGGACGGCCAGGTCTATGTCGCCGAGGACGAGGCTGGTGCCCAGGCCCAGGCGGGGGGCAGGAAGCTGACCCGCGACAGCGACGTGCTCGATACCTGGTTCTCCTCGGCGCTGTGGCCGTTCGGCACGCTGGGCTGGCCTGAAGCCCCGCTGCAGGGCGAGCCCGGCGGGGCGGGGAAGTCGCTGCTGACCCGCCATTACCCCAACGACGTGCTGATCTCGGGCTTCGACATCCTGTTCTTCTGGGACGCGCGGATGATCATGCAGGGGCTGCACTTCATGGGCGAGGTGCCGTTCAAGACGCTGTACCTGCATGGCCTGGTGCGCGCCGCCGATGGCTCGAAGATGTCGAAGTCGAAAGGCAACACGGTCGATCCGCTCGGCCTGATCGACAAATATGGCGCGGATGCGCTGCGCTTCACGCTGACGGCAATGGAAAGCCAGGGCCGCGACATCAAGCTCGATGAGAAGCGGGTCGAAGGCTATCGTAACTTCGCGACCAAGCTGTGGAACGCCGCGCGCTTCGCACAGGGCAACGGCATCGGTGCATCGAGCGGCCTCGAAGCGCCGAAGGCCGAACTCGCGGTCAACCGCTGGATCATCGCCGAGACGGTCAAGACGGTGCAGGCGCTCGACCTCGCCATCGCCGACCTGCGCTATGACGAAGCCGCGAACATCATCTACCACTTCACCTGGGCGAGCTTCTGCGACTGGTATATCGAGCTGACCAAGCCGCTGCTGGCCGAGGGCGCGGACGCGGCGCAGGCTACGGAGACGCGCGCGGTGGCGGGTTGGGCGCTCGACCAGATCCTCGTCATGCTCCACCCCTTCATGCCGTTCATCACCGAGGAACTGTGGCATGCTCTTGGCGAGCGGCCCTATGACATCATCGTCGCGAAGTGGCCGATGGCGGACGCGCGGGCGATCGATCCCGCCGCGCAGCAGGAAATCGACTGGCTGATCCGGCTGGTGAGCGAGATCCGCACCGCACGCACCGGCCTCAACGTGCCGCCGGGCGCCAGGCTGACCGCTTATGCCCGCGCCGCCAGCGATGTGACGCGGACACGACTTGCCGCCAACAGCGCAGCGATCGCGCGGCTCGCCCGGATCGAGCTGGTCGGTGGAGAGGCGCCTGCAGGCGGCGCGGCGCAGGTGGTGGTCGATGAGGCGACCTATGTGCTGCCGCTCGAAGGCGTGATCGACCTGGACGCCGAGCGCGCTCGCCTGGC
The DNA here is from genome assembly GCF_037861105.1 of Rhizorhabdus argentea. Lineage (NCBI taxonomy): Bacteria > Pseudomonadati > Pseudomonadota > Alphaproteobacteria > Sphingomonadales > Rhizorhabdaceae > Rhizorhabdus > Rhizorhabdus argentea. The sequence continues at coordinate 200,835 of NZ_JBANFK010000002.1, forward strand.
CAAGGGGATCGCGGCTGCCGAGAAGGAGCGCGACGGCCTCGCCGGACGTCTCAATAACCCCGCCTTCGTCGAGAAGGCGAAGCCCGAGGCGGTCGAGAAGGCGCGCGCCGACCATGCCGAGAAGAGCCTCGAAGCCGAACAGCTTGCCGCGGCCCTGGCGCGGCTGGGGTAGGCGGACATGGCGGCCCCCAAACGCGATCTGATCGAGGGGCCGATCGGCAAGACCCTGCTGCTGTTCGCCATTCCCACGCTGGTGGGCAATGTCCTCCAGTCGCTCAACGCATCGATCAATATGGTGTGGATCGGCCGCTTCCTGGGCGAGGACGCGCTGGCGGCGACATCCAACGCCACGAACATCGTTTTCCTGGCCTTTTCGCTGTTCTTCGGCTTCGGCATGGCGGCGACGGTGCTGGTCGGCCAGCATGTCGGCCGCAAGGATATCGATGGCGCCCGCCGCGCCGTGGGGGCGGCGGCGGCGCTGTTCCTGGCGATCACGATCGTCATCGTAGCGCTCGGTGTCGGCCTCACCGACAGGCTGCTGCATCTGATGGGAACGCCGCGCGAGGCAGCGCCGCTGGCTTCGGCCTATCTCAAGATGATGTTGCTCACCATGCCGTTCAGTTCGCTGACCGTGCTGCTGATGATGACGTTGCGCGGCGCCGGCGACGCCATGACGCCGCTGTGGTTCATGATATTGGCCATTGTCATCGATGCCGGCCTCAACCCCTTCTTCATCGCGGGGATCGGGCCGTTTCCTGAACTAGGCATCATCGGCTCGGCGGTCGCCACCCTCATCGCGAATGTCGTGTCGCTGCTGGGCATGCTGGTCGTCGTCTATTGGCGCGACCTGCCGATCCGGCTCCGCGGTGCCGAGTTCCGCTATCTCCTCCCCCAGCCGGCGTTGCTGCGCCTGATCCTGGGCAAGGGCGCGCTGATGGGCATGCAGATGCTGGTGATGACGCTGAGCGGGCTGGTGATGGTCGGGCTGGTCAATCGCGCCGGCGTCTATGCCACCGCCGCCTATGGCGTCGCCTTCCAGTTGTGGAATTATATCCAGATGCCGGCGATGGCGATGGGCGCCGCGGTCAGCGCGATGGCGGCGCAGAATATCGGCGCCGGGCGCTGGGATCGGGTGGGCGCGATCACGCGCGGCGGGCTGGTCTATAATCTCCTGTTGACCGGCGTGCTCATCGCGCTGGTCACCTGGTTCGACCGCCCGATCCTCGGGCTGTTCCTCGGCGTGGATAGCCCGGCGATGGCGATCGCACAGCATATCCAGTATCTTGCCGGCTGGAGCTTCCTCTTCTCGGGGATGACGCTGGTGCTGTTCGGCACGGCGCGCGCCAATGGCGCGGTGGTAGGGCCGCTGATCATATTCTTCCTCGGCCTGTTCGTCTGCCGGATCGGCTTCGCGCTCGCGGCGCACCAGTGGCTGGGGTTCGACGCCCTATGGTGGGCGTTCCCGTTCGGCTCGGTCGTCACCTGCGCGATGGCGTGGGGTTATTATACGGCCGGCAGCTGGAAGAAGGTCGTGCTCGCCGACAGGGCGGAGCAGGCGGAACTGGCGGCCGTCTAATGCGCGGGCACTGCGGAATCAGTAGCGCCGCGGCGCCATCACGCAGACGGCCTTCGCCGCCACCCGCGCCGTGCACGGCGTCCCGGCCACCACTTCGCCATCGATCGAGATCTTCATCGGCGGCACCGTTTCGATGTGGATCTTCTTGCCGCGATATTCGATCGTCGTGTCCTTGCGGGCGCGCAGCCTCAGATAGCTGGTGAACCAGCTCCAGCCGAGCCGTGCCGGGGAGCTTCCGGTGACGGCCTGCACGACGATCTCCCCGCTCTCCGGATCGGCCTCGTCGACCAGCTCGACACCGCCATGATAAGGGCCATTGGCGATCCTGACCTCGAGTGCCTCGATCTCCTCGCGCACGTCGTCATGGGTGACGATCAGCCGGAACGACTTGAACTTCATCGACTGGTAGGTGGCCCACAGCAGGTAGCCGACCCGGCCGAGCGTCTTCTTCAGCAGCGGCGGGATATGGTCGCCGATCTTGGTCGACAAGCCGATCGCAGCGCAGTTGCAATAATAGTCGCCGTCGATCACACCGAGATCGATCCGGCGCGGTTCGCCACCGGTAATGACGCCGATCGCGCCGTCTATATCGAGCGGAATTTCCAACGACCGGGCGAAGCTGTTGGCGGTGCCGAATGGCAGCACCGCGAACATCGTGTCGGTGCCCACCAGATGGTCGATGGCGGAGGACAGGGTGCCGTCGCCGCCGCCCATGATCAGCATCGGCGGCGTCGTGGCCATGGCCCTGCGGACCGCCTCCGAAAGCGTCCCCGGCTTGTCCACCGCGATCGCCTCGATCAGGTCGATGCCGGCGTCGCCCAAGCGGGCGCAGGCGGTTTCGAAGTGCTTTCGGCCCTGGCGAGAAAGGGCGTTGACGATGAGGATCGCCGATCGCGGCGTAGCTGTTGGGTCGGTCATGCGGCTGTGGAACGCGCCACAGGTTTTTTCGGGCGCAGCTCCAGCTCAGCGGAGCGGATATGGCGCGGGGCCGGCCGCCTTTGCGCCGGTCGCGCGCACCCGCTAAAGCACCGCGCATGACTCACGCTTCCTATCCCGCGCTCCGCCTGCGCCGTCCGCGCCGCCATGGCTGGAGCCGCGCCATGTTCGCCGAGAATGTGCTGACGCCGGCCGATCTGATCTGGCCGCTGTTCATCGCCAATGGCGAGGCGGAGGAGCCGATTGCATCGCTGCCGGGCGTTTCGCGCTGGCCGCTCGCGCAGCTTGCCGAACGCGCCCGTGAGGCGAAGGCGGCGGGCATCCCTTGCCTGGCGCTGTTTCCCAATACGCCGCGCGAGCTGCGCAGCGACGACGGCCGCGAGGCGCTCAATGCCGATAACCTGATGTGCCGTGCGATCCGCACGATCAAGGCGGCCGTGCCTGATATCGGCGTGCTGACCGATGTCGCGCTGGATCCCTATACCAGCCATGGCCATGACGGGCTGGTCGATGCGGGTGGCCATGTTCTCAACGATTCCACGAGCGAGGTGCTGGTCGCGCAGGCGCTGGTGCAGGCCGAGGCAGGCAGCGATATCGTCGCACCTTCCGACATGATGGACGGCCGGGTGGGCGCAATCCGCGGCGCGCTGGAGAGCGGCGGGCATATCGACGTCCAGATCATGGCCTATGCCGCCAAATATGCGTCCGCCTTCTATGGCCCCTTCCGCGACGCGGTCGATACCCGCGGGCTGCTGAAGGGCGACAAGAAGGGCTATCAAATGAACCCGGCCAATGCCGAGGAAGCCTTGCGCGAAGTGGCGCTCGATCTCGCCGAAGGCGCCGACAGCGTGATGGTGAAGCCGGGCCTGCCCTATCTCGATATCGTTCGGCTGGTGAAGGAACGGTTCGAGGTGCCGGTGTTCGCCTACCAAGTGTCGGGCGAATATGCGATGATCGAGCATGCGGTGGCCGCCGGCGCGGCGGATCGCGACGCGATGGTGCTGGAGACGCTGATGGCGTTCAAGCGGGCCGGCGCTTCGGGCGTGCTGACCTATCATGCGCTGCACGCGGCGCGCCTGCTCGGCGCGTGATCGACATCGGCGAGCGGCATATAACCTAAGCATCGGAAGCCCCGTATGAGCGACGCGACCACCATCCTGAGCTTCGGCGGCATCGCGCCGACGATCGACCCCACCGCATTCGTGGCGCCTGGCGCGCGGGTGATCGGCGACGTCCACCTCGGTGCAGGCGCCAGCCTCTGGTATAATGTCGTCGTGCGCGGTGACGTAAATCATGTCAGGATCGGCGCGCGCACCAATATCCAGGACGGCAGCGTCGTCCATGTCTCGACCAAGACTCATCCCACCCTGATCGGCGAGGACGTGCTCATCGGCCATATGGCGATCGTGCATGGCTGCATTCTGCACGACCGCGCCTTTGTCGGCCTCGGCGCGGTCGTCATGGATGGCTGCGTGATCGAACCCGACGGCATGCTCGCGGCCGGCGCGATGCTGACGCCGGGCAAGCGCATCCCCAGCGGCCAGCTGTGGAGCGGCCGACCCGCCAGGTTCATGCGCGAACTGTCGCCGCAGGAGATGGCGCAGAACCAGAAGGGCGTTGCCGCCTATGTCGAGACGGCGAAGGCGCATCGCGCGGCGATCGTCGAGCAGGGCTGAGGCCCTCCTGGGTCACCACAGGGGAGGGCGTTGCCGCGCCTCCCCCGTCCGCCTATCTTGAGCCATAGCCATCGAGGACGCATTCCTATGTCCACCTATGAAGACCGGTTAAAGGCCCTGCGCGAGGAATTGGCGCGGCGCAGGCTCGACGGGTTCGTCGTGCCGCTGACCGACGAGCATATGAGCGAATATGTCGGCGCCTATGCGCAGCGTCTGGCCTGGCTGACCGGCTTTCAGGGATCCGCCGGATCGGCTGTGGTGCTGCCCGCCGAAGCGGCGATCTTCGTCGACGGGCGCTACACGCTGCAAGTGCGGGAGCAGGTGGACGGCAAGCATTGGAGCTATGAGTCGGTGCCGCAGACCAGCATCGCCGACTGGCTGGAGGCGCATGCCGCCGCCGGCGGCCGGATCGGTTATGATCCGTGGTTGCATACCAAAGGCTGGGTGACGGCTGCGCAGAAGGCTCTGGCGGCCAAGGGCGCCGAGCTGGTGGCGGTCGATACCAATCCGGTCGATGCGATCTGGCCCGACCGGCCGTCGCCCTCCATGGCGCGGCTGGTGGTGCAGCCCGATGCGCTCACCGGCAAGGCCTCGGCCACCAAGCGCGCCGACATCGCCGACTGGCTGACCGACACGAAGGCCGATTCGACGGTGCTGTCGGCGCTGGATTCCATCGCCTGGACCTTCAACATACGCGGCCAGGACGTCGATCGGACGCCGGTCGCGTTGGCCTATGCCATCGTCCATGCCGATGCGACGGCGGACCTCTATGTCGCGCCCGACAAGATCGACGATGGCGTGCGCGCGCATCTCGGCAACGGCGTGCGCCTCCACGACCGCAATGATTTCGAGCCGGCGCTCCGGGACCTGACCGGCAAGACCGTCGCCGTCGATCCCGAGCGCGCCGTGGCCGCGATCTTCGAAGCGCTGAACGCGGGCGGTGCTGTGCTGGTCGAGGCGCGCGATCCGGTGGTGCTGCCCAAGGCGATCAAGAATGAGGTAGAGGTTGCCGGGCACAAGGCGGCGCAGGCCCGCGACGGCGCGGCATTGAGCCGTTTCCTGCACTGGCTGTCGGTCGAGGCGCCTGGCGGCGGGCTCGACGAGTTGACCGCCTCGGATCGGCTGCAGGCGTTTCGCGCCGAAACCGGGCTGCTCAAGGACCTGTCGTTCGACACGATCTCGGGCGCCGGACCCAATGGCGCGGTCGTTCATTACCGCGCGAGCAAGGAAACCAATCGCCGGCTCGAGCCGGGCTCGCTCTACTTGGTCGATTCGGGCGGCCAATATCAGGACGGCACCACCGACGTGACCCGCACCGTCGCGATCGGCGCGCCGACCGGCGAGATGCGCGACCGCTATACGCGGGTGCTGAAGGGCCATGTCGCGGTGGCGCAGGCGATCTTTCCCAGGGGCACCCGCGGCGGGCAGCTCGATATCCTGGCGCGCCAGTTTCTATGGGCCGCCGGACTCGATTATGCCCATGGCACGGGGCATGGCGTCGGCGCCTATCTGTCGGTGCACGAAGGGCCACAGCGCATCGCCACCTTTGGCGGCGGCGACGAACCGCTGCAGCCGGGCATGATCCTTTCCGACGAGCCCGGATATTACAAGGCCGGCGAATATGGCATCCGCATCGAGAACCTGATCCTGACCGTCGAGAAGGATATCGCGGGCGCGGAGAAGGAGATGCTCGGCTTCGAAACGTTGACCTTCGCGCCCTATGAGCGCGCGCTGATCGACACTGACATGCTCGAGCGGCATGAGATCGCCTGGATCGACGCCTATCATGCCCAGGTGCGCGAGATCGTGGCGCCGCAACTCACCGGCGATGCTGCGGCATGGTTGCAGGCCGCGACAGCGCCGCTGCTTGAAAGCTCCACCGCACAGGCATAAAAATCGCGACGATCGGGGAGCGGCGAGTCGTTGCCAAGGCCGGGCGGATCGCGCGGCCGGTGGCGGGGCATAGAGGATTGGGCTGACCAGCGAATGAAGCCGTGGCGCCGAATGACGGCTCGTCTGCTGATCGCGCCGATGGTCTGGCTGGCCGCGGGCGGTGCCGCGCCGCTGTGGACGCCGCAGGACCTCAACGATCGGCTGCTGGCGGCGCATAATGCGGAGCGGGTGCGGCTGGGAATTCCGCCGCTGAAATGGAGCGACAAGCTGGCCCGGCAGTCGCTCGAATGGGCGCGGCAGCTCACCCTGATCGACGGGCTCGAGCATAGCGACACCGCCGATTACGAGGATCCCATCGACGGCGAGGAGGGCGAGAATCTCTGGCGCGGCACGAGGGGCTATTACACGCCCGAGCAGATGGTGAACCTGTGGGTCGACGAGCGGCGGATCTTCATCAATGGCCCATTCCCGCGCAACAGTACCACCGGTCAGTGGCGCGATGTCGGCCATTATACCCAGCTGGTGTGGCGCTCGACTACCGAGGTGGGCTGCGCGGTCGCCAGCAGCGACGATGACGATGTGCTGGTGTGTCGCTATCTGGAAGGCGGGAACGTGATCGGCGAAAAGCCCTATTGATCCGGCTTGTCGCCCTGTGTGCCGTCTTGCGCGTCGCCCTGTGCATCGCGCTCGCCGGCCGCGCGCGCCTGCGCCTTGCGACGGCGCAGATTGGTGCGCAGCGCCTCCGCCAGCCGCGCCGCACGGTCATCCGCCGCGGATGCGCCTGATCGAGGAACGGGCTTCTTCATCGCCGATCGATAGCCATATTCGAAGACAATCGGCAAGCCGCCTTGACGCAGGCTCCACCATTGTCCATAGGCCCCCGACACCGCCGGGGGAGACCACCCGGCCGCCCGCTTTTCGCAGGCAATGCTGCCGTAGCTCAGTGGTAGAGCGCATCCTTGGTAAGGCTGAGGTCGTGAGTTCAATCCTCACCGGCAGCACCACCCAGTCCGAAGTGAACTGGGTTTGAGAGACCATTCCAGAGTTCTCTCCAAAAACCCCGCGTTTCCGGGCGATTTTCCTGCAGGAGTTCAAAAAGTCAGGACAGAGACCGCGCGGTCTCGGGCCATTTCGTCAAGTTTTGCGGCGCCGTCTCAGATGCCGAAAAAACTGTCCTGAGATTTGTTTGGGCCCAACAAGCAAGGCGCGCCAGCGGCGCGCCTTGCTTGTACAATAGGTGCCTTCAGCTGAAGCCGAGCACCCGCCGCTGCTCGGTCCATTCGATGGGCAGGTCACTGACGCGCAGCAGCGTGCGCGTGTTGAGCTCGACGGGTTGGCGGCCATCAAGGATGGCGGTCACGATATCCGGTGCCAGGAAGTGGAGGCGAGCCAGTCTCAAGCTGTGCGACCGCGATGCCCCAGTGGCTTCGCTGGACATGAGCTGCTGATAGGCGCGACGCCCCTGGCCAAGGAGCTGGATCAAACGGTCGTCGCGGGCAGCAGGTCGCGCATCGGGTGCAGCGTAGATGAGCTTCATCTCATGTCCCCGCCTGCGCATCTGCACGGCGATGCCGATGGTGATGGTGCAGGATTGATCGATCTCGGCATCACCATAGGACAGCTGCCGGAGAAGCTTCGCGCTGCGGATCCGGATGGACACAAGATCCTGTCGAACAACGATGCGCGCGTTGAGCTCATCCAGCAGATCGCCAACCAGCATTCCGTCCGCGGCCCGCGCCGCGAGCTTGTCGCCTTCGATCTTCAGTCCCTCACTGGCCTTCAACGCATCGCCCAGCTCAGCCGAGATGCGTAGCCCGTCGTTGAGGAACCCCGCCAGCCCCCGCTGCACGATCGCTTCCAGTTCCTGCGCCGGAAGTCGCCATGCAGCTTCTGAATGTTCGGGGTTCTCCCGCGAGACATAATAGCGGTAGCGCCGGCTCCCCTTGTTGGCATGCGCCGGTCCCATCGGGCGCCCGAGTGCATCCTCGAGGAAGCCGCCGAGCGGGCTCGGCTCGCTCTTGCGCGGTCGAGGCAGGTTGGTGAGCTTGCAGAACAGCCGCTGGTTGGCTTCCCAAAGCTCGGGCGGGACGATAGCTTCGTGCTCACCCCCATAGACCTGATCGCCATGCCGGATCTGGCCGATGTAGAGGACGTTACGGAGCAGATAGGAGAGGCCACCCACCGTATAGGGCTGCCCCCCGACGACCCTGCCATCCTGCATCGTTCGCAACTTCGACCGGGTACCCCTGGCTTTCAGGTCCAGCGCCAGTTCTCGCGTTGAACGCAGCTCGACATGGCGCGTGAAGATGTACCGGATGATCTCGGCCTCAGTCTCATTGATCAGTAGTTTCCGGTCGCGGAGATCATAGCCCATGGGAATGGGGCCTCCCATCCACATGCCCTTCTTCTTGGAGGCGGCGATCTTGTCGCGGATCCGCTCGCCGGTCACCTCGCGCTCGAACTGCGCGAAAGAGAGGAGGACATTGAGCGTCAGCCGCCCCATGCTGGTGGTGGTGTTGAACGCCTGGGTGATCGAAACAAAGCTTGCCCCATTGCGATCAAGGATCTCGACGATGCGCGCAAAGTCGGACAGGGCACGCGTCAGGCGATCGACCTTGTAGATGACGATCACCTGGATGCGACCGCTCTCCACGTCGGCCAGCAAGCGCTTGAATGCGGGCCGCTCGATAGTCCCGCCGGAATAGCCGCCATCATCGTAGATGGTGGGATCGAGCTGCCAGCCCTCATGGCGTTGGCTTGCTATATAGGCAGCGCAGGCCTCGCGCTGGGCGTCGAGGCTGTTGAACGCCTGGTCGAGCCCTTCGTCGGTCGACTTGCGCGTATAGATGGCGCAGCGAACCAGGGGAACGCCGGCGGGGCCCGTGGTGGCGAGCGTGCGGGGTCCGCGCTTAGCCATGGTGTGCCACTCCCTGCGATGGCGGAGCGGATCGCTGTTTCAGTCCGAAGAAGCGGGGTCCTGACCAGTGCGCTCCGGTGATCTCGCGCGCGACGTGCGATAGCGAGGTGAAGCGCCGCCCGTCGAAGCGGAAGCCGTCCTCCTCGACCATCACGGTGTGTAGCTTGCCGTCCCATTCGCGCAGCAGCCGCGATCCTGGCTTGATCTGGATCGGAGGGGCGGGGAGGGGCGTCACATCCCCGGCGACGATGTCCAGCATGCGCTGGGCATGGAGCGGCAGCCCTCCCAGCGCCGTCTCCTGCAGCTTGTGAGCCAGTACCCGCCGGACCATCGAGATGGGCAGGTCTGGCACTTGCTCTTCGAAGACCGAGGTCCACTCGTCGCGCAGCTGCGCCGGCGACATTGTCGTCAGCGCAGCCAGTTGCTCGTCGAGCTTCGCCATGCTCAGGCGGCCGCCTTGATTTGATAGCGGGTCGCGCCGTCCACCTTCTCCTTCGCGATCGCGTGACCCTTCTTGCGCAGGCCGGTCAGGGCCGCCCGTGACGTGTGCGGCAGCCAGCCAGTGGCATCGACGATATCGGCGAGCGTGGCGCCTTCGGTGCGCTTGAGCAGGTCGATCAGCAATGCCTGCTTGGTGGCGGGCCGCGTAGATGCAGCTACGGTATCTGCAGCAGGCGTTGCCTCCGGACCGCCTCCGGTGCCAACCGAGGCGGGCGGGTCGATAATCGCGCGCCCGGCGTCGGTGACAACGACGCCGATGGTGAGGTCGCCATCGGTCCGCCAAAGCTGAGCGCTGGTCATGCCCTCCTGCTCGGCGACAAGCTCCTTCTTGATTAGGGCCTCGATCGCCTTGCGGATGCGGGCAGGCTGATCGCCGAGGCTCTCGGGTGCGGGCAGCAGGCTGCCGTCCTCGCGCCGGCCGGCGCTGGTGAGCAGCACGAGCTGCATGTCGTTCAACTTGGTCATCCGGGTGGTTCCTCATCAGGGGCCGACCCTGTTGCCGGCCCCACCACCCAGAGCCCCGCCGGTCACCCGGTCGGGGCCTGCGCCGGTTCATCTCGGCGCTGATCACGCACGTACCAGTGCTCGGTTTCGCGCAGCAGTCCAGCGAATAGTGCTCTCGAAAAGCTCCATATGGACTGCGGGCGGGCACTTGCCGCAGGTGCCGCCTCGGAGGTGGCCATGGACCGAGACGAACGCGCCGAGCTTGTTTCCCGACTGTTCGCGCTGATGACCAGCAAGCTGGAAGACGCAGCCGGGGAGGCTGCCGATGGTCAGGGCAACGGCAAGGAAGATCGCGAGCAAATCATCCGGGCGGAACGGATCGAAACGACCGCCAGAGACGTCGGTCTTCTGGCGGAAGCAACAGCGGCGGTCCTTCGCGGCGCTACCGCTGAGGCCTGACTCCTATTTTGCCGGGCTCAGCGCTGCCGCGATCATCGCGGACAATGTCTCTTCGGCACGAGTTCGCAGCACCGGATCCTTCGACATCAGATCCTGGCGCAGCCACTCGGGCGCGCCCTGCACGACCTTTGTTATCTTTGCTGTGAAATCGTCCGGTATCATTGCCCGCTTTGGCCCGAGACCGGCTTGAGATCAATGACTGCTATGTCGGACGATCCGGACAGGCAGGTATGGCTGTGGAAAGGATGAAGCGGACATCCGTTCACCCGCGTCAACCGGCGCCGGCATTGCGCCCTAAACCCGGTCATTCCGCGTCGCCTTGGTCGGCCCTGTAAGCCGCCATTCGTTCATGCGGCGCGGAACAGCAATAATTGGTCGATAGCTGCCGGGCGACAACGCGCCCTAATTTCGGCCATTAAGCGCATGGGCCTGAATTCCCGAAAGCTGCCCTCTATGAGGCCGCGCCGCACGGCCGCTATGGGCTGTTCGCCACTCTTGCACGATGGCGCGTGCCTCTGAGATGGCCTTTCAGATATCGAAGGCAAAATCGCCAGGAACCGTTGTGAAGAGGTCTGCTCCGTCAGTATTGTCGCGGCCTATGAGCGACGTGAGGGAATCAATGGTGACCAACGGCTACGACAAGCCAGCCAAAGGGTCGAGCCCGGCGGCGCGCGGCGGCGCCGGCGCCTATATCGAGGGCGAGCTGGGCGCGCTCTATCTGATGACGATGCTCGCCGGGGCCGAGCCCCGCGGTATGCGCCATGCGGCGATCCATCGGGTGCGCTTCCAGGGCGCCGACAAGGACTTCGCGCTCGACGATATCGTCATCCACGGCGTTCGCCCGTCCGGCCCTGCAGTGCTGGAGATTCAGTCGAAACGCGACGCCACCTTCGCGCCGAAGGACAGCATCTTCGAAAGCATCTGTGCGCAGATCGCCAAGGTCGGAACCATCGACGGTATCGCGGCCGACGATCATCTGCTCGCCGCCGCGACCCAGCGCACCAGCCGCCAGATCTCGGGGTCTTACCAGGACGTGCTCGAATGGGCGCGATGCGACGAGGACGCGACCAGCTTCTTCGCACGGCTCGCGGCGCCCGGCGTCGCCAATCCCGAGATGCGGAGCTTCGTCACAACCTTCCGCGCGCATCTCGTCGCGCATGGCGTCGCCGACGATGATGCGACGATCTGGCAGCTGCTGCGCCGGTTCCAGATCATCGAGTTCGACTTTGAATCCAGCGCGCCGCAGGCACGCGGCCAGGCGCTGTTCATGGCGCAGATCATCCTGGCGCCGGGGGATGGGGGCCGCGCCGACGCGCTGTGGAGCACGCTGATCGAGATCGCGCTTGCCACCGCGAAGACCGGGGGCGCGATCGACCGGGCCGCATTATGCGAGACGCTGACCAATCGTGGCTTCAGGCTGGCAGGGAACCGGAGCTTCGCCGATGCGCGCGCCCGGCTCGCCGACATGGCGCGGCACGCGCTGGCCGCGATCGGGACCGACATCGACGGGTTTCATCTTCCGCGCCACGGCGCGATCGCCGCCATTGACGCGGTGCTCGATACGGGCCGCTATGTCGAGATACGGGGAGGCCCCGGCGTCGGCAAATCGGCGTTGCTCGCCCAGCTCGCCCAGCGGCTGCAGCGCGAATCACCGATCATCGTGCTCGACCCGATCGGAACCCCTGGCGGCGGATGGATCGCCCTGGCGCAGGCGCTCGGGGTCGATGGCACCGCGCGCGCGTTTCTGGCCGATCTCGCTCTGGCGGGAGGGGCGACCCTGTTCATCGACAATATCGACATGGTCACCGATCCTGGACGGCGGCGCACCGTCAATGATCTGCTGCGCGAGGTCGCTACGATCGAGGGCTTCAGCGTTGTCGCCACCGCGCGATCGGACGCCGACCATGACGCCGACAGCTGGATTGCCGCCGATGCCATCACCCGCCTCGGCGGTGCGCGCCCGGTGGAGATCAAAGAGCTCGATGACGCCGAAGTCGCCGTGCTGTGCGACCGCGCGCCGAGCCTTGGCGCCTTGCTGGCACCAGGACATCCCGCCGCGACCATCGCTCGCAACCTGTACCGCCTCTCACGGCTGTTGCAGACCACCGACAGTGGCACGATCCGCACCGAGGCCGATCTGGCCGAAAGCTGGTGGACGACGGGCGATGGCGCGCCGGCCGACCAACACGCGGCGGCGCGGCGCATCCTGATCGCCGTCGCGGATGCCGCCATCGCGGGCGAGGATGGAATCACCCTCACCACCGACAGCCCGGCGAGAGCCCATCTGCTGGGTCGCCTGTCGTTGCGCGAGCCGAGATTGGACCGCTTGACCGTCTACCATGACGTGTTGCGCCACTGGGCAGTGGGTCTGCGGCTCCACGACGATCCGACGCTGCTCGCCCGCCTCGATCTTTCGCGCGCGGCGCCGCTCGCGCTCGCTCGCGGCGTCGAGTTTGCCGCCCGCCTTGCGCTCGAGCGGTCGGAGGGCACGCAAGCCTGGGATATGTTGCTCAGCCGCATCTCCGGCCCCGCCGCCCATGGTTCGTGGCGCCGACACGCCTTGCTGGGCCTGCTGCGGTCCGAACGCGCGGTCGAACTGCTCGAACGCCACAGCGCGCGGCTCCTGCACCAGGGCGGGCGGCTGATGATCGAACTCGTCAACGCGACATCTGTCGCCGAGACACGAGCGGCCGCCGAGCTGTTTGCCGGGATCGATCTGCCCGGCGCGGACGTCATCGCCCAATTCCCGCCCTCGATACGCTTGTCGGTCACGCCGTCCGCGCGGCGTTTGCTCAGCTGGGCGGTGCGGCACGAAGCTGAATTGTGGACCCAGATTATCCCGCCGGTGCTGAGGCTGGTCGAAATCCAGACGCCGATGAACCTAGTCGCGCCGGGCCTTGCTGGACCGACAGCGGCGATGCTGTTCCGACTGCTCCGCCAGGCCGACATCCACAATGTCCCGCGCAGCCTGAAGGCCGACCCCGAGGGCGCGCCGCTCGAAGGCTCGGCCTACCTACGTATGGTCGAGGATCTGCGTTCGACTGCACTGCTCAACGCGGCCGCCGATCCTGACGGCACCAAGGCCTATCTGACCGCGCTTACCCCCGAACGCGACCATTACAAGGTCAAGGCGGTGCGCCGGATGAGCGGCGTCATTGCCCCCGTCGCTCCTCGCGAACTCGCCGATCTGGTCGAAGCCAGCCTGATCGAACCAGCGGAACGAACCTCGCGACACCATGCCGGTCGCGACCGCGTCCTGTCGCACGCCGACACCGACTATCTCCCCGCATCGCCGGCGCAGCGGCCCTTCCTCGACCTGCTCGAGGCCGATGCCGCCATCGGACTGGGCCTGATCCGCCGACTGACCGTCCATGCCGTCGCGTTCTATGCGGGGGGCAATGACCCGGGCGCCAAGGGCATCACGCTCCTATTCGACGACGGCCCGCGCTTCTTCCCCTGGACGGACACCTATTTGTGGACCCGCGGACAGGCGCGCGAATATTCGGTCGCCTCGGGGCTTCTGGCGCTGGAAGCGTGGGGCCACAAGCGTCTAGAACAGGGCGAGAATATCGCAGATGTCCTTGCCGACATCCTGGGCCCTGAGGGCAGCTGCGCCGCCTATGTGATGGTCGCGATCGACCTTCTCATGTCCCACGGCACCCGCGCGCGCGCCGCGCTCGTCCCCTTCGTCGCCTGTCCCGAACTGCTGGCGCTCGATCGCCAGCGCCAAGCCCGTGACCAGATGGGGGGCGACCATGTCGGTATCGGCGACGAGCCCGATGGCCCGGTCCGGATCAAGGATCTGCGCGCCACCCAGTCGCGCGCCATGCCCCTCGAGCAGCTGCTGCCCTATTATCTAAAGGCCGACCCCGCGGGCGACGCGGTGCGCGCCCGCCTCGCCGACGCCGTCGGAAAGCTCAGGCCCTATGACGATAATGACGATTTCGCAGATGCGGCTTTCATGGGGCGCTATGCCGCCAACATGCTCGACATCGCGAACTGGAAGGAGGTCGAAGGCGGGCTCGGCTATCATTCGCCGCCCGAGGAAGCGCGCCATATCGAGAAGCTGCAGGCAAGCCGCGCTGATCTTCTGCGATCGAGCGATGTCTCGGCGAAGATCCAGCTGGCGATCTGGGATCGCGCCAAGGGCTCACCGGCGGTTGCCTGCGACGCGGCCGACTTCGCGGACAACGGGACCGACCCCCATGTCGGCGAACTCGCCGACGACATGAAAGAAACGCGCCGGGTATCGACCGCGCTGCTGATCGCCCGAGATGGCGACGACGCCCTGCTCGACGCCAAGGAGGCCTGGGTCCGCGATGTCGTGGCGGGCGCGCTGGCCCAACAGGCCGACCGGTACCGCGACAAGCAGTTTGCCTATAATCGCCAGGCCCTCGCGGCCTGCGCACTGGCGCATCTCTGGCTGCGCCGCCGCAAGACCACCGACCGCGATGCGCTGGTCGCGCTGGGCGCGCGCGAGGACCGGTGCGGCGCAAGCGCGTTCGAGCAGGCGCGCATCGAACTGGTAGATGCCGAGCCTCGGCTGATCAAGGCGGCGATGCGGGTCGCGTTCGCCACGAACCGCTGGCGCCGACCGGCGCGGAACACGACCGAAGACGCCAAGGACGCTGCCGCCGCACAGAAAGCGACGCATGACGCGGCTGCGATCGCGGCCGAGATCGCCTGGCTTCAGGGTGGGGCCGAGCCCGACTGGCCCGCTTTTCCCGACGAGATTCCCATCATCCGTCGCTCGAACCGGATCACCCTCAACGCGGAGGGCGCGCGCGCTGTCGACGATCAACCGTCCCGCCCCGCGCGGCGCCGCCCTGTCGAAGACGAGGTGCATGTCGACAGCCGCGCGCTAGCCCATTGGCTGCAGATCGCGGCAGAGGCGTCGCCCGCGCTCGACTGGTTGCCTGAGCTCGTCGCCGTCTATGGTGATTGGACCGCGGTCATGAATGGCCATGGTTTGCCCGCCGAAGCCGAGATCGACCGCGAACCCAGCGAATGGAACGCGCAATTCTACGCACTGGCGGCGCGGGTCATGCTCGAGGGATCGGCGGAGGCGTTCGACCGCCAGGTTGAGCTCGTGGTTGCCTTGCCCGACCGCTCGTTCGGCGATGTCGGGGAGATCCTGCTGCACGCGGCCGACATCTGGTACTTCAACGATGCGACCCGCCCATCCGAACGCGCCGTTGCGCTGCGCGCGCGCCACCGCGATCGCGCGATGAAATTGAGCCGCTGGGGATCGAACCTGCGCCCAGGCGACCTGTCGATCAATTGGGACACGGGCGGCATCGTGGCGCGCCTGTGCTTCAACCATCATGCCCCCCTCGGCAAGACCAGCACCTATCTGGTGCCGGCGGTGTTCGACCGTGTCGATCCGCTGCTCGACACATTGGCGCCGATGATGCTGTCGGGGCCGACGCCGTTCATCGCTCTGTGCACGTTGAACATGCTGATGGTCGCGCCGCGTGCGCGCCACGCCGGCTTTCTGGTCGCGGCGGCAGAGGCGTGGCTCGACCGGCTGCAGGGCGACGCGTCGATCTGGACCGAGCTTGGCCTGGGACGGCGAGTGGTGGAATGGCTCAATGCCGCCGCCGTCGAGGATCCCGCGCTGCTCGCGCCCGGGCATGAGCTACGGGTCCGCGCCGATGCGGTCCTTGGCCGCTTGATCGCCTTCGGGGTTGCCGAGGCACATGAGCTTGAGGGTCGCATCCAGCGCGCGGCAACCTTGCCCGCCGGGAACGACTATGGCGCCTAGCCGGCGCAACGTTTCGTGTACGAAACGATAGCGGTGCACCTTGAACGTCCTTGCCGGCACGCGGTATGTGTCTCACATTCGAGAACTTGCTGAAATGCTTCGCTAAATTCCGGTTTGATCCATGGGCAGATCATGGGCGATCACGTCTGGCAATGCCCGTCAGTCGACGCCGCGGGTGGAGGCCAAGAAGCTGCGCTATTATGACGATCGCAATTTCACCGCGCGGGTCTTGCCGCCGCTGCTATTGGCCCAGGGTGGCTTTGCCGATCGGCCGCGCCCAAGGCCCGATGACTGTTCGGGGCTGGCGCCGATCGCTGTGACGGCCGCCGGTTCTGGCGGTGGTGAGGCGGTCGATGAGGGCGGTCTTTACCGCGCGCCGGAGTTAGGCGAGCTCGCCGATCGGCCGTCGCTCGTCCCGGCCGACATCCCGCTGCTCGACGACGAGGCGGGCGAGGATGACATGACCGGAGCCGCGTTAAGTCGCGCCGCGCGACGGGCGGCGCTCGATCCCGATGACGGAATTGCGCTTTAGGCGATCGCGCACCCGCCAATTTCAGGCATTCAGTCTGAACGAAAACTGGCTGACTATACCGAGCGCAAGCCGCACGTCGGATAGATCCGGCATTCGTCCCGTTACTTCGATCATCGCGAACAAAGCTCGATTGAACCTCGCAAGGTTCTGGCCGCCTGCCAGCGCTGCGGTCACGGCATTTGGTGATGAGGGTTCTGCCGTTGCGACCGAACCAACGAATAGGATCCAATCGTCCTCATTGATCGACGCGATGGCCTCAGCGAGATTTGTCATCGTTGCGACGGGCAGGCCGACGTCGCAAGCGAGGATGAACTGCACGGCTGAACAGGAGGCAACGCTAAGGTTCTGGCCTTCGCGGGCTTCCTCCGCGTCCCAGTCCGATATCGATACTCGGATCAAGCGGTAGAGATTGACCATGCGCTTTACCGCTCGCGGTGATTTTGCCGCCAGCGGGCCGAGCGCAAGCAGGAGTTCGCGCTCCTCGCGGCTTAGGGTGAGGCGCCGACCCAGAATCTGTTCGCGTTCTCCGGGCTTTAGCGGCGCGACACGTCGCATCGTCCGGCCACTGCCGCCGATATCGTCGAGAGCGTCATCATCCGTCTCGCGTGTCTGATGCGAGACGTCACCGAGCAGCGACGCCATATACCGCCGATAGCGGCTCGCCGTATCGCTGCCATCGTCGATGGGGCGCACCCAATAGGGAATCTGGAAGATTTTCTCGAGATAGTCGGCGGGAGTAACGCCGTGGCCCGCGGCCGCGAGGGCGCGGTGCTGGTCGCTCAACGCATGTTCGAGCCAGCGGGCGTCGACGGCCGCCACAACAACGAAACAGGGGAAGGCGAGAAGCAGATGAATGGCTTCCAGCACCTGGACCACCTGGCGCTCGCTGCAGCGATCGAGATCGTCGAGGTAGATGACGATCCGCTGGACCGGGCTATTTGGGTCGGCCGCGCGGGCATGGTCGATGACGGCATTGAGTTGATCGAAGCAGCGGCGCACGGTTCCGAGGAAGCCCATCTTCCCCTTGATCGCGGCAATGTCGATCGATTCCTTCAGCAGATAATCGAGCATCAGTGCAGGTGGCGCTGACGCCATGTCCTCGATGTCGCTGTAGCGCGACAGAAAACGGTCACTTTCGCGCAGAGCCACCTCGGCGGCCGCCTTGTCCGCGCGGCCCTGCTGGAGCTTCGTCTCCGCCTCGTCTTTTTCCCTGGCGAGGCGATCCTTGGTCGCGCGGATGGTTTTGTTGAACACGGCCAAAACCCTCAGTGCTGGCCATAAGAGGTTCCCGGCCGCGAGCAGCATCGGAAGAGCTGGTCCCACGCCTGCAAGCCAACGCGGAATCGATGGCGCCGTGAACGACCACGAGCCTCGGAGCCATGCGATGATCAATAAGGTGATGATCATGCTGGCGCCGAGCAGCCCCCAGCGGAACAAGCTCGCGCGGCTCTTGGCATAGTCTCGAAACAGCAGACCGAAACGGGTGATGGATCCCGCTGCTTCGATATAGGCGCGGACCTTGGCATCAGGCTTAACGCAGTTGTTGCTCAGGATGATTTGCCGGAACGGCGCGAGCGCATCATGGGCGACGGGCTCCGGCTTCCCCTTGTCCTCATCGTCCTTCGGCTTCGCGTCATCCGCAGCATGACCGACCAGTTCAAGGAGCGCCTGTGCCGCGGCGTCAATGGCTCCAGTCGACCGGGATTTGGCGTTCTGACTCAGGATCGCTTCTGCGTCTGCTATCTTGGATGTACTGGCTCGTAATTGCGCTTCGGCGGTCAGGCGCGCTTGGGTCTCCCGGCCCGTCCGCGCGGCGACCTCCTGGACCAAATGGGCACCGTGTCGCGCGGCCTTCTGATCATGGCCACCGGCGGCAATCTGATCGAACAACTCGGCCGTCATCGAGGCCCAAAGATTATCGCTGTCAGCAAATGTCCAAGCGTTGAAGTCGACCTGGATGACACCGGCGACGCGTGCCAGCTCCCCTTCTCGGCGCTCGGTGCCAGCTGCAATCCGGTCGCGCTCTTCGGTCGTTTGGCGGCTAATTTCCTGGCGCAATTCGGCGAGCAGGGTGCTCTTGCCCGATCCCCACGCTCCGAACACCCCGATGGCAAGGGGCGGTTCAGCGGCCTCGAGCAGTATGAGATTTGCGAGCGCGCGGGCGTCGTCGCCGACGTCGAGGGCATCGCGACCCGCAGAAACGCGGTCGCTCGCATAGTCTGGACGTGCCTCGATCTGGATACCCAGCGGTCGCTGATTGCGGATGACATCCTCGACTTGATGCCATTCGGGATGGCCTGGGGTTGCGCCGTTCAACGCGTCGGCGATGACCGCCAGGGTCAGGCGCCGCAATCGATCAAATCCGGCGGCCATTAACCCTGCATCGCTAAATCCTAGATGCCCAGCGGTGGTCAGCATCATTCCGCACAACAGATGGCGAAGATCGAGCGATTTGGCGGCGTCTCCCGTTCGGAGGCGCGTGTGCGTCGCCCGCTGGATAATTTCGACGATGTCCCACCGTAGCACGCTCTTAGCTACCGCCGTGTCGTGCGGGGGAACGACAAGCCGATCGACGATCTCCAGGGCGTCGGTCATCACCGAGATATCGGCGTCGGCCGAATGCTGGCCGATCCTATTTCCGAGCGATTTTGAAGAAGGATAACGCGTCACTGCGACAAAGGCGTCAACGAGATGGTGAGCGTTCACCAATGGGGTCGAGCTGCCCGTACGAGCTGCAGCGATAGCGCATGCGGCATGAACCACACGGGCCGTGTCTGGATGCAAATATTTAGGGCCGTTTGCCCACCGATACTGCACGAGATCGATAGCCGGAACAGAAGCACCGACAATGGGGTAGACCGGATCTTCCGGGCGAGCTTCGAGACCGAGGCGGTGAGCTTTGCCAATCACCGCATTGCGCGATACGCCGCCTAACTCCTCCGCAATCTGGGAGGCCGATAGGCCTCGCCCCCACAATTTCTTCAATGCGTCGATACGCGCGTCAGTCCAAGCCACCCTGTCCCCCTTTGCACCACTGTGCACGTTCGTGGGGCCAATTCAATCGTTCGGGGAATTGCGACTTACGTCGCTGAACGTTCTTCGATTTGTGCAATGGCTGAACACCACGTGATCGGCAGCCCCTTTGCGAAAACAGAAGCCATCACCATCTTCATTTTATGACCGATGGCATCATCCAGCTGGGCCTCCTCGACGACGATCAGATCCCGCTCGACGAGGCGGCGCTTGCGCTCGCGCTTCTCGACAATCCCGAAACCGATCTCGATCCCTATCGCGACATCCTCGACGACATCGCGACCCGGCTCGTCGAAGATGGCGCCGACACCAACCGCGAGCGCGCGGTGCTGTTGGCCCAGGTGATCGCCGGCGAATATGGCTTTACCGGCGACATCGATCATTATGATGATCCCGCCAATGCCGACCTGATCCGGGTGATCGACCGGCGCTGCGGCCTGCCGGTCGCGCTCGCGATCCTCTATGTGACGGCCGCCAGGCGTGCCGGGTGGAGCGCGCATGTCCTCGACGTGCCGGGCCATGTCCTGATCCTGGTCGGCGATGAGGTGGTGCCCGTGATCATCAATCCATTCAAGGATGGGGCTGCGATTGGTCCCGGGGATTTGGCGGCGCTGGTGACCTCGGGCCGGCGCGGTGCGCCGGCGACCGTCCAGATCGCGGCGATGCCCAACCGGGCGCTCCTCGTGCGGCTGCTGCTCAACCAGGCGAAGCGCGCCGAGCAGAGCGGCGATGTCGAGCGCGCGCATGACCTGTTCGAGCGGATCACCGCCTTTGCGCCGTCTTACGGCGGTGTGTGGTGGGAGCGGGCGCGGCTCGAGCTGATCGTCGGCGACACGGTCTCGGCGCGGGCGAGCCTTGTGGCGGTGCTCGAGACCACGCGCGATCTCGACGTCCGGGCGCGGGTGAAAGAGACGCTGGCGACGCTGGCGTGACCTCAGGTCAGGCGCTCAACGGCTGATCGGGCAAAACGAGGGCGCGGCGGATGAGGGGCGCTATTTTTTGTTCGTAAGTGATGGCAAGTGCGCCGCTGGGGTCGGTTCCCAAGCTTATCCGCTTGCCAGGCGCCGCGGTCGAGGATGGCAGACGGCGGCACATCAAATCCGCCAGAGCGCTATCCTCAACGGCGCAGATGATCTGGCGACCCGATTGGCAAAGCTGCGCCAGAACCTCGGCAAGGTGAACCGTTCGGAAGTCATCGACATGTTGGACCGGATCATCGAGCAGGATGCTTTGCCATTTGCTCCAGGCGATCGAAAGATTGACGGACAGCAAAAAGGCTAGGCCGGTTGCGCGCCTTTGGCCGCTGGAGAAGACGAATTGGGGGTTGACCTCACCGCCGACCTTCAAGGTCAGGAAACGCTTAACGTCCCCGCGAACGCTGTATTCGATATCGCTCCAGATCGGATGCGGGCGAAGTCGCTTATAGAGTTCAGACATCAACGGAATAACGCGATCGAGCCGCTGTTGAAGGGTTTCCGCGGCGGAACGGCGCGCGGCATCGTGGATCGCCTTTGCTCGCGCCTCGGCAAGACGGAATCGCCCAAGGCGCATTTCTGCCTGTCGGACCCGCTCTGTCGCCGCACTCTGATCGCTCGAGGCGCGCGTGATTACGCGATCGAGTGAGAGGGTGTCGAGAACCCGGAGGTCGGCTGCTAGACTCTGTTGTTCCGCTTGTACGCTGCTAAGTCGCTGCTCAAGGTCGGACAGCGTCGCCTTGGAAAGTGAAGATGCCGTGAGGCGCGCCTCATACGTCTCGACGTATGATCGAATCCGATCACGCTCATCGTTGACGTCCTCGAGCGTCCGGTCGGCTAATTGAGAGTTGCGAAGGGCAGTGTCGCGTTCGCGTTCCTTTTGGGCCTGTTCTACAGCTTGAGCGTCGAACTGCCGCGCGATCGTCAGGGCTTGTTCGAGGCCGTGATCAAACTGGTCATGGCTGACACCACTCTCGCAGAGCGGACAATGGCCCTCCCGTCGGCCAAGTTTCCGGCCGAGGTCGACCAAGGCTTCGAGCTGACGCGCCTGCCCGGATAAATGACTCGCTACTGGGGCGGTTGCGAGCGCGGCCAGGCTTTCTTCGTAAGTAAGCTGGGCAAGGACAGCGTTGACGGACGCTTCAGAGGCGCGCTCCTCAAGGTTGGGCAAACTGTCGCGTACTCGCTCATAGCGGACGAAATTCTTGATCAGGCCCTGGAGGGCCTCGGCCTCGGCAGCAAGGTTGGCCAAGCGCTGACGGGACAGATCTGGCAGCTGCGCGCCAGACGCGGGCACTCCGAGGAGGCGCTGAATCCGCGCGCTTGCCTGACCAATGAGATCGGCCGCGGGCAGCGCGGCGCGGGCCTGATCGATTTGGCGAGCAGCGGCGGCTTGGCTGGAAGTCGCCGTTTCAACCTCACTGGCGGCAATCTTCACCCGGTTCGACGCGGTCGAGTGCAAGCTCTGGGCGCGCTTTATCCAGTCTTCGGCATCGACGGCGCCGATCGCATCGCGCAACAAGTTGAACCGGTCGCCCTCCTTCAAATCAAGGCTGAGGCGGGCGATATGCTCGTCGCGAATAATTGTCGAGTTGCAAAGTTGCGCTATCGCCTCGCGCGGTGCGGCGTTCGGTTGAAAGAGGCCCTCGACTTTCGCGCGCACATCGAGGGTCTGGGGATCTAACGGAGTGCGCCTGATCTCAAAATGGCTATTGCCGTCCCGGAACCCGACCTCGACAAAATGCTTTCCGAGATCATCGTCAGAACCATCAGGGCCCGTCCACCAAAGATAATCTGCAACGGTTTCCCCGTCCGCTTTGGCATCGAGATATTTGCTGATTGTGCCGGTCAGCGCGAACTCGACGGCGTCGAAGATTGTGCTCTTGCCCACGCCGTTGCGCCCATCGACAATCGTGAAGCTCTCGGCAAAATCGATCCGCACCGGCTTTCGATAGCCACGAAACCCATGGACATGGATGTAGCTGAGCTTCACTGGCCGCCCTCGAGTAGCTGGAGGAGAGCGGTATCGGCCGCGCCGCTTACGAAAGCATCGATCAGTTCGACGGGAAGCTCGGACGTCCGCAGACGAACTTCCGCCGCCATGTCGACGGCATCGAGTTGTGGCGCGTGTTGCATCGATAGGAGCGGTAAAAGCGCACCACGCGCGTCCATGTCGGTAACAATGCCGGCACGCGCAATTTTGCGTGTTCCGGTTAGGTCTTCTTCGATCGTGCTGAGCGTGACGCTTGGACCATAGTCTGCGGCGGCCTCGGCAAGGAGGATAAGGTAGGCGTTCCAGGCTTTGACCTCTGCGCGGCGCAGGCCAAATTGCGCGGTCTTGAGGATGTGCTGGCTTTGCAGGCGCCAGCGCTCGATCAGCGTGGCTGCATCCGCGTATCCGAGGACAAAGCCCAGTACAGTATCGCTTTCAAACATCAGATATGGGCCATAGCTGTCATCGACGACCATTATCGAATAATCGGCGGCAGCAAGCTGCTCGGCGGCGAGTTGGAGCGTCGTCACAGGCCTAATTCCGCCACTGCGTCTGGCCGTGACCGCCATTTGGTTGAAGATCCCCGGGCAATCGAACCCTTGGGCGCTCCACGCGCGATGCTCGAAGGCAGCGGTAGCGCTTCCGCTCCGACGGCGATGACATATTCGGGCGCGACAAGCGGTGGCGTCTCCCGCCCATAGGCGGCCTCGACCTCGTGGAGCGGACGATTGATCGAGCGGAGCACCCGAATTCGGGTTCCACCCAGATTCCAGCAGCTGTCCTCGGCGGTCGCGCCTTTCGCCTGAAGTTGGAGCAAGGTCATGCCGAGAAGTGGCTCCTCGATCGGCTGATGAGATTTCGCGGGTTCATTCGGGTTGGCGCCTTCAAGATCGCGCCGGATGCGCCATAGCGTTTTAGCGTCGGCCATAGCGGGCTCGAGCCAAGCAGGATCAGGCGCACCGCCCGCATGTGCGGCGTAAGCGTCAGAGCCCGAATGCAGGACGCGGCGAAGTAAAGCGCGCGAGAAGTCGACGCGAAGCTGATTGAGGAACACGGCACCGGATGCCTGCACGTGGAAAAAACCCTTGGATGCGCGTTGCCCGAGTTCAAACAGCGCTTTAGCCTTGGTTTCGAAACTAGCGGTGTCGCAGGGGTCGACAACGATGATGCGGCTCGGGCTCACCGCGCCCAGTGACTGCTCGAGCACATCGTTGAGATAATCCCAGTCGGTCCAATATCCGACGATGATGAGATCGCGGTCAAGGAGCCTCTGGGTAAGCCACGCGCCGCTCTGGGTCACGCGTGTATGGATGGGATCGACGCCGACTTGCCCAACCGCCCAGACGGTGCCCGGCGGATCGGTCCAACAGCCATGGATTTTCAAAAGGGGCGCTTTCGACGCCGGCAACGCTGCGACCTGCTCACGGCTCACACCGACGCCGACATGACCGAACAGCATGTTCCCGGCCGTCTCAATAAGCGTGTCGACATTAGTCGAGATCGCGGTTCCGATCGCTCCCGTCAGGAGCAGATCGGCAGTAGCGAAATGGCCATCATTTGGTTCGCCTGCGAAGGCGTCATGATCGACATAGGTGCGAAGATAGACGTCTGCGAGTTCGCCGCGCTGAAAGAAAAACTCAGCTTGGTCGTCTATGGAGTCCGCCAGTGGCGGCCGCGCAGCGCCATGCGTCGCGTCATATTTTTGTTTCGCTTTCCAGGCCAGTGCTGCCGCACTGGGCACCGAACTCGGCGCGGCCATCGAAAGACCCGCACCGCAGAGCAACGCGAGGCGGTCTGCGAACAGCGCATCGACGGCCTTCTCCACGCCGGATTGCAGATCAATGACGTCCATGGCGTTGCTGCGACGAGCTCCCCTTCCGCCAGTGTAACGACAATGTTCGAAAGGGAAAGTCGGTAGCATCACGAAGTCAGCGCTAATTCTCGGGGCGGGTCTGCGTTCAAGGTAACGAGACTAAAAGCTGCCAGTCGGCTATCGGCCCCAATCAGCCCCTCGCCGGGCGAGGGGCTGCCCAGTTAGATTTCAGTACGTTCGGCCAACGTGAGGGCGTCATCGATATCCACACCTAAGTAAAGGATCGTGTTTTCAATCTTGCTGTGGCCTAACAAAATCTGCACCGCACGAAGGTTGCCGGTCGCCTTGTAAATCATAGATGCCTTCGTTCGACGCAGCGAATGCGTGCCATAATCGCGTGCATTGAGGCCGATGGCAGAAACCCACTCGTCTACGAGGCGAGCATATTGTCGAGTGCTCAGATGGCCGAGAATCGACCCGGCTCGGGAACACGAAGTCGTTCGTAGATCCGCCACGGCGCGAAAGCCAAGCCAACAGACTTGCTCGCGCGTCCGTCATCAGCTCGAACTGGACGGGCCGTCCGGTCTTCAACTGGATGATGGTCGCACGATTCCGGATGGTGCCACCAGCTCCCAGATCGCCAATTTTGATCTTCACGACGTCACAGCCGCGAAGCTTACTATCGATGGCGAGATCGAACAGGGCGCGGTCGCGCATCCGGTGATGCTCATCCAAGAAGAAGCGAATGGCCCAGACATCCCGCGGCTTGAGTGGTCGCTTGGCTCCAACCAGACTACCGGCGTTCCACGCACGACGCCCGCGAGCGTCAGGATCGAGATCAGAAACTCCCATGACACATCTCCATTGGCCGGAATGGCCAATGGAGAGATTATGCCTGATCAGCCTGCGCCGCCGCGATCTCGGACCCCGCAGTTATCCTGAATCGACGGCAACTTTTGCGAGCAGGATTTTCACCGCGGGATGTCCGAAATTAAGGCGCAAGCAGATGGAATCCGACACCCAGTTCTCACCAAGGGCGGGATTACCGCTCTGAATAAAGGCCTTTGGTCGTTTAGCCAAAGCGTGGGGGAGGCGTGTCACCCATCACCATATCCGGCCGCCACTCGAACATCGTACGATGCTGCGACTTTCGCCGGATACGAGCCCACGCGTATCGCCAGATGGACAACAATGTACGAGGCGCATCAAAGTCCACCGTAATGCTCAGGGAACCCTCCTGTATCCCGATCTTCCTTCCGTCCTCGCCGTGCGCATCGAGCTCATGGGCGTCCAGCAGGAATAGCTGGAGGACTTGGCCGGGCGGCATTTGGGCAATCGGAACTTCGAAAAGCCCGCCAAAATCACGACCTGACGCTCGACAAAAATCGCCGGCGCGCGTTAATTTGACGTTCGTGGCGCGCATTCCACCGACATTGACCAGCAAGAACTGAATGTATAAATCCTGCGATCTTATCGTATCCGCTCTCGTCACATCGCCAGTACCCATCAATGAATGATAAGTCGTCTCTGGTCCGAACTGGTTGATCACTTGATAATAGATCTCGAGGTGAGGACCGCGATAAGCTGTGGCAATCTGCACCCCTATCCGCATTGCTCCCGTCACCGCTGATGCAGATAGCTCCATCCCATGGCTCCCCGGCAAGCTGTCGGAAGCTTTCTGAGACGTTCTGCAATGGCTTGCAATCAACTAGCGGTTGCGGGAGCAGAAATATGAGGTGCGATTGCTGAGCCAAAATCTAGCTTAAGACACACATTCTGGGCAGGTGGTTAATAATTAAAGGCGAACAGGATCCGCGCCGCAGGTGCGGCTTCGATATGATGTCCGCTTTTCATCGCATGGCGGCAGCGGCGATCGTCAGACCGCATTCAAAAGCTTCCGGTCCGGATTTGGGGCCACTAAATGGGCACGCTATGGCTGCTATTGCGGCGCGTTGCTGACCGGCGGATTCTTCGAATGAAGCTGGGCGATTCCCGTCTGACGGTTTTTTGCGGTGCCCCTGTGGAATAGCTGCCGTCCTTCCGAAGCTCGTTCGAAGGGCAGCTCGCTACCGTTAGCGGCAAATCACCTTGACCGCCTTCAGAGCGAGTTCTCTCAGCTGATCCCGCGGCGCGCCGGCGCGAGCGCGAATAGCGATGCTCTGCATGGCGGCGCAAGCCAGCATCGCGAGAGCCGCCGTATCGGCACCTGGGTCGAGCTCGCCTGCCTCAGCGGCTGTTCGAAGTCGGGCTTCGAAGTGGGCATCAAGCTTTTCGAAACCGTTACTGATGATGTCTCGAATCTCCTGATCCTCAGCGGATTCAGTTATTGCTGTCCCAAGGACAAAGCAGCCGCGCGGCCCCTGGTCTCCTGAGAAGTAAATCGACAGCGACGCCTCATAAGCTCGCATCAGCGCCTCTTGCAGAGTTCCGCCGCTGAGCGCCTTACTCATCGCCGCAAATTTAGCTTCCCAATAGGCACGGAGCGCCTTGAGGTAGAGGGTGCGTTTGTCCCCGAAAGCCGCACTAAGGCTCGGTCGGTTCATACCGGTTGCGGCGACGATATCGTCGAGTGAGGTGCCAGCATATCCGCTCTTCCAAAACGCCTCCATGGCGCGTTGGAGCGCTATCTCGGGATCATAGGCTCTGGGCCGCCCGCGACGTTTCAATTCCGGCCCTGCAGTGTTTTGTACCATATCGCATAAAACTCTTGACGACTCGTTCTTGCGAGGAATATTTATGCGGAACAGTACAAAAAGCAATGAGGAATGAGATCCGCCATGCAAGTCACTTCATCCTCTTCTGCTCAGGCGGACTTCAATGTGGCCAGGGAACCGGCGGTCAGAGCAGAAAAAGTGAGCTCAGGACCTGGGCTCCGGCAA
Organism: Rhizorhabdus argentea; assembly: GCF_037861105.1. Taxonomy (NCBI): domain Bacteria; kingdom Pseudomonadati; phylum Pseudomonadota; class Alphaproteobacteria; order Sphingomonadales; family Rhizorhabdaceae; genus Rhizorhabdus; species Rhizorhabdus argentea. Next base: position 228,225 of record NZ_JBANFK010000002.1, read on the forward strand.
CGGCTGCGCCGGCCGCTGATGGTAGCGGTTCCGATCTTGCTGCTGGTGGGCGCAGCAGCCGAATACCAGGCGAATGAGCGCTATGCATCCACCGACAACGCCTTCATCCGCGCCACTAAAGGTTCGATCAACGCGCGCGTGTCGGGCCAGGTCGTGGAAATTGCGGTGCGGGACAATCAGTTTGTTCGGAAGGGCCAGTTGCTGTTCCGCATCGATCCCGAACCCTATGAAATTGCTGTCGAGGAGGCTGAAGCGCGACTGGGCAATGCGCGGATTCAGATCAACGCCTTGAAGGCGACCTATCGTCAGCAACTCGCCGAGCTGCAGTCGGCGCGGGACTCTGGCGAATTCGACGCTCAGGAATTTGATCGAAAGAAGAACCTGCTCGCATCCGATTTTACATCTAGGTCGGCTTATGAACGGTCCGAGACCGACTACAAGGTCGGCCGGCAACATGTTGCGTCGGCCGAGCAGCAGGTCTCCACCACGGTCGCCGCACTGAACGGCAATCCGAACATCGCGGTGGACCAGCATCCGACCGTCCGCGAAGCAAAAGCGCAGCTCGATCGCGCCAACCTGGACCTCGCCTATACGCGGATTCTAGCGCCTGACGATGGTATCGTGACGAAGGTCGACGACCTCCAATTGGGGGATTTCGTCCATAGTGGCGCTGCCATATTCGCGATGATGTCGGCCCGCCATATGTGGGTAGAGGCGAATTTCCGCGAAACACAGCTGACCCACATGCGCCCCGGGCAACGGGCGACGATCGCCGTCGATGCTTATCCGGGGCACAGCTTCAAGGCGCATGTGGTCAGCATGAGCCCCGGCACCGGATCGCAATTCGCGCTGCTGCCGCCCGAAAATGCGACCGGCAACTGGGTCAAGGTGGTGCAGCGACTGCCGATACGGCTGGAACTGGACGCGATCGACCCCAGGTGGCCGCTTTATTCGGGCATCAGCGTCACCGCGCGGATCGACACCGACGCGCCGGTAAGCGGAACAGCGCTATGACCGCCGCGGCCGCTCCGAACGCCACGACGAGCAGCCGCTATTGGGTGGTTTCGGCGGCGCTGGTCGCGAGCTATCTGCAGGCGGCCAACATCTCTCTGCCCAACGCGGCGGTGCTCCATATCGGAGGCGCGCTGTCGATGAGTGACGACGAGATCGGCTGGGTGTTCTCGTCTTACATCGCGGCGAGTGCCGTTACGATGCCGATGACGCGCTGGTTGGCGGGTGTTCTCGGCCGGAAAGGGCTTTTCCTCGGCTCGCTCGTCCTGTTCGCGCTCGGTCTGTGGCTTGCCACCCAGGCGAGCACGCCCCTGCAGTTCGTCGCCGCCCGGATCGTCCAAGGCGCCGCGAGCGGCCCGATCGCGCCGCTCGCCTTGGCGATCCTCCTCGAAGCAACGCCGCCCGAGGGCCATGCGCGTGTCAGCCTGATTGCGACAGTGACGGTGCTGGTCGGTATCCTCAGCGGTCCCGCGATCGGGGGCGTGATCAGTGAATATCATGACTGGCGGCTGATGTTCTCGCTCGGCCTGCCGGTAACGGGGCTGATCTTCCTGGTGATGCTGCTGTATCTCGACGAGAATAAGCCCGCGCAGGCGCCATCATTCGACCTTTTCGGTTTCGCCACGCTCTCGCTCGGGATGATCGGGTTGCAGATGCTGCTCGACCGCGGCGAGCGCATGGAATGGTTCGAGTCGGCCGAGAGCTACCTCGAAGCCGCGGCGTCGGCGCTCGGCTTCTATCTCTACGCGGTCCATATCCTGACCTCGAGCCGGCATTTTCTCGACAAGGCGCTGTTCCGCGATCGCAACTTTACCCTGTGCACCGTCATGTTCTTCGCGTTCGGTTTCGTGTTGCTGCCTACTCTGGCGCTGACCTCGCCGATGCTGGAGGAGCTTCTCGGCTATCCGGCCGATACCACCGGCTATATCTCGATCCCGCGCGGCGCGGCGCTGGTCGCTGGGTTGATCCTCACCGCGCGATCGCTCAAATGGGTCGACAGCCGCCTGCTCGTGATCGGCGGTATCGCTCTCACCGTCGGCGGCAACGGGCAGATGCTCGGTTATTCGCCGCTGATGGACTGGCAGTATGTCGTCATCGCGGGCGCCCTCCAGGGGGCCGGCCTTGGCATCCTGATGGCTGCGCTCAGCCGTACCGCGTTCGCGACGCTCGCTCCGGCGCTTCGCCCGGAAGGCACCGCTTTGTTCAATCTCGCACGTCTCTATGGCAGCACCATCGGGATCGCGGTCGTTCAGATATTCTTCTACGACAACACCCAGATGATGCATCTGGCGCTCGGCAGCAATCTCACGGCGCATCAACTCGCCCTGCATGCCGCCGCTCCAGGTTCGGTGTCGGGTTTCGCCATGCTCAACGAGGGTGTGACAGGCCAGGCGGCGCTGATCGCCGTCATCGATCAGTTCAAGCTGCTGATGGTCGCCATTCTCATAGTGAGCCCGCTCGTCCTGTTTCTCCGCACACCGCGACCGGCCAACTGACCTTCGAGGAGCCGTTACATGAACGATAAAACCTCACCATCGCTCGGCAAAACCATCCGTCGCGCCCTGATCGCCGGCAGCGCGCTGGTGCCGCTGTCTGCCTGGGCCGCGGGGCCCAATTTCGAACGGCCGGCCGCGCCCGTCTCGACCCATTATGACCGGCAGGCGGAAGAGCGGCTCGGTGACGAGGGCGATGCGGCTGCTGCCCAGCATATCGACCTTGGAGAGAAAATCGGGGGCGACTGGTGGTCGGCCCTCCGCTCGGCGAAGCTCGATCGGGTGATGCGCCAGGCGATCGGCGGCAATCTCGATCTCGTGGCGGCCGACGCGACGATCGCGCAGGCGAACGAAACTGTCGCTGCTGCCCGTGGCGGGCTTCGACCTCAAGTCGATTTCGGCGCCCAAGGCGGCCGGCAGCGGCTCGAGGGTGGAGCCTCGAACTTCTATGCGCTGGGGCCGACCGTCAGTTTCGACTTTGATATTTTCGGAGGCAAGAAGCGGCTGGTCGAGGAGCGCGCGGCGATCACCGATCTCCAGAAGCACCATTATGACGCCGCCTATCTGACCTTGACCGGTGATGTCGCGACCCAGGCGCTGTTGCTCGCATCGGCGCGCGCGCAGATCGACGCAGTGCAGTCGCTGCTGGCCGACGACCGCAAGAACCTCGATCTCGTCGAGACGGGGCATCGCTATGGCAGTGCCACCCAGGTCGATGTCGCGCTGGCGAGGACGCAGTTCGCGCAGGACGAGACACTGCTGCCCCCGCTCATGCAGCAACGGGATGTCGCCCGCCACGCCCTGTCCGTACTGGCCAGCAAGGGGCCTGCCGATTGGGTGGCGCCCGACTTCGACCTGGCCGACTTCGCGCTGCCCGCGAGGCTGCCGGTTAGCCTGCCGTCTGATGTCGCCCGCGACCGTCCCGACATCCTCGCGGCTGAGGCCGAGCTTCATGCGGCGAGTGCGGCGATCGGCGTTGCAACCGCCGATCTCTATCCGCATCTCGATCTGTCGGCCTCGCTCGGCACGGCGGGCCCAGGCATCGGCACGCTTTGGAACATTGCATCGAGCCTTATCGCGCCGATCTTTCATGGCGGCACGCTCAAGGCAAACCGGCGTGCATCGATGGATGGCTACAGGGCGTCACTCGCCGGCTATCAGCAGACCGTGATCCGGTCGCTAGGTCAGGTCGCCGATCTCCTGCAGGCGATCAACCATGATGGCGAGGAAGCCGCGGCGCAGGACCGCGCCTTGCATGCCGCCGAAGCGAGCTTGCGCCTGAACCAAGCTGGCTACCGCGCGGGGGAGATCGCGGTCCTCCAGGTTCTTGATGCTGAACGCGCCTATCAGCGCGCCTCGCTGGGCGAGGTTCAGGCTAGGACGGCGCAATATCTCGATACGGTGCAGCTTTTGGTTGCGCTGGGCGGCAATTCCGCCGGCGCGTTCGAAGGCCGAACCATGGCCCTCGCAGCTTCCACGACGCCGCTTTCTCACACTCGCTAGTCATCAACGCGATGCGACCCGTTGGCCCGGGAAATACCGGCGTTTGGTCGAGATTTCGCCATTACAGGAAGGAGCGATAATGGACCTCGGGAGCGGCACTTCGACGAACGTGCGGTTCATCGCAATGACGTGGGCCGGTGTGCCGGGTTTGTATCGCGTCCCGACTGACGCTCTACTCTTCGAACAGCGCGCGTTCCTGATCGAAAAGGGCGACAATATGATCGGCCATCGCGCGAACCACGGGCTCGCTGCGATCGCGGCGCCTGGTTAGCAGCCACCCGTCGCGCGAGGGCGGCGCCTGCTCCATGTGGCAGGGGCGCAACGTGGTTTCCACACGACCGATATAATGCGGGAGCAGCGCGATGCCGGTGCCAGCGCGCGCTGCAATGGCTTGAGCAAACTGGTTGCTGGCGCGAAAGGCCAGTCTTGCACGTGGGAAGTGGCGGGCGAGCCAGGCAGCTTCGGGAACATGCCTGTCGGCTTCGTCAAAACCGATGAAAATGGGATCGCCTCCATCTTCGACGCGTTCGCAAGCGGCCGGCGTTCCATAAAAGCCGTAGCCGATCCGTACCAGCGGTCGCGCAATGATGTCACCGTCCTCGGGACGGCTCAGTCGGATGGCGATGTCGGCCTCGTGACGCTCGAGGCTGATCGTACGGACGTCTGTCGCAAGATTGATATCCAGGCCAGGATATACTTCCGTCAGGCTGACCAGCCGCCCCGCGAGAAAACCATGGGCGAGCGCGGGAGAGGCGTTGATCCGGACCAGGCCGCGCGGCGTGCTATCCGCCGCATACCGCCCAATCGTCCGCGCAGCGGCCTCCATGTCGCTTGCTGCTGTCAGAACATCGCCGCCCGCCGCCGTCAACACATAGCCATCTGGGCGCCGCTCCACGAGTTTGCTGCCCGCGCTGCTTTCCAGCGCCCGGATTCTCCGCGCGATCGTCGCGTGATTGACGCCCAAGGCCCGCGCCGCGGCCGACAAGCTGCCATGGCGTGCGAGGGTGAGGAAGAAGCGAAGATCCTGCCAGTCTAGCTCTGTGCGTTTTCTATCAGCCATTGTGAAATCATAGCGAATTTTCGCCCATCTGGAAACGCCCTAGCTGTGGCTGGTCAAACAGCAGCGAAGGGAAGATCAACATGTCGCAAGAACGTAAAGTGGCCATCGTGACGGGAGCGTCGCAAGGGCTCGGCGCCGGCATCGTCCAGGCCTTCCGCGCGCGCGATTATCGCGTGGTCGCCACGTCACGTTCGATCCAGCCGTCCGATGATCCCGACCTCCTGACCATAGCGGGCGATATCGGTATCTCTGCAACGGGGAGGAAGGTCGTCGATGCCGCGTTGAAAGCTTTCGGGCGTGTCGATACCCTGGTCAACAATGCCGGCATCTTCATCGCGAGCCCCTTCACCGAATATTCGGAGGAGCAATATCGCGCCAAGCTGTCCACCAACCTCGACGGCTTCTTTTTCATCACCCAGCGCGCAATCGCTGCGATGGAGAAGCAGGGCAGCGGCCATGTCGTTCAGATCACCACCACGCTCGCCGAACAGGCCGATGGGCGGGTGCCTTCGGTGATCGCCGCGCTAACCAAGGGCGGTCTCAATGCGGCCACACGCAGCCTCGCGATCGAATATGCCAAGCGCGGCATTCGCGTGAATGCCGTGTCGCCTGGGATCATCAAGACGCCGATGCATTCTCCCAACACGTACGACGCCCTTGCGGCACTCCATCCCGTCAATCGGATGGGGGAGATCGAGGATATCGTGAAGGCAATTCTCTACTTGGAGGATGCTGGCTTCGTGACGGGTGAGATCCTTCACGTCGACGGCGGTCAGAGCGCCGGACACTGATGACAGGAGGAGGGAAGCGATGCCCATCGTGACCATTCAAGTGACCCGCGAGGGCACGGCAAAGGGTACTGACCGCACCACTGCGGAGCAGAAGGACTTGCTCTACAAAGGTGTCTCGGATCTACTTCGGGAGGTGCTGGGAAAAGATCCCAACGATACTTTCGTCATATTCCAGGAGATCGAGCTGGAAGATTGGGGACGCGGCGGCCTCTCCGTCCCAGACTATCGGGCAGGAGGTCATCGGCCCTGAGATTAGCGCCCGTTGGATCAACTTATTCGATGCCTTAGACTGGAGAATGGATATGACCGCAATGACCCTCGGTTTTCACCATGTGGGACTTACCGTACCCGATGTGGAGACCGCACGAGCATTCTTCTGCGATACGCTCGGCTGGCACGTCGCGGGTCAGGTGCCGAGTTATCCGGCAGTGTTCGTGTCCGACGGGACGGCCCTGCTGACGTTATGGCGGATCGTCGATCCAACGCATGCTGTCCATTTTGATCGCAAGATGAATATCGGGCTCCATCATCTGGCACTTGGCGTCGCGGACGATGCTGCGCTCGATATGCTCTACGACAAAGTGCGCCATCATCCCGGCGTCGAAATAGAATTCGCTCCGGGGCCGGTACGCGAGGGATCGCAGGCTCGCCATTTCATCTGTGCGATTCCCGGCGGCGTGAGAGTGGAGTTCGCGACACCGCGAACGTGATCAGCGGAAAAATGCCCGCCGGCGAACGGCTGTTTCCAAGAAGTGAGAGCACCAATATAATAGTTAGTCGAGGTTTTCTGATTTACGCGATCGCCAACAGCTAAAACGTCGCCTCGCCCAACGTGATCTCCACGGCGAGCGCCCAGACGACCGTGCAATCAAATCACGGATCACGGATCGCGATGGCCAGATCAGGCAGCTTGCGCTTCGGAATACGACCCCCGGAGGTTTAGCGATTAAAAACCAAACACCAACAGCTGAATGGATGGGAGATTTCTGATTGTCGGTATCGGCGCAGAATGTCCGATATGAGGCGCGTAGCCGACCGGCGGCTGCCGACCAACTTACGCCGTTTGGCCTCGGCTGCTGGAACGGCGCCTCATGCCAAAACCGGTTATTCGCACGTTCGACGCCTTCCAGGCAGCAAGACGCCTCAATTCAGCGGTTCGACTGGTCTGCCGCCGATCCCAAAAGCGGTCGCTCCGGGACACGCCTCACTCATTCGGGCTCGACGCTAGAGCAAGGTGACGGGGGCGCCTGCCAGCGCGCGCAGTTTCGGCGTTGCGGACATTGAAAGCTCCAGGAGATATCGCTGCTGAAACGCATCCCATCGATCGGGCCGATGGGCGAACCACCTACGCAATTCGGTGCTCGGCGCTACCTCCTTGAGCCACAGGTCGAGAGCCGCCTCGGCCTTGCTTTTGCCCCTCGGCCAAAGCCGATCCACCAGCACGCGCAGACCATCATCATCCGCCCTGGCCTCGTAGATCCGCTTGATTCGAACCATTTTATCCAACTCTGTCATCTTCAGCCGCCGCCATCTTTGGTCGGACATTCCATCGGCGCATCGGTCGGCATTCACGACCTGCGGGGCGCATGGCTCGTCGGGAAGCCAAAGCTCAGGCTCGAGAATGTCGTTTCGAAATCCGTTTCCGCCGAACTTGGCTGAACTCTCGTCCATATGACATTGAGCAGCCAGGAGTCGCCGGATGGCATGGTGAATATGGCTCGTCCGGCTCGGTCCGTGACCCGCGTCTCAAACGGGGTGGCGTCGTCCTCCAGACGGGTCAGCTTCACAAGGGCTCCCGTCAGCGGCCGGCCCTGATAGAAAACCCGCACGGGGAAGCTCGTCGAGGCTGGCGTCGCATAGGGGCTGCGATCGGGCACGATCTCGAGCGGCAAGCCCACCGGATGCGTGACCTGTTGTTGGCCGGCCAGCTCCGCCTGGCCGACCTGCAGGAGCGATTTCGCGCAACGACTGTAATTCTCCGATCCATCCCGATCCATTCGACCCAGACGGGTGCGTTGCCGGAGCGCTGGTGTCAGGCCCTCGGCCTTGAGATAATCGTTGAACCGGAGCGACGGCAGATGCGTCTGGGCGCCATCGTCGGTCTGAAGGACGATGACATGGGCGCCGGGCTTTCGGAGAACGAAGTCGCCGTCCTCCGACGTCCCGCCCAACTGCAACCCTCCCTTCAGATCGATTTTCTTCCCGTCGGGGCCAAAGGCTTCGAACCGGAGGATCCGGGCCAGTGGAATGGGCGAGCGCTGCCGGGCAGGGCCATGCCCCACCTGCAAGGTCATGGCGGTAACGGCCGTCGGCGAAATCCAATAGGCGTTCGGCTGAACCCAGAAGTCGTGCGCGCTGACCGATGTGCCAGCACAGGCCAGCACCGACATGAGCATCCGGGCAAGTCTCCTCCGTTCCGGCCGGTTTGACTGATCCTGATCCATAGTGGCTCCTATTCGAGATGATCGGGAAGATATCCCGGGGTGACGGACAGGAAGGGGAGGGCCCCAGCGAGGACAGCGATCGCGATGAGCCAACTCGACGCCACCTTGACCGCGATCGCTCCGCGCCGCGCGATCAGCCAGCGGGCCGGGAGCATCAGGAGTAGGGCGGCGAGCGCCTTCAAAATGTCGGGCGGGCTCCCAGCCAGCCCCACCACGGCGCTGGCCCAAAGGCCGGCATTGATCGAGAGCGTCACGCTGCCGGCCAACCCAAGGCCGCGCGGCAAATGGACCGCCGCGGCGGTCCCCGCCATGCTTGTCCAGCATCCCAGGAAGGCGATCTCCAGCCAATCGCGCGGCGGCGGCATCCAGGACAGCGCAGCAAGCGTCCCGGCGAGCGCGACGAGGCTCCAAATCCGGATCCGCGGCGCCTCGAAAGCAAGAGCGAGGGCAAGCGATGCGAGCAGCAAGGCGGGCGGCAGAGCGCCGCCTCTCATGGCGAAACCGCCACATATAAGAACCAGCACCCGGTGACCGCGATCAGGCCACCCGCCACGCGGGTCACAACGACGCCCCAATGATAGCGGTTCAATGCTCCAATGCCGATACCCAGCACGTGCAGCAGCCCCGTCCCCAGAACGAAGCCCGCGCTATAGGCGACGGGATCCGCGGCGGATGGCAGCTCCTTGCCATGTGCATAGCCGTGGAACAGCGCGAAGATGGCCACGATGAGAGCCGCCGCCCAGACCGGCGCCTTGATCGCCAGCGCGATGCAGGCGCCGAGAACCAGGACAGATAGCGCGATTCCCGTCTCTACCGGCGGCAGCGGCACCCCCACCATCCCGATCACGGCCCCTCCGGCCATGACCGCGGGGAAGATCACCGGGAGGACATAGATCAACGGCCGACCGAGAAATGCGCCCCAAAGGCCTACGGAAACCATGGCCAGCAGATGATCGGAGCCGCTCAGCGGATGCAGGAAGCCCGATGCAAAACCGCCGGGCAGTCCGGTTCCCGCATGCGCCTCGGCGGACCCCGGCACCAGCGCGATGACGCTCGCCATGGCAGTCGCGATCAGCGCTCTGCCATCTCGATCGAGCGGCGCCATCGTCAATGGTCGACGCCATGCGGATCGGGGGGGGCGAGAAACGGAAAGACCGCCGCCGAGGGTGGGTGTTCATCACCGCGCAGCCCGTCCCACGGGGTATCTTGTGTGGTGCCGGTGACGAGCAGCGAGCGCCACATATTGGGCATGTCCAGGACCGGAGACCGCCCACCGCAATCGCGACCATAAGCGTCCAGCCGCGCTAGGGCGGCAAGCTCCACGGCAAATAACTGATCGCAGACGGGCGCGGCGCTGTTGACCCACAGCCTGTCGTCGGCGAACATCCGGGCAAGCGCCTGATAGCGCGCAGGCGAGGCCGATGCCTTGTCCGCGAGCAGCTGATTGCCGCACTTGCCGTCGAGGCTGTCCTGAAAGGCCAGCGACTTTTCGATCAGCGCCGCATAATGCGGCTCGCCGGCCTTGCCGACGCTATTGAACGCCTCCCGTTCGGCTCCGCTCGGCTCGTCGGCCGAGAATGGGGCATCGCCCAGCAGCGTATTCGCCACAAATGGCCGCGCCATCCGGTCGAGCACCCGGTTCGAGGTCGATGTCACTCCCCACACTGCCAGGATCGGGCCGCCCCGCGACACGACGACGAGGTCAACCGAGATCACGATCGCCGAGGCCGTCCAGTTGGCCAGCAGGTTGGTTCCGGGGCCACCGTCCGTATGCCGCCATTGCTCGGCGACCTCGCGAACGGTAGCGGGATCGAGCAGCGCGCACCCCGCTCCGTCGACGGCGGTCGCGCCGGTCTTTACCGCAGCGGCCGCTGCGCCATAGGCCCCCATCGAACCCTTGATGTTGTTGTAGAACGGGTCATCCCGTAATCCGGCGAAGACGCGGAATCGGTGATGGCGACCGGCGATGCCATCCGTTTTGCTGGCATCCCCTCGCACCGAATCCACGGTGCCCAGTCGGCAGTCCGCCAATTTCGGCTCTGGAAAGCTGCACGTGATCGTCGTGGATGCGGTCGTGCGACCGAAAGCCTTGCCGCTGTCGATATGGAACCCATAGCGGAGCCTGTCCGAAAAGCTGTGACCGACCACGGTCATGACCAGATTCAAGCGATGCTCCGCCGGCGTCGTCCATGCGTAGATGTCGGCTATGTCCGCCTGGGGGTTGGCCGTCATGGCCGGGGAATCGAAGTGATCCGAACTCCAGGCCGGCGCGGTGCCGCCAACGGCCATGGCTATTCCCAGGACCGCGGCCACCACAAGCCTGGCGAGCGATGATCGTTGTTGCTGCATGTGAGCGTTCCCTTCCGTGGCATTCGCTAGCCGAGCCCCGTGGTCGGTGGGGGTTAGGCCGGAAGGGGAGGCTTGATCTATTGCACGAAGGTTTCGCCAATACCTTCGTACAATAACCGCAGTTTGGAAGGGCCGCGGCCACCAAATTGAATCAGCGAGGAATCTCAGCCACGCCTCTGCTTTCGGCTCGAAGTGGATCGATCGACCTCCACGGTGATTTTGTCAGCAGATGGGTCGAGCGTAGGCAAACAAGCGCGCGGTAGCTTTTTTGAGAGCAAGTCTGTGTCCGCGTTTTTTGTCGGAACGTCTCGTTGCTCGCCGGCCCGCTATCTTAGGGCTTTGTCGGGTTTCCCGTTCAGGGGGCGTGCCGGAAATCGTTATGTGGGCCGTTCGCCGCCGATGGTCGACGCATCCTTGGCTGCGCGAGGCAGCCGGAAGCCGAACGTCGCACCCGCCCCCTCATTGTTCGTTGCCCACAACTGGCCTTCGTGGCTCTCGACGATCGAGCGGCTGATCGAAAGACCGACCCCCATGCCGTGTGCCTTGGTAGTGTAGAACGGGTCGAACAGCCTTTCGAGGGCGGCTTCATCCAATCCGACGCCGGAGTCCTGAACTATGAGCTGGACATTCCCGTCGTCTAGCAGCTCTGTTCGAACCTGCAGCGCCTTCGACCGATCCTCGATGCCGGCCATGGCGTCGGCCGCATTCAGGAGCAGATTCAGGATGACCTGCTGAAGTTGGACGCGATCGCCTACAACATGAGGAAGGTCCTCCGCGAGATACGTGTGCAGCACGACCCGGCCACGCTGCAGCTCGCCCGATGAAAGGGCGATGAGCTCCCGGGCCGTGTCGTTCAGGTCTATCATATCCTTGGTGGGTGCGCTCTTGGCGAACATCGCTCGCAGACGCTTGATGACCTCCGTGGCACGATTGGCGTCTCTGATCGTCCTCTTCGCTGTCTCGGCGACGCCGGCGAGATTGGGCGGGTCGGCAGCGAGCATCCTGAGACCGGTGCTGGCATTGGTCAGAATTCCCGATAGCGGCTGACTGACTTCGTGCGCGATGGAAGCGGTCATCGCGTTCAGCGTCGCGACCCGGGCGACGTGGGCCAACTCCGATCGAACTTGATTGAGCGCCTCTTCCGCCAGTTTATTCGCCGTGATGTCCTGAACAGCACCCATGATCTTCGGCCGTCCCGCATCATAACCCATCAAGCGGGCGACCCGCCGCAAATGCTTTACTCCGGCTCCTGGCGTGACGATGCGGAACGTGAAGTCGGAATCGAGGCCCTCCATTCCACGCCGAAACTCGGTATCGAAGAACTCCAGGTCATCAGCATGAACGCGGTCGCGGACAGCCTGGGCCTTTGGGCGCGTGGTGGGATTAATTTCAAAGATGCGGTAGAATTCATCCGACCAGTGATGCTGATCCAGCTGGATGTCCGCGGTGAAGCTGCCTGTCTTGCTGAGGCGTTCGCCTTGGGAGAGTTGGGCCAGGGCCGCCCGCAGCTCCCCTTCACTTGCCAGCAGCGCGGCGTCAGCCTGAACCCGATCAATTGCGATCCCGGCAATCTTCGTGAAGCGATCGACGAGTTCTTGGTCCCGGGACGTCGGGCCAACGGGTTGGTGCCGATAGATTGCGAATGTACCGGAGGCTTCGCCCGAACTGGATGTGATTGGCATGGCCCAGCAAGAGGCGAAGCCGATGGACTTCATCAAATGTGACCACGCCGATCCTGCCCAGCGCGAATCGTGAACGAGGTCAGCAGAGATGACAGGAGTTTTATCGGTTATCGCCAGCGAATATGGATTGTCATTCTGATCGATAAAGCGGCCATCAAGGAGATCACTATAACCGGCCGGCATGCTGGAGCCGGCGCCGACCTGAAAGTAATTCCTGTCCGGCCCGACGGTGAGAATGCTGCAAAAGCAATTGCCGCACAGATCCTCGATAACCCGACTGATGGTATCAAGAATTTGTGGTAGCGGCTTATCTCGCGCCACCATCTCGAGCAGCTTTACTTCAGCGGCCAGCAGATTTTCTGCATGTTTTAGGTCGTCGACGTCAAGCTGGAGTGACACATAACGGACAACGTTGCCATGCGCGTCACGACAGGGCGCCGCCATCGCACGCAGCCAGCGATACTCCCCTTTCTGCAGCATGCGATGATGCAGGTCGTAGTCTTTCCCCTTTTTCAGCAGCCGCTCGACCGCATCGTAGACGGTCGCCTGGTCATCGGGATGGATTGCCCCGGAAGTTGTCCACTGCTGCAACTCTTCGAGCGTCATATCGTAATCGGCGAGAGCTTGGCGGTTGCTGAATTCCGTAACGCCCGCCGGACTCACAAACCCCACCTGGATCGGCAACATATCCATGAAGCGGCACAAACGGGCATCAGGCTCCATCGGAGTCTCGTCGGCAACCAGGGCAAGCCAACACCATCGTTGCTGCGTGCCGGCTCCTTCTCGAAAGGGCGAAGGGCGTAGTGTGAGCCAGCGATACTCCCCGTCGAACCTTCGAAGTCGGCCATCTAGCTCCCTGACCTCGCCCGTTTCCTTGATGAGCTCCCAGGATTCCATGAACGACGTCAGGTCGTCGGGGTGAATGGCGGTCTTCCATCCGTGGTCGACCGCTTCATCCAGAGCTAGGCCTGTATACTCGCGCCAGATGCGGTTGACGAAGTCACACCTGCCGTCGGCCTGGGTGGTCCAGACCAATCCGGGAAGGGCATCCACCAACATTCCGATGTCGATATCCGAATTCGCATTTCCGTCATCATGCATGGTTGCCGTGCCTCCGCCGCCCACCAAGCCTTAAGTACATCGCGTTGTCGATGCCACGCCCGGGACACGAAGCGTTCACGAGCCGTTTTTTTGCCGTCTCCTACCTCGAACTGAGGTTCACTACCGCCCGCGCACGACAAGTGAGCGCGGGAACAGGCAAAATTCTCAATTGGAAGACGAACTAACACTAACGTGCTATAGCCCAGCCGGACGAGTACCGAATACCTTTAAGATCGCTTGGCAACCTACGGCGGGGGCGCGGCATGATCACGAGCGCATCAAAACGCATTTGGTATTCGTTATGCCATGTTGCAGTGCTCGCGCTCGTAATGCCGAGCATGGCACATGCACAACCGATGTCGGACATCACCGAGATCGTGGTAACGGCCCAGAAGCAGGAGCAGGCCACGAATACGGTCAGCATGTCTATCACGACTGCAACCGGTGACTTGCTTCAAGCGCGCGGAATCAACGGGGTTGCAGATCTGACGCGGCTCGTTCCTGGCCTCACCATCCAGTATAGTGCATTTAACTCGACCTCATTCACCCTTCGGGGAGTCGGTTTCTTCAACAGTGACCTGGCCACGCCGGCTGCGGTGACCGTTTATGTCGACGAGGCGCCGCTGCCCTATCCGGCCATGACGAAGCTCGCCGCCTTCGATCTGGCACGTGTCGAGGTCCTTAAAGGGCCGCAGGGAACGCTGTTCGGCGAAAATGCTACCGGAGGTGCGGTAAACTATATCGCCGCCCGGCCTCCCACATCCTTTGCCGCTGGAGTTGACGCGAGTTACGGCAATTTCAACCGTTGGCAGATCGGCGGCTTCGTTGGCGGACCGCTCAATGATCGTCTGAGCTTCCGCGTCGCATTGCAGGGCCGCCACGGCGACCGGTGGCAGCGAAGCATTACGCGGCCGGGTGATCGTCTGGGCCGGGTCGAAGAGCTGCAGGCGCGAGCAACGCTCGATTGGCATCCGAGCCCATCAGTCGACTCGCGGCTCACCCTGACAGTGACGCATGACGGGTCCGACAGCGAAGCCGCCCAGTTTATCAGCCCCCACATCACCATTCCGGCCTTGTCGCCCGGGTTGGCGGCCTTTCCCATCGTCACGCGCCCTCGTGCCGCCGATTGGGCGCCCCTTGTTCAAGGTTCCAACAAGAGCTTCCCCTATGCCAGCAATACCAATTTCTATCAGTTCAGTTGGAGAAACGACCTGCGGCTCAATAGCGGCGTCACCCTCACGTCGCTGACCTCTGCCGCCCGGTTCCGCATGAATTATGGACAGGACCCGGACGGCACGCCGTTTCACAACACGGAAATTGTCGATCGTGGTGGCAAAGTGTCCTCCTATTTCGAGGAATTGCGCGCAACCGCGTTGATCGGCGGACTGCTCTGGCTGATCGGCGGGAATGTCGAGCATGAGACCACAAGCGACAATCCTGTGGATTTCACCACGGACAATAGCGTCAGCCATATTCTGCAGGCCGTGGACCCGCTGGCGATCGCCGACTCGACGATGTTCACAAGCCATCTTCGATCGAGCACCTTTGCCGCCTTCGGGCGGCTTCAATATAGCGTCAGCGACCGGCTCAGTGTCGAGGGCGCGGTGCGCTACAACGAGGACGAGCGGACGTTCGACAACTGCGCTATCGCTACGACCGATCCCTTCGCGCGGTTCTGGAATATTTTTCGTGGCGGAGCACAGCCGCCAACCCGGATTGGCGACTGCTACGTCATCGATACGGCCAACGGGCAACAGCCCGTGGGCAACGTCCACAGCAGGTTGAATCAGGACAGCGTGTCGTGGCGGATCGGCGTGGACTGGACCCAGCGTCCGGGCTTCTTGCTCTACGCCAATATCAGCAAGGGCTATAAGGCGGGAGCCGTGCCCGTCCTTGGAGCCGCCACCGTCTCGCAGTTCACGCCGGTGCGGCAAGAATCGCTCCTCGCATATGAGATCGGCACCAAGGCCAGCATGTTCGACCGCCATCTGCAGATCAATGCAGCTGGCTTCTATTATGTTTACAGGGGCAAGCAGCTGCGAGGCGCGGAGTTGGACCCGAGCTTCGGACCGCTCGAAGCTCTGGTCTCGATCCCGCGATCGCACGTCGTGGGAGCGGAAGCTCAGCTCATGGCGAGACCAATTGAAGGCCTGACCCTCGATACGTCGGCCACCTATGTCCACACGAACATTGACCGCTTCACCGGCTTTGATGGCCTTGCCAATTTTGCGGATCAATCAGGCACGCCGTTTCCATTTTCACCAACTTGGCAATCGATCACCAATTTGGACTACGAGTTTCCGGTGCCGGGGGAGCTCAGGGCGTTCGTAGGTGGTTCGCTTACCTTCAATAGCAAGACCTATGCCGGCATCGGGGCACTCAAGATCATGCAGATCGATGCGTATGCGCTGCTCGATCTGCGTGTCGGCGTGAAGTCTGGCAACGGGCGATACCGTCTGTGGATCTGGGGCAAGAATGTGACCGACAAATATTATTGGACGAACGTCTTCGCGGGCGGGGATGCGATCTCCCGTTTTGTCGGGCAACCCGCTACCTACGGAGTAAGTGCATCGACGCGGCTGTGAGGGACACTTGGCGGAAGGACCGGAGCGCCAAGTTCAAACTGGGCCGGAGCGAGCCGAAGGCGTCCTCGGCGGATGCCTGTGAAACGGGCGATGATCGATACGATCGAAGGGGAGCCTGCCGACGCCAAACCGCATGATCCACCAAAATGCGCGACAATTGATGGCCCTCCGACCTGGCGGCTTTCAAGCAGCCTATGACACCAAGGTCTGATTGCCGACCGATTTTCACCCTCCTAACCTGCTCGAGCCGAAGATGGTCCAACGAGGGAGGTGCCGGCGGATGTGTACGCTGCCGACCGCTTTCACCAGCAAGGATCTGGTGGCGCCGCGGGGGGCAGCCTCGCGGATTAGCTACGTAGATATTGTCGTGACTGGGCGGATGACAGAGCGCGCCCACGTCGCATGCGGCCGCAGTTTTTTCCGTAGCGGCACCATCGGTTCAGACTTCCTGTACGCACTACCTCCTTCGCGCGCTGGCCCGATATCCCGGCCGCACGGTCGGTGCGGGACGCCGGCCGCTGCGGCTTTGGGTGGGGATCGCATCACGGGGAATGGGGAATGGTGAACCGGGGCCTTTTATCGATCGTCGACGATGACGAATCGATACGCGAATCCCTGCCTGACCTGCTCCGTTCGTTCGGATTCGAGGTCGCGGCTTTCTCTTCTGCGGAGGAGTTCCTCGCGTCGGGCGCACCTGACCGGACGGGGTGCCTTCTCCTGGACGTTGCGATGCCCGGTATGTCGGGACCTGCGCTGCAGTTGGAGCTCGTTCGGCGGAAGATGCCCATTCCAATCGTCTTCATCACGTCTCTTTCAGACGAGGCCGTGAGGTCGAGCGTCCTCGCGCTTGGGGCTGTTGCCTACCTGCTCAAACCGTTCAGCGAGATTGCGCTTCTGGAGGCCGTGAACGCCGCGCTCGCCAAATCGTGAGGAGAAAGCCATGCATTTTCTTGCGAACGAGGATATTCTGGCATCGAGCCATTCGATGAGGATGTCCGTAATGCCGGACCGCGCATCAACCGTGTTCATCGTCGATGACGACATATCGGTACGTGAGTCACTCGAGGCTCTCATGCAAGCGGTGGGCTGGGAAGCGCGGACCTTTGCCTCGGCGCAGGATTTCCTGAGCTGCCCAGCCTCACTAGGCCCCTCGTGTCTCGTGCTCGATGTGAGTTTGCCCGGTCTCAGCGGTCTCGACCTGCAGACCCGCCTTGTCCGGGAGCGTGGCGACATGCCGATCATCTTCATCACCGGATACGGCGACGTGCCGATGTCGGTTCGGGCCATGAAGGCGGGTGCCGTCGAGTTTCTCACAAAGCCTGTCAGCGACGACGCGTTGCTGGCCGCCGTCGAGGGTGCGATCGAACGCAGCCGCGAGGCACTCGGCCAGGCTGCCGAGCTGCGGGTTATGCGCGAATGCCACGATTCCCTCAGCCCGAGGGAAAAGGAAGTCATGGCTCTGGTGGTGTCCGGGCTGCTGAACAAGCAAGTCGGCTTCGAACTCGGCATCAGCGAGATTACCGTAAAGGTCCATCGTGGACGGGTGATGGGGAAGATGCGGGTCCGCTCGCTTGCGGAGTTGGTGCGGATGAGTGTTAGACTTCGACTGGGCGATCCACCTGAACAGATCTGACAATCGTGGCCGCGCGAATGCCGCAACGGTTAGAGGAATGGTTTCGGTGAATGATCTGCTCGTTGCAACGGAGCGAAGCCGATGAGGCCGGCTGAAGTCGAGCGCCAAAAACGCGCCGCCGCCGAAGCCGCCGTAGCCGAGATCGAGGACGGCATGATGATCGGATTGGGCACGGGCAGCACCATAGACTATGCTATCGCGGAGTTGGCTCGCCGCTCTCGAGAGGGCCTGCGAGTAGTGGCCGTGGCGACGTCCAATCGCACAGATCGAGCCGCAAGGGCGGCGGGCATCACGCTGGTCGCATTCGACCGGATGGACCGGGTTGACCTTGCGATTGATGGGGTCGACGAGATCGATGGTTCCTTTCAGGCGATCAAGGGTGCCGGCGGTGCGATGCTCCGCGAAAAGATCGTTGCGAGCGCCGCCGATCGGATGATCGCCATCGCCGATGTGTCAAAAAAGGTCGATCGTCTCGGCGCGGCGCCCGTTCCCGTAGAGGTAGTTCCCTTTGGGCACGGCTTTGTCTTGGCTGCGCTGCGGACGATCGGGGCCGTACCGCGGCTGCGTGGAGGCAGGAACAAACCCTACCGTACCGATCAAGGCAATCTGGTGATCGATTGCGCGTTCGGCAGGATCGACGATCCCTCGAACCTCGCGGCTACCCTGTCCTCTATCCCTGGTCTGCTCGGCCATGGAATTTTTAGGGAAGAAATCGACACACTTTTCCTTGGCGTCACCGACGGCGTGATCCGTTCGGACAGGCCGGCGCGAGCATGAGCCGCGCGCTCAAAATCGCTCCATCGCTGCTGGCGGCGGATTTCGCCCGCCTCGGCGACGAGGTGCGCACGGTCGACTTGGCTGGCGCAGACTGGATCCATGTCGACATCATGGATGGCCGTTTCGTGCCCGAAATGTCCTTCGGGCCCGCAATCGTGAAGGCAATCCGGCGCAGCACCAACAAGCCGCTCAATGTGCACCTGATGGTTGTCGAGCCCGAACGGTTGCTCGAACGCTACCGCGATGCCGGCGCCGATCACCTCCTGGTCCAGGCCGAGCCGGGTTCGACCGTCCACTTGCATCGCGTGCTCAGTACCGTCCGCGAGCTCGGTTGCCGGCCGGGGGTAGTAATCGATCCGGCGACGCCGATCGCCTGGATCGAGCATGTCCTGCACCTGGTCGACGTCATATTGGTGATGACGGTGAATCCGGGCTTCGGTGGCCAGGCTTTCCTCCCCGAGATGTTGCCGAAGATCGCCGCCTTGCGCCGCCTGTGCAATGAGCGCGGCCTCGATCCGCACATCGAGGTGGATGGCGGGCAAGGCACGGAAACCGTGCGTAGCTCGGTCGAGGCCGGCGCCGACGTGATCGTCGCCGGCACCGCCATTTTCGGGATGAACGACTATGCTGCGGCGATCCTCGCAATGCGATCGGCGGCGCAGGAAACTCCCCGTTAGCACCGACCGCTATCGCGCGGCTGCCAGCTCGATGGAATGTCCACGACGTGCCACCCGTATCGGGAGAATCTCCCCCACGGTGCTCGCAAAGCGTTCGGCGTCAGTCGCGCGAAATTGGCCCGAGACGCGCATCCCGGCGGCGGTGGGATCGTGGATGACGATCTGGTCGCGCCCATAGCGATTGAACATCGCCGCCGCCTGGTCGAGCGGCGTGTCGTCGAGGTCGAGAAGGCCGCGGCGCCAAGCGGGCTCGTCCTGCCCGTTTGAGGCTTCTAGCGATCGGACCGATGCCGCGCCGTCTTTCTCGGTAAATTGCTGCCCGGGGGTCAGGACGACGGTCCGCGCCCCGCTTCCGAGCGGTTCGACCGCAACCTTTCCTCGAAGCAGGGCTACCCGCAAGGCGTCGGCACCAAGATCGACTTCGAAGCGCGTGCCGAGCGCCACGACCCGCCGGCTCGCCGCGGTCACGTCAAAGGGTCGCGTCTGATCCTTGGCCACATCAAAAAATCCGCGCCCGCGGAGCAGCCGGATGGCGCGCCGTCCGTCGGCGAAACGGGCCTCAGCACTGCTGTCCGCGTCAAGTGTCATCGTACTACCGTCTGGGAGCTTGATGTCCCGGACCTGACCATGCGCCGATACGTATTGCGTCCACGCCACCTGGATCCCCCCGGAGCCTCGCCCGGTCACGATCGAGCGGAGTGACGGAAGGAGCAGAACGCTTGCGGTGACAAACAGCAGGAGGGTGGCCGCGACGGCAACACCCCGCTGCCAGCCTGTCCGGCGCTCCGGTCGAACCTGACGTGCATGGGCGCGCATGGCTGTCAGTATCTCGTCGTTGTCCGCGCCATCGAGGCTGCGCCAGGCGCCTTCGGCACGATCGAGCGCCTGGGCATGCCGCGGGTCCTCAGCCAGCCAATCGGTAAGCAGATTCTGCTCGCTGGCAGTCAGGCCATCCACCCGGTGCGTGACGAAATAGGCGGCGACCTCGTCGGGCGCCATCGCGCGCAAGCGCCCGCCGGTGAGCGCCTCACGAAGCATCGCGTTTTTCCATTTCCGTACTGAGATGGTGGACGGCCCGGATCATGTGCTTTTCGACCGCACTGATCGAAATACCCAACTGCGAGGCGATTTCTTTGTGGCTGCAGCCTTCGAGCCGTCGCAAGACAAAGACCGTACGCGTCCGCTCGGGCAACGAGAGCAGCGCGGCGGTCGCCGCGTGCAGATTCTCCTTTCCGCGCAAGATCCGCTCGGGGTCGATCCCCTCGTCCCCGTGCTGCTCCACGTCCAGAACGACATGCAGGTCTGCGTGGCGGACCGCGCGACGGCGAGCGCGGTCTGCGAGGACGCTCGTCGCCGTCCGGAGGATATAGCCGCCGAGATGCCCGATGGGCTCGACGCTGTCCCGGGCGACGACGCGGGTGAAAACGTCCTGGACGAGGTCGTCCACTTCATCATGATTTCGTATGTGCCGTCGAAAATAGGCGGTGAGCCAGCGCCGCACCGGTCCGGCCGCGTCGGCAAGTGTCGTGCAATTGCTGTTCGACTCACCGCTTCCCATCCATTGCTTTACTCTCACAAGTTTACGTCGAACGCCAAGCGGGAGACGACATCATCCTGATCGAACATCGGTCATCATCGTCCGGTCCCGCGGTTGATGGAATTGGTCTAGGCGAATTGTACGATAGTATCATTGATACGTTCGTACAGTAGAGCTTCCCAACCTTCCTGGTCAGATTGTCCGCAACCTCGAAGTTCGAGGCCTCATGCTGTCGGTAAACCGAAGCGCACTCGGATTTGGCTTCGTCGAATCCGGCGGCGTACGAGCTGCAGAAAATGCCGGGGAAGCTCATGACAACCAAGGAACATGCCATGTTGGAACTGTCTGATCGCAAAGGCAGAAGTCTCGAGGACGAAGGCGCGTGGCTCATGTTTCATGAGCTGAACCACCGGGTCGGAAACGAACTCATGGTGGCTTTGGCAGCACTGCGCATAGCGCGGCGAGCGTTCGACGATATGTCGGATCCAACGGCGATGCTCGACCAGGCCATTGCCCGGTTCGAGAAGTTCGAGGAGGTCCATTATATCCTCAACCCGGCGCGTGCGCATGGGACCCTCAATCAAAGGCTCGAGACGCTTTGCCTGGCGAAGGCTGAGACGATCGCGGCGCCACGGGGCATACATCTTACCTTGGGGGCCGATGATGTCATCGTCGACGAAAAGACCGCCTGGACGATCTGCGTGGTTGTTTCCGAATTGCTGACCAACGTTTTCAAACATGCCTTTGCCGACGGACGCCCGGGTCTTGTCGTGGTAAGTCTTCGCGCGACTGAGGATAAGCTCATCGTGTCGGTTGCGGACAACGGCGTCGGCGTTGTGGCCGCTCCTGCACAACGGACCAGCGGCGGCGGCTGGAGCATCATCGCCAAGCTTGCGCAGCGGCTCGAAGGCACAGTCAATCGTCGAAGCGGGCCGACGGGCACGGAGGTCATTTTCCAGATTCCTCTTCGGCACAGCATGCAATGATCGGGCGCGCGCTCAATGCAGTGCTGACGCCAATCGACGTCAACCAGCCCGACGGCGGCTACCGCGATTGGTATGAAGGTCGTGCGCCTCACACGCTGCCGGCTCGCGCCGCGCGTGAGGGCTAATCACAGCGTAATGTCGAGACCGGATCGCTCGCAGGATAGGATCCGTCGAGCGCCACATCCAGCTGAACCTCGATCGCAGCTCGGTCATCACGCCCCGCTTCGCTGTGAAGCGTGCTCTCCGGCATATCCGACGCAAGCAATACCTCGGCGCTCCTTGCGCCGCGCTTGCCTGTTCTGGCCTGCATTTCGCTGCTCCCGTCCATTGCGTCTATGCGATGCTGCGTCGGGTTGCCTCGAACAGAAACCAGATCCGCCGCTCGGCTTCGTCGATCCAGACCTCGAGCAAGCTGGCCGTCGCCACGTCCCGCTCTTCCTCGCACAGATCGTGCACCGCGCGCATGGCGGCGGCAACCTGCATATTGTCCTCCCGAAGTTCGCTCAGCATATCTTCTGGCGTAACGAAATCCGCATTATTGTCCGCGAGGCGCTGCAAACGCGCGATCTGGCCGATCGACCGTATCGTCGTCGCGCCGATCTTGCGACCGCGCTCGGCAATGGCATCGAGCGTATCGAAAATTTGTGCCGCCTGCTCATCCAGCATCAAGTGAAAGTCGCGAAAATGCGGCCCCGACATGTGCCAATGAAAATTCTTGGTCTTCACGTAGAGCGCGAACGCGTCCGCCAGGAGCGTCGTCAAGGCGGCGCCGATGTCGAGCGTTGAGTTCGCCCCGAGGACTGTAGGCGTATGCAGTGGCGCGGCGCGCCGCAATCTGACCTGCTCTTCGTTCACGATCATTCTCCTCTTCGGCTCGACCATCTGGCCGATCTCAAATTTGGCTTGGGCGACCTCGTTTCGGCCGTCAGGCATCTCCGCTCGAAATTTACGGACCTGCGGTGTTGGACATTCGCTTTCAGGGTCGTTCCCGCTGATCACCGCGTATCGTTGCCATATGCGGAGGGGGAAGCGCTTGTCGCGTGGGTGATCGCAACCTTCTCGGGCAGCGGAATATCGATGAACGCCTGACCATTGATGGCCGGAATGATCCTTATCATGCGATGACCATCTGTCGCGGCTGGACGCCCGCTGGACGCTGCAACTTGAACGTCAACATGGGCATTTACGGCTGGTGAAAGGCTTTGCGCCAAGATCGCGGACGCGCAGGAGCCCAGGGCGATCACGAAACTCATACGCGCGGCCCCCGCCCAGGGTTTGGAAACAAAGTTCTGCAAACGCATCGGTACCTCCTCTTGGCTTGGATCGGACTTCCTCGGCGGGGCAGCGCCTTTGATTGGCAGTGTCACGGCATCGTCAGCCGGCCCCGCGCGCGACTACCGAGGTTCATTGCCTCGCGCCGTCCTCAGCGCAGCGATTGAAAACTTGCGCGAAGTTCCTCGCAAAAGGCTTGCGGCTGTTCCCATGCGGCGAAATGGCCGCCCCGCTCCATCCGGTTATAGTGAATGAGCCTGGGGTAGGCCTTCTCGCTCCAGCTGCGCGGCGCCGTGTAGATCTCGTCCGGAAAGGCGGACACCGCGACCGGAATGTCGAGATGCTTGGGTGCGAAGAAAGCGAGCTTGCTTTCCCAATAGAGCCGCGCCGACGAAACCGCCGTATTGGTCAGCCAGTAGAGCGTGACGTTGTCGAGGACATCGTCCTGGCTCAACCCTTCCGGTTTTCCGCTGAACACACGCCGAATGAGTTCATAGCTCCGGGTGTCATGGTCAAGCATCCACGCAGCGAGGCCAATGGGAGAATCCTCGAGCGCATAGAGCGTCTGCGGGCGGTTTCCCATTTCCTGGGCGTACGCCAACCCATGTTTGTAGAAGAAGGCCAGCTGATCGAACGCATATGTCTCCTCAGCCGACAGCCCGGCAGGCGCCGGGCCGCCGGACTGGAGGATCGCCGCGATGTCGTCCGGTACCGTGGCCGGCATATTGGTATGGATCGCCAGCAGCTCAGCCGGCTTCTTCACCGCCATCTGCTCGGTGACGGCATTACCCCAGTCGCCGCCCTGCGCGACATAGCGCGTATAGCCTAGGCGCTGCATCAATATGATCCAGGCGCCGGCAACCCGGATCGGGTCCCACCCTCTCGTCCGCGGCTTTGACGAAAAACCATGCCCCGGCAGCGAAGGGATTATGACGTCGAACGCGTCGGCGGCGGTCCCGCCAAAAGCCGTTGGATCTGTCAGCGGCTCGATGACTTTCATCTGCTCGATGATCGAGCCCGGCCAGCCATGCGTGATGACGACCGGCAGCGCCTTCTTGTGCTTCGACCGGACGTGGATGAAGTGAATGTCCTCGCCATCGATCTCGGTGACGAATTGCGGTAGCGCGTTCAGTCTCGCTTCGACACGCCGCCAATCATAGCTGCTCTGCCAAGCACGGGCGAGCTGGCGCATCGTCGACAGCTGCACGCCTTGCGACGCGTCCGCGACAATCTCCTGGTCCGGCCATTTGGTCGCGGCAACCCGCGTCCGGAGATCCTCCAAAGCTGCGTCTGATGCGCGGAAATGGAATGGCCGGATCGACGGATCGCCGGTCGCCCCGGCTGCGACAGAAGCGCCGAACAGCGCCGCAGTTGCCAATCCGGGGCTCGGCGCCCTGTTTCGAGTGATCGACGCCATTTGGGCCGGCGCCGCGGCAGCGGGCAGTACCGCTCCAACCGTACCAGCTACCGCGGACCTGATCAGGAAATCGCGCCTGCCGATCGGCGAATGGATTCTGGACATGGCCAATTCTCCTTATGCGGAAACTTTCCGTTCCCTCACGGGTGGCTGAGAAGAGGGGGACGCGGACGGAGGGGAGAGGGGGCGGGCCCGTCCGCGTCCCTGGGCTCGGTAAAGCGATCACCCGCTGTCCGAACCCAAGACAAAATCCATCTTTCAAAAGTATCTGCAGATTTTCGATCACCCGCGTCAGTACTGTACCCCGACTCGTAAATTTCCATCATTAACTGTTACATACCAATTTGGATATCGAAGCAGCCGGTGGCTATTGTACTAAGGTGTGGGGATACTTTGGTACAATGGCTCGCCGCGAGTCGATACCAACGTGCAATTGGCATCTTCGACATTTGGTTCATCTTCCGCCCGAGCCGACAGTCCTGTTGCGTTGCCGTGGTCGGCCATCGCGGTGGAGCGTGAGGAGAAGGCGCATGCATCAGCTGTCGAGTGAGGACCGGTTTTCGAAGGCCGTGCCGATCGACGGAGGCTGGGCAGCCGGGCGCAAAGTCGCACCCGACAGTCGTCCGGCTGCATTCTATGCCGCTATCCGCGAGCGGACCAATCTCCTGGCCTCCCGCCTGAGCGATGGTGACGCCACTGCGCAGTCGATGCCCGATGCCAGCCCTGCCAAATGGCATCTCGCTCACAGCTCCTGGTTTTTCGAGGCGTTTATCCTCGAGCCGCGTCTGCCCGGATACCGGACGTTCGACCGCAACTTCGGAACCCTGTTCAATTCCTATTATGAGTCGTTTGGCGAGCGCCATTCGCGTGCGCAGCGCGGCCTACTGACACGCCCTTCGCTGGAAGTGATCCTAGCCTACCGGTCCCATGTCGATCGCGGTATCGAAACCCTCTGCACAGAAGGGCTGGACGTTCGGCTCGCCGGTCTTCTGGCGTTGGGGTGCCACCATGAGCAGCAGCATCAGGAATTGTTGCTGACGGACATATTGCATCTCTTCGCGAGTAATCCGATGAAGCCGGTCTTTGACGATCGGTTGCCCGTCGCCGTGCGCCGTGTCAGACCCATCCCCGTCCGCTTCATCGCCTTTTCCGGGGGCTGCTCCGAAATCGGGCATGCGGGCGAAGGCTTTGGCTTCGACTGCGAGGGGCCTCGCCACCGGGTGTGGCTGGAAGATTATCGACTCGCCGATCGCCTTGTGACCAATCGAGAATGGGCGGAGTTCATCGTCGACGGGGGATATCGCGAGCCGTTGCTATGGCTGTCCGAGGGCTGGGCCGCGGTCCAGGCGCGACAATGGGATGCACCGCATTATTGGGAGAAGGCCGCCGACGGCTGGACCACCATGACCCTGGCGGGGCCGCGTCCGGTCGATCCTGACTCACCCGTTGCGCATGTCAGCCTGTTCGAGGCGGATGCCTTCGCCCGATGGTCGGGCAAGCGTCTGCCTACCGAATTCGAATGGGAAAACGCTGCGCCATCGGTGCCCGCGACGGGCAATTTTGCCGAAGCCGGCTTTCTGGCGCCGCAACCTCTCGGCAACAGCGAAGGGTCTCTTCGTCAAATGTTCGGCGATGTCTGGGAATGGACCTCAAGCGCCTTCGCGCCCTATCCGCGGTTTCAGCCGGCCGCCGGCGCGGTCGGGGAATATAATGGAAAATTCATGTCGGGTCAGTTCGTGCTGCGCGGCGGTTCGTGCGCGACGCCCGCCGGACATGTCCGGCCAAGCTACCGGAACTTCTTTCCCGCCGATGCCCGTTGGCAATTCTCCGGCGTGCGGCTTGCCGAGGACGGATGATGCCGTCGGTTGACCTGCAGCCGGGCGGGAGCGCCGAGCGAATGGCGCTGAGCTTCTTTGCCCGAAAAGCCGAGATTGTCGCCCCCGGGCTGATCGGGGTGATGCTTATGGTCGACCATGTCGGCGGGATGATCGTCGAGACCGAGGCCTATGATGCAGATGACCCAGCGTCGCATTGCTTCCGCGGCCCGACCCGCCGGAACGCCACCATGTTCGGGCCGCCGGGCCATGCCTATGTCTATCGAAGCCATGGGATTCACTGGTGCCTGAACTTCGTCTGCCTTCCCGGCAGTGGAGTCCTCATCCGGGCGCTGGAGCCCGGCGTCCGCCTCGACCTTATGGCCGAACGCCGTGGTGTCGCCGCAACGCGTCTTCTTTGCTCCGGACCTGGCCGACTTTGCCAGGCACTCGGGGTCGATGGCCAGTTCGATGGGACCCCGCTCGACCAGGCGCCGTTCGAACTGCGGGACGACGGGGAGGCGCGCACGGTCACCGCTGGTCCACGGATCGGAATCAATCGCGGTGTGGAAACCCCGTGGCGCTTCTGCCTGACCGGATCGCGCTTCCTCAGTCGGCCCGTCTGAGTGGTTGTAAGTCCCTGGCGGTGAACGCCTCGATGATGCTGGCCTAAGGCGATCCGCGGGCGCTTTGTTCGACACGAAATTGCAGAGGTGAAAAATGCCGAGGTCATCGACGGGAATCTGGCTGCTGCTGTGCCTGACGCTATCGGGTTGCGGCGACCATCATGTCTACTCTTCCATCTGTGGCATGGGGCCTGGTTTTCGCGGTTGGGAGGGTACCGAGGTGCGTATGAGCGCGATGCTGATGCCGCCTGACGGGCATCACGCGACGCCGGCCATTGCCGACGTGCGGTGTGAGCGCGCTGTCCGCGCCGCCTGGCCGCAGGGTGCCTATTCCATCGCGCGCGCCTTCGGCGCGCGGCGGCGAGACGGCCAACAGGCAATCATCACGGCAAAGATCTTCGTGGCACCGGATGACAAGCGATGGCTATCCGTCTCTAGGATCGGCCATATCATCATCACCCCAGAGATGCCGGCGGCAGAGGAACGGGCGGTCTTCCTGCGCATGGAAGAGGACGGGAACGCCTGCCACTGTCCGGATCGAGGGTCGCGTGACACTTCCTGAAACGCGGCAGCGCGGTGACTTGCGAAAGGGGAGCCTGCGCATCGTGGCTGCCCGCGCGTTGCGGCCCTGTGGCCTGGATCGCGCGCCTGTCTAACCTGCACTGATCCTCTCCACGAGATGGGCGCGCGACGCGCCGGGATCGAACCCGTCGCCGAAATATTGCGTTTCCCGGACCACCGATCCGCCGCTGAACTCCATGATGCTGACCACATAGGATGGCTTGCCGTCATAGCTGAGGATGAATTCGGTGATCCATAGCTCGCCCGCGCCGATGATTCGCCGCACCGAAAAGCGCTTGTTGTTCGGCTGTACGCGCCGGCTCTCCTGGATATTGGCGCGGCCTCTGATTCTCTCGCCGGATTGCGGATATTCCAGCACCGCGTCCTCGCGGTAGATCGCATGTTCGGCCTCGAAATCACTCGCATCCGAGGCGGCCCAATGTCGCTTTAGCGCCGAGCGCGCATCTCCGTCATCCATTGCAGCCTTCCGTTCACATTGCTTGCCGTCTGGCAAAGCATTTAATTCAAAGTCCAGGTCAAATGCCCTGTTATACCGAGTAATGAGTTTCATGTATCTACATCATCGTATAATAGTGTTACTGTAGTGTGGTATATTTTTGTATATGATCCTTCCGTATAATTGCCACATTGTATAAATTTAGCTTTCTTCACTGCGCAAGAAAATCCGCAGGTGACTGATGATCACCTGTGATTGGGGTTTAAAAGCGGAGTGTCTTATGGCGAGCTCTATAAAGAAATACGGCAGCGCGACATCGCTTGGAACGCAGTCGCTAGTCTGGCTGGTCGTGGGCCTGTTTTTCATCTGGGGCGGCGCGACCAGCCTGAACGACGTGCTAATACCTAAGCTGAAGGGGCTGTTCTCGCTCAGCTACGCCGAGGTGATGCTGACCCAGTTCGCCTTTTTCGCCGCCTATTTTCTGGTGTCGGTCCCCGCCGGGACGCTGATCTCGCGCCTGGGCTATGTCCGCGGCTTGGTCGTGGGCCTTGGCATCATGGCCTTTGGCGCGCTGTTGTTCTGGCCGGCCTCCGGTTCGGGCGCCTATTGGCCGTTCCTGATCGCACTCTTCGTCCTGGCGGGAGGCATCACCATCCTGCAAGTTGCGGCCAACCCCCTCATCGCGACACTGGGGGATGCTTCCAGTGCGAGCAGTCGCCTGACCTTCGCGCAAGCGTTCAATTCGCTCGGGACGACGATCTGGCCATATATAGGCGCGCAACTGATCTTGCAGACAGCCGTCGGCGTGAATCCGGCCAGCCTGTCGGGGGCGGAGGCTGCTGCCGCGCGCAGCGCCGAGACCGCGATCGTCAGCCACATCTATCTCGGGATTGCGGTCGTGCTGGCTCTGGTCGCGCTGATCTTCTGGGCGTGTCGCAACCAGCTGCCGACCGAAAAGCCCGAGGAGGTAGGCTTCTTCGACAGCCTGAGCCTGCTGAAACAGCCGCGCATCCTGTTCGGCGCGAGTGCCCTGTTTGTCTATGTCGGCGCCGAGGTCTCGATCGGCAGCGTCCTGGTCAGCTATCTGCAGGAGCCCGGCACCTTGGCGCTGTCCGCCCAGACTGCTGGGGAGCGCCTGTCCTTCTACTGGGGCGGTGCCATGGTCGGGCGGTTCGCCGGCGCGTGGCTGCTAAGGCAGTTCGTGCCCGGAAAGCTTCTCTCGGGCTTCGCGCTCTGCGCCGGCCTGCTGGTGCTGCTTTCGATGGGCACCACGGGCATGATCGCCGGCTGGTCGCTGATCGCCGTCGGCCTGTTCAACTCGATCATGTTCCCGACCATCTTCTCACTATCTCTGGAAGGGCAGGGCGCGAAGACGCCCGAAGCATCGGGCCTGCTCTGCATGGCCATTGTCGGCGGCGCGATCGTCCCGCTCATCACTGGCGGTCTCGCCGACGCGACGACGATCTCCGCCGCGTTGATCATCCCGGTCGCCTGCTACGCGCTCATCGCCGCCTTTGGCTGGTCCGCCCGCAAGACCGTGGAGCTTTGAGCGATGCGCATTCCATTCGCTATTCAGAGCCTCGCGCTCAGCGGCCTTCTCGTGTCGCCCGCACTGGCGGAAAGCCCCGCTGCACAATCCGATGACGCGAACGCGATCATCGCACGGCAGTCCGTCGCTACCCCGGGCACGCTGACCGGCGAGTGGGGCGGGTTGAGGAGCCGCCTTCGCGACGACGGGGTCGACCTGACGGGAGGCTATGTTTCGGAATCGGCCTGGAATGTCTCGGGCGGCCAACGCAATGAGGTGCGCGAGACGGGCCAGTTCACCTTCGGAGCCACGGTCGCTACCGACAAGCTGCTCGGTGTGGCGGGCGGCACATTTCAGGCGACGATAACCTATCGGCGCGGAAAGGATCTTGGCGCCGCGGCCGGCCTCGGGGTCCTGCAGCAGGTCCAGGAGGTCTTTGGCCGCGGTAATACCTGGCGCGTCACCCAATTCTGGTATCAGCAAAGCTTCGCCGGCGATCTTATCAATCTGAAGTTCGGCCGGCTTACCCAGGGCGAGGACTTCGCCGCCTTCACCTGTGAGCTTCAAAATCTCAGCTTTTGTGGGTCGCCTCCGGGTAACCTCGCCGGCGACTATTGGTACAACTGGCCGATAAGCCAGTGGGGAGCGCGGCTGCGCATCAAGCATGACAGCCTCTACGCGATGGTTGGCGCCTATGAGGTGAACCGACATAATCTCGACAAGGATTTCACGGTCGGACATTTTCACGGCGCGAGCGGAGTGCTGATCCCGTTCGAAGCGGGTTACACGCCACAGATCGGATCGCGGGGGCTGCCGGGCGCATACCGCTTCGGCGGCTGGTACAATACCGCCAATGCCGACGATGTCGCGCTCGACATCAATAGGGGCAATCGGGTGGTCACCGGTCTCGCGCCCTTGCGACGGAACGGCCGCTATGGCTTTTTCGCCCAGTTTCGCCAGCAGTTCACCGGAACGGTGGAAGAGACGCCGAGCGGTCCGCGGACGAGCCGTGGGCTCGTCGGCTTTCTCAATATCACGCAGACGGATCGCAAGACCACCGCGACCGACAATCAGATCGCGGCGGGTGTTTTTTATACCGGCCTGATCCGGTCACGGCCAAAGGACGAATTCGCATTGGCCATCGCCCGGACCAATGTGAATGCTCGCAGCCTGCTCGGCTTTACGCCGGGCGCGCCGAGGCCGAACGCGGAATATGCGACCGAGCTCGCCTATCGCATCCAGGCGGTCAGCTGGCTGAGCGTTCGGCCCAACGTTCAATATATCGTCGATCCGGGTGGGTTCGAGCTCGCTAAGGATGTCGTCGTCCTTGGCATCAAGGCCTCGCTTACCTTGTGAGCGATCATCCCACCTTCCCTGCCATCGGAGCTTATGAACAATGAAACAGATCGTCACGATCGATATCGGCGGAACCCATGCGCGCTTTGCGATCGCGGACGTCGATGCGACGGGCGCCGTAACCCTCGGTGAGGCGACGACCTTCCTGACCAACCATTATCCAAGCCTCGAGCGAGCATGGTCGGCCTATGCCGACCTGTTGGGCCAGCCTTTGCCGAAGGCCGTTGCGATCTCCTTTGCCGGGCCCGTTCATGGCGACGTGCTCAAGCTGACGAACAGCAGTTGGCTGATCCGACGCGCGGATGCGGGCGCTTCGCTCGGCGTCGAAACCGCGACCCTGGTCAACGATTTTGCCGCGATCGGGCATGCGCTCGCGCATGTGCCTGCCGATCAGCTCAAGCAGGTCTGTGGGCCGGACGTCGGACTGCCGGAGCTCGGTACTATCAGCATCATTGGTCCGGGAACCGGTCTTGGTGTCGCTCACGTCTTGCGGACCGAGAGTGGGTATCATGTCAATGAGACCGAGGGCGGCCACATGGATTTCTCGCCGCTCGATGCGATCGAGGACCAGATCGTCGCGGCACTGCGTGTGAAATTCGGCCGCGTGTCGGCGGAACGCGTCATCGCGGGCCCCGGCCTCAGGAATATCTACGATGTTATCGCGCAAGGCGACGAACACCGAAAATCCTACGATGACGACACGCTTTGGGGTGCAGCGCTGGACGGGACCGACAGTCTGGCAGTGGTGGCGCTCGACCGCTTCTGCCTCAGCCTCGGTGCTTTGGCCGGTGATGTGGTGCTCGCGCAGGGTGGCTCAGCTGTCGTCATCGGAGGAGGTAACGGGCTGCGGCTAGCCGAGCGCCTGGCCCAATCCGGATTCGCTTTGCGCTTCGTGTCGAAGGGCCGGTTCCAAGCTTATATGTCGGCCATTCCCGTCAAAGTACTGACGCACCCGCAACCTGGTTTGCTCGGCGCTGCGGCGGCCTATGTCGTGGAGCATGGCGCGTGATGCCCTCCGTCACTGCCAGCCAACTGCCCGATGACGCGCTCGATCGTCAGGCGATCGATACGATCCGAACGCTTGCGATGGACGCCGTTCAGAAAGCCAATTCGGGCCATCCCGGCACCCCCATGGCGCTCGCGCCCGTCGGCTACACCTTGTGGCGGGATCATCTGCGCTACGACCCGTCCGCGCCGGATTGGCCCAACCGCGATCGTTTCGTGCTCTCGAACGGGCACGCTTCGATGCTGCTCTATGCACTCCTCCACCTCGCCGGGGTCGAGGAGATCGATGCCGCTGGGCGGAAGACGGGCGAGCCGGCCGTGAGCCTCGACGACATCCGGAAATTCCGCCAGCTCGACTCGAAGACGCCGGGCCACCCCGAATATGGTCATACAACGGGTGTGGAGACGACAACGGGACCCCTTGGCCAAGGCTGTGGCAATTCGGTCGGTATGGCGATCGCCGAGCGTGCGCTGGCGGCTCGCTACAATCGACCAGGGTTCGAGATCTTCGACCACGATGTCTATGTCCTGTGCGGCGACGGTGACATGATGGAGGGGATTTCCGGCGAGGCCGCGTCGCTGGCCGGCCACTTGGGCTTGTCGAGCCTCTGCTGGATATTCGATAGCAACCGGATCTCGATCGAAGGATCGACCGACCTTGCGTTCAGCGAGGATGTGGCCGGGCGCTTCGAAAGCTATGGCTGGGCCGTGCTCCACGTGGATGACGCCAACGACATGCGCGCCATCGCAAAGGCGCTCACGGCGTTCCGAGACAATGAGGAGCGACCGACCCTCATCGTCCTCCGCTCGATCATCGGATGGGGTTCGCCGCGGGCCGGCAGCGAAAAGGCGCATGGCGAGGCGCTGGGCGAGGACAATGTTCGCGCGACCAAGAAGGCCTATGGCTGGCCCGAGGATGTCGAGTTTCTCGTGCCCAACGGCGTCGCCGCGGCCTTCAACAGAGCGTTGGTCGAGCGGGGCGGCAAGGGACGTGCGGCGTGGGACAGGCTCTTCGAAGCCTATGCAAAAGCCTTTCCGCGTGAAGCCGCCGAGGTCGAGGATGCCCGTCGCGGGAAGCTCCCGGCGGGCTGGGTAAACAATATCCCGGCTTTCCCGGCCGACGCCAAGGGCATGGCCTCGCGCGACGCCGGCGGCCAGGTGCTCAACGCCATCGCGCCGCTAGTCCCGGCGCTCCTGGGCGGCGCCGCCGATCTGTCGCCATCGACCAAGACCAATCTGACCTTCGACGGCGCGGGCTCGTTCGAGCGGGGCAACTACGGAGGGCGCAATCTCCATTTCGGCGTGCGTGAGCATGCTATGGGCGCGATCGCCAACGGGATGGCGCTATCCTATCTGCGTTCTTACACCGGCACCTTCCTCGTCTTCGCCGACTATATGCGCACGCCGATCCGTCTGGCGGCGCTCATGGAAGTCCCGACGATCTTCGTCTTCACCCATGACTCGATCGGCCTGGGAGAGGACGGCCCGACCCATCAGCCGATCGAGCATCTCGCGACGCTCCGCGCCATTCCCGGGCTCGATACGATCCGGCCCGCTGACGCCAATGAGACGGCGGAAGCCTGGAGAGCAGCTCTGGAAAACGGCGCCGGCCCCACAGCGCTGATCCTTTCCCGCCAAGCGCTGCCGACGCTCGACCGCGAACGCTATGCGGCGGCCGAGGGGCTTCGGAGGGGTGCCTATGTGCTCGCCGATACGAACGGCGGAGAGCCGGACATCATATTGATGGCCACCGGCAGCGAGGTATCGCTCGTGATCGAGGCGCATAACAAGCTCGTCGCCGAGGGCGTGCGCTCGCGCGTCGTCTCTATGCCGAGCTGGGCCCGCTTCGAGAAACAGCACGCTGCCTATCGCGCCAGCGTGCTGCCGCCAGGGGTTCGCGCTCGGCTCGCCGTCGAACAAGCCGGCTCCTTCGGGTGGGATCGCTATGTCGGCTCTGATGGCGCTACCGTCACCATGTCGAGCTTCGGCGCCTCCGCACCGATCGCCAGGCTCCAGGAGCGGTTCGGGTTCACGGTTGACAACGTCCTCACGGTCGCGCGCGACCTCGTCGGAAGGTCCAAGTCATGAGCGGCCGCCTCAAGCAACTGCATGCCGCGGGGCAGGCCGTATGGCTGGACTTCCTCGACCGTCGGTTTCTTGCCTCCTCCGGTCTCAAGCGGCTCGTGGCGGAGGACGATGTGACTGGTGTAACCTCCAACCCCTCGATTTTCGAGAAGGCGATGGGTTCGGGAAACGTCTATGACGAAGGGTTTCTTGCCGATCTTTCGGCAACCGGCGCTGGTGTAGGCGAAGCCTATGAGCGCCAGGCTATCGCCGACATCCGGGCGGCGGCGGACGATCTGCGCCCGCAATATGATCTGCTCGATGCTCGCGATGGCTATGTCAGCCTCGAGGTTTCACCCTATCTCGCCGACAATATGTCGGCCACGATCACCGAAGCGCGTCGGCTCTGGGCGGCCGTCGACAAGCCGAACCTGATGATAAAGGTGCCGGCGACACCCGCCGGCATCCCGGCGATCCGCCAGCTCATCGAGGACGGTCTGAACATCAACATAACCTTGCTCTTCGCAGTGGACACCTATGCGGCGGTCGCGGAGGCCTATGCTTCGGGCCTCGAAGCACGGATAGCCAAGGGCCTGCCGATCGATCGGATCGCGAGCGTCGCGAGCTTCTTCGTCAGCCGCATCGACACGGCGATCGACAAGGCTATCGACGCCCGGCTCGCCTCGGGCGCCCCCGAGCGCGGCAGGCTCGAAGCGATCCGTGGCAAGGTGGCGATTGCCAATGCGAAGGTGGCCTATGGTCGATTCCAGGACCTCGCCGCGACCCCGCGGTGGCAGGCGCTCGCGGCGAGGGGTGCAGCTCCGCAACGCCTGCTCTGGGCGTCCACCGGGACCAAGGACCCGGCCTATTCCGACACGCTTTATGTCGACAATCTGATCGGTCCCGAGACCGTCAACACCATGCCGCCCAAGACGATGGATGCCTTTCGAGATCATGGCGTCGTGCGCACGATGCTGACCGACGATGTGGAAGGCGCGCACCGTATATTGGCTGAAACCGAAACGCTCGGGCTCGATCTTAGCCGTGTCACCGCAAAGCTCGTCGAGGATGGCGTTCGCCAATTCGCAGACGCTTTCGACAAGTTGTTCGGCGTGGTCGCGTCCAAACGTACCGCATTCCTTGGCGAGCGGCTGAACGGCATGACCGCCCGCTTGCCGCAGGCGCTCGAAGCGGCCGTCGACAGCCAGTTGGAAACGGCCCGAGCATCGGGTTGGTCGCGCCGGCTCTGGCAGGGCGACGCAGATCTCTGGACCGGCGCGGACGAGGGAAAATGGTTGGGCTGGCTCCCGGCAGCGCAAGGTAAGCAGGTGGAAGAGGCGGCGATTACAGCCCTCGCTCGTGACGCCCAGGCCTATGATGATGCGGTGCTGCTCGGCATGGGAGGATCGAGCCTCGGGCCGGAGGTCCTTTCGCTGATTTTCGGATCGGCGGCTGCATCGCCGCGATTCCATGTGCTCGACACCACCGATCCGGAGCAGATCGGGACGGTGGCTGCGGCGATCGATCCAAAGAAGAGCCTCTTCATCGTCTCGTCCAAGTCCGGCTCGACGATGGAACCCGAACTGCTTCGGGCCTATTTCTATGAACTGTCCGGTCGGGCCGGCCGCCAGTTCGTTGCCGTGACCGATCCTGGATCGGCGCTGGAGGCGAAGGCGATCGCCGATGGTTACGCCCATATCTTTCGAGGCGATCCGGCGATCGGCGGACGTTATTCTGTGCTTTCCGTCCTTGGCATGGTTCCGGCGGCGCTGATCGGCATCGATGTGCCCGGAATCTACCGGGCGACAGCCCCGATGGTGCACGCCTGCGGCTCCGACGTGCCGCCCTCCGCCAATCCCGGAATAGGTCTTGGTGTGATCCTGGGCGAAGCGGCCAGGGCGGGCCGTAACAAGCTGACCATCATCACATCTCCCGGCCTCGAACCACTGGGTGCGTGGCTTGAGCAGCTGATCGCCGAGTCCACCGGCAAGGCCGGCACGGGGATCATACCCGTCGATCTCGAGCCGCTCGGTGATCCTGGTGCCTATGGCGCAGACCGCCTCTTCGTGCATCTTCGTCTCGCGGGGGACGATGACGGACAATTGGAAGCCAAGCTCTCTGCACTGGTGGCGGAAGGCCATCCGGTCATCACACTCAGCGTCGCAAAGCGCGAGCAGATCAGCCAGGAGTTTTTCCGTTGGGAGATGGCGACCGCGACGGCCGGAGCCGTCATCGGCATCAACCCCTTCGATCAGCCCGATGTCGAGGACGCGAAAGTTGCGACACGCAAATTGGTCGATGCCTATGAGACGTCCGGTGTGCTCGAGCAAGAAACACCGATCTACGAGGATGCGGACTTCGCCTTCTTCGCGCCGGGCTCGGGTAACGCAGGCGCCGCCGACGCCCAATCGATCGTGGCGGACCATTTGAACGCGCTTGAGGCGGGCGGCTATCTGGGCCTTCTCGGCTATATCGAGCGCACCGACGCGAACGCCGATGTCGTCGCTCGGATTCGCACCACGGTTCGCGACGCGAAGCGGGTCGCGACAGTTGCCGGCTTCGGGCCGCGCTTTCTGCATTCCACCGGCCAGGCCTACAAGGGCGGACCTGCCGGAGGTGTCTTCATCGAAATCACGAGGACGGCGAGGAGCGAGCTGTCGATCCCGGGTCGCAGGGCCAGCTTTGGAGCGGTGCAGCTCGCCCAGGCGCAGGGGGACCTCGACGTTCTCGCGAACCGCGGCCGGCGATGCCTGCGTATCCATCTGAAATCTGGCGAACTGGCGACGCTCGAAGCGCTCGTCCGCTCAGCCGTCTCTGCCTGAAAGGAAGCGGAACATGCGCGTAGCCATAATCGGCCTTGGCCGGATGGGCGCCAATATCGCCCGGCGCCTGTTGCGTGGAGGCCATGATATCGTCGCGTTCGATCGCAATGCCGAGTCGATTGCCGCGCTGACCGGCGAAGGTGCGACCCGTGCGATTTCACTGGAAGACGCGGCGACGCGATTCGCCGGAATGCCGCGGATCTTCTGGGTGATGCTGCCAGCGGGAGAGCCGACCGAAAGCACGATTGCGCAACTGATCCGACTATCCTCGCCCGGGGACATCATTATCGATGGCGGCAACAGCTTCTACAAGGATGACATCCGACGGGCGAGGCGCTGCGCCGAGCAAGGTCTCCATTATGTCGATGTCGGCACCTCGGGTGGAGTCTGGGGGTTGGAGCGGGGCTACTGCATGATGATCGGAGGCGAGGGTGAGACCGTCGACCTGCTCGATCCGATCTTCGCGACCCTCGCGCCGGGCTTCGGCACGATCGCTCGGACCCAAGGCCGCCTGGGCACCGGCGACCGCGCCGAGCGTGGCTATATCCATGCCGGCGCGGCGGGCGCCGGTCACTTCGTCAAGATGGTCCATAACGGCATCGAATATGGCCTGATGCAGGCTTATGCGGAGGGGTTCGACGTCCTGAAGGGCCGGGCGTCGGAAAGGCTTCCCGAAGAAGAGCGTTACTCGATCAATCTCCCCGACGTCGCCGAGGTATGGCGCCGCGGCAGCGTGATTTCCTCGTGGCTGCTCGACCTCACGGCAGCCAGCCTCGCCGGCGATCCGATGCTCGAGCGCTTCACCGGCATGGTCGCTGATTCGGGCGAAGGACGATGGACGGTCGATGCCGCGATGGAAGAGGCGGTGCCGCTCCACGTCCTCTCGGCTGCCTTGTTCGCGCGCTACCGCAGTCGGGTCGACACCACCTTCGGCGACAAGCTCCTGTCGGCCATGCGGTTCGGATTCGGCGGACATGTGGAGATGCCACAGTGAACGGCCAAAGCATCGGCGCGCGGCACAGCGCGGCAGCCACCAGAGCACCCGCCACGACCCTGGTTATATTCGGTGCGACCGGGGATCTGACCCGGCGACTGCTAATGCCTTCGATTCTCAACCTGCGAAAGGATGGCCTCGTCGGCGACGATCTGACGATCATCGGCGTGAGTCACCAAGAGGGCGACGATGAGATGCTGCGCGGGGATCTCGATGCTTTCATCATCGGAGGTGAGACAGGTGCAAAGGCGCGGCGCGAGCCGGCGTGGGAAAGCTTGAGAGCGCGCGTAAGCTATCTCAAAGGCGATTTCACCCAAGCCCCCACCTATCAGTCGCTGGCCGGCCAAGTGACCGGGAACGCTTTGTTCTATCTCGCGACCGCGCCGCAGTTCTTCGGTCCGATCGTCGATCAGCTGGCCGATGAGGGTCTACTCGACGAGGCCGAAGGCTTCCGCCGGGTGCTGATCGAAAAGCCATTCGGCAGGGATCTCGCCACGGCGCGCGCGCTGAATCAGCTGATACTCGCGCGCATTCCCGAGAGCCAGATCTACCGGATCGATCATTTCCTGGGGAAGGAGACGGTCCAGAACATCATGGTGGCGCGGTTCGCCAACGCCATGTTCGAGGCGATCTGGAACAATCGATACATCGATCACGTCCAGATCACCGCGGGGGAGACCGTCACAGTCGGAACGCGTGGCAAATTCTACGACGCGACGGGTGCATTGCGCGACATGGTGCCCAATCATCTGTTCCAGCTTCTGGCGATGGTCGGGATGGAACCGCCCAATTCTTTCGATGCCGAAGCCATCCGCGACGAAAAGGCGAAGGTCCTCGTGGCGGTCCGGGGTCCGCGGCAAGGTGAGGTCGCCCACGACGCCGTCCGCGGACGCTATGTGTCTGGCGAAGCGGGCGGCCATCCTGTCTCGAATTATCTCTCGGAGGCCGACGTCTCGGCCGAAAGCCGCACCGAGACCTATGCCGCCGTGAAGGTCGAAATAGAAAGTTGGCGTTGGG
Organism: Rhizorhabdus argentea; assembly: GCF_037861105.1. Classification (NCBI taxonomy): domain Bacteria; kingdom Pseudomonadati; phylum Pseudomonadota; class Alphaproteobacteria; order Sphingomonadales; family Rhizorhabdaceae; genus Rhizorhabdus; species Rhizorhabdus argentea. The sequence continues at coordinate 266,787 of NZ_JBANFK010000002.1, forward strand.
CGGGCGTGCCCTTCTACCTCCGCACCGGAAAGGCGCTGGCCGCGCGGGAAACGCAGATCGTCATCCAGTTCAAGCCGGTGCCCTTCGCGCTGTTTCGCGACACCGAGGTCGATCGGCTCCCCGCGAACCGCCTGATCCTGCGGATTCAGCCTAAGGAGGGTACGAGCCTGAGCTTCCTAGCCAAGAAGCCCGGCCCGGTGGTGGACACCGCGGAGGTCAGCATGGATTTCTGCTACGACGACCATTTCCCGATCGGGCAGCGCACCGGTTATGAGACGCTGCTGTACGACGCTCTGATAGGGGACCAGACCTTGTTCCAGCGCGCCGACATGATCGAGGCCGGATGGGCGGCGGTGCAGCCGATTCTCGACGCCTGGGCCTGCGGCGCGCCGGAGGACTATGTCGCCGGCGGCAAAGGCCCCGTCGGCGCCGCAAATCTCCTCGCACGCGACGGGCGCCATTGGAACAGCGTCGGATGATCGAGGATTTCACAGCCCGCCTGCTGATCTCGGATGTCGATGGAACGTTGCTGCGGACCGACAAAAGCCTCGCCGATGCGACGGTGTGGGCCGTAAGGAGGCTGACCGAGGCCGGGCTTCCGATGACATTGATCAGCGCACGGCCCCCTTCGGGCATGCTCTGGATCGCCGATGCCTTGAACCTCGACGGCCCTTTCGGCGGCTTCAACGGCGGCACTCTGTTCAGGCGGGATGGGAGCGTCATCGCGCGGCATTGCATCGAGCCTGCGGTCGCTGAGGCAGTTGTTCCACTCATATTACGGGCCGGGGCCACCTGCTGGGTGTTCGCTGACGATCAATGGCTTTCGAGCAGCGCCAGCGATCACCATATCCCGCGCGAGATCGAATCCTCCAGACTCGATCCGGTTATCACGCAGGATTTCGGGGAGAGACTTGCTCGCGCGGACAAGATTATCGGGGTCAGCGACGATCATACGCTGCTGGCAGTGCTCGAATCGACGCTGCAGGCGATTACTGGATCCCGGGCTTCCGTCTCACGGTCCCAATCCTATTATCTCGACATCACCGCGCCCGAAGCCAACAAGGGCGAAGGCACCCGCTTTCTTGCGCGGGCACATGACGTCCCGCTGGGGAGCGTGGTCGTCATCGGCGACCAGGCGAACGATCTGCCGATGTTCGCCGAGGCCGGCCTGTCGATCGCCATGGGTCAGGCGAGCGACCTGGTGAAAAGCCGTGCCACGGTGTCGACCGTTGCCAATGATATCGATGGCGTCGCGCGCGCGATCGAGGACCTCATCCTGCCCATGTTGGGGGACAGGCGCTAATCGCGCTTTCCATATAGCCGGGCCGCGTGGCCGACGATGACACCTTCCTCGTCCGTCGCGATCCGTTCGGCTCTGATGCTGCTGCTATTTGAAGAGATGAGCGCTGCATTGGCCTTGTTCGCCACCCGATCAAGCCGGAGTCCCAGCCAGCCGAGGCGGTCGGCGATCATCGCCCTGACCTGCCAGGCATGCTCACCGATTCCGCCGGTGAATATCAGGCGGTCTAGACCGCCAAGGGTCGTTGCCAGCATCGCCACATGCCCCGCGATACTGAAGGCGAATTGCTCGATCGCTTCTCTCGCTTCCCTTAGCGGCGACGCGAGAAGCGCCACCACGTCCGACCCTATGCCGGAGATGCCCGCGAGGCCGCATTGATGGTTGAGCATGATCTCCAGCCCATCGAGATCATATCCCTCTTCGCGCATCAGATAGAGCAGGATTCCGGGGTCGAGCGATCCGGGTCGCGTGCCCATCACGACGCCATCCAAGGGCGAGAAGCCCATCGTCGTGTCGATGCTGTGGAGCGCCTTCATCGCGCACAGGCTGGCGCCGCTGCCCAGATGAGCGACGACGACAAGATCGGCCCCGGCGCCGTCGTCCCTCGTCCGCAATGTCTGGGCAATCGACTCGTAGGAGAGCCCATGAAAACCATAGCGCCGTATGCCCTTTTCCTCGAGCGCTCGGGGGATGGCGAAACGCCCGGCCGGAGGCGTGAGCCCAGAATGGAAGGCCGTGTCGAAGCAGGCGACCTGCAGCAAGTCACTTCGCAGCCGGGAAAGCGCGCGGATCGGCGCCAGGCTACCCGGCTGGTGGAGCGGGGCAAGCGGTGTCAGGGCGGTGAGCCGTCCGAGGATATCGGCGTCGATCGCCACCGGATGGGTGAAGTCCCCGCCGCCGTGCACGACCCTGTGCCCCGCGGCGACTAGCTCGACTCCGTCGAGATGGTCATCGATCCACGCGAGCAGTCGCTCGATCGGGCCGCAGCCGCTGCTGCTGCCCCAATGTTGATCGACGATCGATTCACCTTTGCCGCTACGAGCCTGAAAGCGAACGTCGGCGGTATCGATCGCGGTCACACGCCCCTTGAGGCGAACACCCAATCCAGCCGCATCATACACCCCGAACTTGATGCTCGATGATCCCGCATTGATCGCGAGGATCGCCTCGGTCACGGTCATGCTCCCCCTTGTGCGTCATCCGAACGAGGCCAGGCCCAATCACGGATTTCGGGCATATCCTCGCCATGCGTCGTGATGTAGCGATGATGCTCGATTAGCTTGTCGCGGAAGCGCTGCCGGGCCTGGCCGGCGGTCGCGGACAGGCCGGGCACCCGGTCGATCACGTCGATTGCCAGGTGGAACCGGTCGATCTCGTTCCGAACCACCATGTCGAACGGCGTTGTGGTCGTACCCTCCTCCTTATACCCCCGAACGTGGATATTGTCGTGGTTGGTTCGCCGATAGGTCAGCCGATGGATGAGATGCGGATAGCCGTGATAGGCAAAGATGACCGGCCTGCCGGTGGTGAAAATCGCATCGAATGCCGGATCATCAAGGCCGTGGGGATGCTCCCGATGCGGCTCCAGGGTCATCAGGTCCAAGACGTTGACGACGCGGATCTTCAAGGCGGGAAAATGATCGCGCAGGAGCGCGACAGCCGCTAGAGTTTCCAGCGTGGGGACATCGCCGGCGCAGGCCATGACGATGTCGGGCTCGGCGCCCGACTCTTCGCTTCCGGCCCAGTTCCAGATTCCCAGACCGGCCGCGCAATGGATTTCCGCTTGGTCCGCTGTCAACCACTGGGGCGCGGGATGCTTGCCGGCGATGATGACGTTGATCCGGTCGTAGGTGCCGAGGCAATGGTCCATCGTCCGCAGCAGGCAATTGGTGTCGGGCGGCAGATAGACTCGCACCACGTCGGCCTTCTTGTTGACGACATGGTCGATGAAGCCCGGATCCTGATGGCTGAAGCCATTATGATCCTGCCGCCAGACATGGCTCGACAGCAGATAGTTGAACGATGCGATGGGCCGTCGCCATTCGAGCCCACGGATCCCCTTCAGCCATTTGGCGTGCTGGTTGAACATCGAATCCACGATGTGCACGAAGGCTTCGTAGCTGTTGAATAGGCCATGCCGGCCGGTGAGCAGATAGCCCTCGAGCCAACCCTGGCAGAGATGCTCCGACAGCACCTCCATCACGCGTCCATCCCGCGCAAGAGTTTCGTCAAAGGGTTCGATCGTTTCCATCCACCGCCGCCCTGTGGCAACAAACACCCCATCGAGCCGATTGGAGCTGGTCTCGTCGGGCCCCATGATCCGGAAATTACGGGCGCGTTCGTTCAGCATCAGCAGTGCGCCGAGATAGCCGCCCAGGGTGCGCGTCGCCTCGTCGGTGACGCCGCCCGGTGCTGGCACCGCAATGGCGTGATCCTGCCAGACCGGCCGCTTCAACACGGATCGCAGCTTGCCGCCGTTGGCATAGGCGCTGGCGCCCATTCGGTTCTCGCCATGGGGCGCCAGCGCGCGAAGCTCCGGCATGAGGCGCCCCTCGGCGTCGAACAGCGTTTCCGGCGAATAGCTCCTCAGCCATGCTTCGAGCAGCTCGCGATGCCCTTCATTCCTGCGGGCTTCGGCGATCGGCACCTGATGCGCTCGCCAGAAACCCTCGACCTTCTTGCCGTCGACCTCCTTGGGTCCGGTCCAGCCTTTCGGTGTGCGCAGCACGATCATCGGCCAACGCGCGAGAGCCTCGCTTTGCGTGGTGCGCGCCTCCATCTGGATGGCGGCGATGCGATCGAGCGCGCTGTCCAGCGTCGCCGCCATCTGTGGGTGCATCAGTGCGGGATCGTCGCCTGCGATGAACAGGGGATCATAGCCATAGCCTTCGAACAGCTTGCGGAGGTCGGCATCGTCCATCCGCCCGAGGATCGTCGGACTGGCTATCTTGTAGCCGTTGAGATGAAGGATCGGCAAAACTGCGCCATCGCTCGCCGGGTTCAGGAATTTGTTGCTTTGCCAGGATGCCGCGAGCGGACCGGTTTCGGCTTCGCCATCGCCGATCACGCAGGCAATTACCAGGTCCGGACTGTCGAACGCCGCCCCATAGGCATGCACAAGCGCATAGCCGAGCTCACCGCCTTCGTGCATCGAGCCTGGCGTTTCCGGTGCCGCATGGCTCGGGATGCCGCCTGGAAAGGAGAATTGGCGGAACAGCTTGCGCATGCCGTCGGCGTCGCCCGAAATCTCGGGATAGATCTCGCTATAGCTGCCTTCGAGCCAGGTGTTGGCTACCATGCCGGGACCGCCATGCCCCGGTCCGCAGATATAGATCATGTCGAGCGAGCGAGCGCGGATCGCGCGATTGAGATGGGCATATATGAAGTTGAGCCCCGGCGTGGTGCCCCAATGGCCGAGCAGCCGCGGCTTGATGTGCTCGGCCTTCAGGGGCTCCCGCAGAAGCGGATTGTCCATCAGGTAAATCTGCCCGACGGACAGATAGTTGGCGGCCTGCCAATATCGATGGATCAACTTGGTTTCATCGTCGGACAGACTTGCCGAGCGGATAAGGTTCGTGCTCATGCCGGTGTCTCGTTCGTTGTATGCGGTGCGTGGGCGAGCTCCGCGGGGCAGGGCCGTATCGCGCGACGATTTCGCTCGATGTCGCCTAAGGATAGGCGTCGCCAGCCGCGTTCCTCAATTATACGTCGGTGTGTCGAGGCCGATCCGAGGCGTTTCACGGCCCGGTCGCGACCGAACCGGACCGCGCTCGAAAAAAAACATGTGTTGGGAATGAGGATTTCCGATTCCGTTGCGTCCTTAGCGCGACAGGAGTGGAAACATGACCGCAACCATCGCCACCTCGAACGCCTACGCGAGAACCGTTCCTCTTACGCCGATGGGCCACATACCCTTTTCGCTCAATCTGCTTCGCCCCGCAATGCGACCTAATCTACCGACGCTGCCGGAGCCGAATGCCATCGTTCATATCATCCGGTGCGACGATGAAACGGCCTGGCGGGCGAGGCATCTCTGCGCGGCAATCTGCGCAGATGTACGAGTCTATGACAGCGCCGCTGCATTTATGGCTGCGGATCTGCCGCAGGCTCCCGGTTGTCTAATCGTCCAGGTGCGTCTGCCTCTGATCGGAGAGCTCGAGCTCATTGCCGGCTTCCAGTCGCCCGAGGTCCGGCTTCCGATGATTGTGACGGCCGACCAGACGGACGTCCGCACCGCCGTCCTCGCAATGAAATTGGGCGCCGTGGATTTCCTGGAATATCCGCTGCAGGATGAGCATCTTGTCGACGCGGTGGACGATGCCATCCGTGCTGACCGCATGCGGCACCATGCCGAAACTCATCGTGCCGAGTTGAAGGCGCGCTTCGACAAGCTCACCATGCGGGAGCGCCAGGTTATGGCCCTTGTGACAGAGGGGTTGCTCAACAAGCAGGTTGCCGGCGAACTGGGTCTCAGCGAGATTACCGTGAAGGTTCATCGCGGATCGATGATGCGCAAGATGGCCGCACGAACCCTCGCGGACCTTGTCCGTATGGCCGACATGCTCGCCAGCTGGATTCATCCCACCGAAGAGCTTGCCTGACGCACGGATATCCGTGCGGCGTGGCTCCGAAACGCCTCCTGATCGCGTTTCAAGCGGTCGGATAAGTGCGGACGACCTTGTAGGCGCCTTGTCTGCAGGCTCCTCAGATTTGCTTGGACAGCGCAAGCACAGCGTTGGCGAAGGCGGCCGGCGCCTCCTGCGGCAGATTGTGGCCGATTCCGCCGCTCATCGTGCGGTGCTCGTAAAAGCCCGCGAACTTTGCCCGGTAGGCGCCGGGCTCGGAATGCGGAGCCCCATTGGCATCGCCTTCCATCGTGATCGCGGGAACGGTGATCACCGGGAAGTTCGCTAGCTGCTTCTCGAACCGATCATAGCGTCCCTCCCCTTCGGCCATTCCCAGCCGCCAACGGTAATTGTGGATGACGACCGCGACATGATCGGGATTGTCGAAGGCCGTGGCCGATCGCGCATAGGTGGCATCGTCGAAATGCCATTGCGGCGAGGCTAGCCGCCAGATGAGCTTGTTGAAATCATGGCGGTTGGCCTCGTAACCCGCGCGCCCGCGTTCAGTTGCGAAATAATATTGATACCACCATTGCAATTCGGCTGCGGGCGGGAGCGGCTTCTGTCCCGCCGCCTGGCTTCCGATCAGATAACCGCTGACCGATACCAGCCCGCGGCAGCGCTCGGGCCACAGCGCGGCAATGATGTCAGCGCTGCGGGCGCCCCAGTCGAACCCAGCGAGGAAAGCGTTCGGTATCTGCAGCTGGTCCATCATCGCGACGGTATCGAGCGCGACCGCGGCCGGTTGGCCGTTGCGCATGCTGTCGGGTGAAAGGAATCGCGTTCCGCCGTAACCGCGCAGATAAGGCACGATTACGCGATGCCCCTTTGCCGCAAGCAAGGGCGCCACCTCGGCGAAGCTGTGAATGTCGTAAGGCCAGCCGTGCAGCAGGATGATCGCAGGACCAAGAGCCGGGCCGAGTTCGGCATATTCCACCTCGACAGGCCCTGCGACCACTCGCCGGAGCGGTGCAAAAGAATCAGCAGTGCCCCCGGTCACCGCTGCCGAGAGGAAGGCCGAGCTCATCGGAACAAGCTCCGCTGCGGCCGCGCCGACGATCGCGGCTCCCAGCATTCGCCGGCGGACAGGATCGATGTCCTGCATCATCATTCTACCTCTTCTCATTGATCTTCTCCGACGCGACATGGCGCGCTTTGCCCGCCCCTCCAATTGTCTTTGGGTATAGGCTGGCACGTTCTGCCTCGCGTAGGCGAAGCGGCGGATATTGGCCACGCCGCGACTCCTTCGAGCCGGGCATGTCTCCTTGGTATAGGGGATACCAAGGTTCAATTTCCGGTGCGTGGTTAAGGCGTATCTCTCTTGGTGAAAGGCCGAAGGGCCGCAGTCACCGAGGAGTGCCTGGTGCGGGTTGATCTTTCCCCCAAATGCGCGCGCGACGATAGTTCGCTTAACCGGATCTTGGTCGCGGCGGGCATTGGCGCGGCCGTCGCCATGATATTCGGGATAGCCGAAGCCAGCGGCGCTACGACACGCAGGGCGGACATCGCGCATGCGGCGCTTGGCGCGCGGACCGGGATCAAACCATATCTTGAAGCCGCTGACGTGGTGGCCGGCGAGGCGCTGCGTGCCAACGCCAGGACGAAGCTCCGGAACAAGGATCATATATGCCAATCGTCACCATCGAGCTGACCCGCGAGGGGGCCGAACCTGGGTCCAACCGGGTTACCGCCGAACAAAAGGCGGCGCTCTTCGCCGGCGTGGCGCAGCTGTTGCAGGAGGTCTTGGGCAAGCCTCCGGAATGGACCTGGGTGCTGCTTCGCGAGGTCGAGCCCGAAGATTGGGGTTGGGGTGGTCTGCCCGTGCTCGAATATCGCAGGCGTCTCGCCGCGCACCGATCTGAATGACGCAAGCAAGGCAGGTGACTGGTGAAAGGATGGGTCGAGTTTTCCAAAGCGAGTAGGAGCATCAGCCCATGAGCAGAATCCTGAATGAGGCCGTCGACATGAAGCTCGAGGCGATCGTCCTCCCCGTCTCGGACGTTGATCGCGCCTTCGACTTCTACAACAAACTCGGATGGCGTCTCGACGCCGATATCAAGACGCCGAGCGGCGACCGGATTCTTCAGTTGACCCCGCCCGGCTCACCCGGCTCGATCCTGTTGGGGACAGGTCTTACGCCCTCGCCCCCTGGCAGCACCCAGTTTGTCCATCTCGTCGTGTCCGACATCGTGGCGGCGCGTGCCGAACTCGACGCCAAAGGCGTCAATCCGAGCCAGGTATTTCATGATGCCGGCGGCGGCTTCAATCGCTTCGATCCGGCGGTGCGCGCGAGCGGTCCGGATCCGGAACGGCGGAGCTATGCATCCTTCGTGACGTTCAGCGACCCGGATGGCAATGGCTGGGTGCTCCAGGAAATCACCACACGCTTCCCCGGCCGGGCCGATAGCGACGAGACACACTTCGCCTCGGCAGGCGATCTGGCTGGTGCCATACGCCGTGCGGAGACGGCCCATGGCGAGCATGAGAAGCGAGTGGGCCTACCCGATGTCGATTGGCCGGGCTGGTATGCCGCCTATATGGTGGCTGAGCAGTCGGGGAGTCCGTTACCCACCTGAACCGCGAGGATCGGAATGCGCGATATGATCCGGATGGCCGTTCTTTCCGCGCTGGGCGTGGGGTCCTGCGGGGCTGGCGCGCCGAACGCCTCGTCATCCTCGACGATCAGCTACCATCGCGCGGAGGTTGAGGGCGTAAGCATCTTCTATCGCGAGGCTGGACCGAAGGACGCGCCGACGATCATATTGCTGCACGGATATCCCTCCTCGTCGCGCATGTACGATCCCTTATTACCGCTCCTGGCGGGTCGCTTTCACCTCATCGCCCCCGACTATCCCGGTTTCGGGCAAAGCGAGGCGCCGCCTCCCGATCGCTACACCTATACGTTCGATCATCTCGCCGAGACGGTCGATGGATTGCTGAATGCGCTGAAGATCGACCGCTATGTCCTCTTCATGCAGGATTATGGTGGGCCGGTCGGCTTCCGCATCGCGCTCAAGCATCCCGAGAGGGTGGCCGCCGTCATCGTCCAGAACGCCAATGCCTATCAGGAAGGGTTGGGCGTCAAATGGGCGGGTATCGCTCAATATTGGGCTGATCGCGCAGGGCATGCCGCCCAGGTTGACGCGTTTACCTCGCTGGAGGGTGCGAAGCAGCGCCATCTCGGCAACAGCCCGAATGTTGAGCGCTATAACCCGGATAGCTGGGCCGACGAGTACGCCATCCTCGCGCGACCCGGCGAACGCGAGATCCAAGCCGATCTGCTCTACGACTATCGCACCAACGTCGCCTCCTACCCGCACTGGCAGGCGTGGCTGCGCGAGCACCGGCCACCAACGCTGATCCTTTGGGGGCGGTATGATCCGTCCTTCATCGTGCCGGGGGCATTGGCCTATCGCCGCGAGGTTCCCGATGCTGAGATCCATATCCTCGATGCGGGTCACTTCGCGCTCGACGAAGCGACTGACCAGATCGCGGGACTTGTACAGGATTTTCTTAGCCGACGTTTGGACAGGCGCCCACCGCAGCATAGATAGAAGCAAAAATTCATATATTGATCAATTATTTGATAATTACGAAATTTAATTCTGGCATCGTGCCTATGTATCAATAATACATCCCAATATATTTCCGCATATACTATCGTGCAATTGCTCTTCGATGCTGAGGTGTTCAGCTTGTGCCCAGCTTTGGAGAACAGTTTATGCGAAACGGTTACATAGCCCTTGCCTTGGTCGCGAGTGGTTTGATTGCTGGCGTTCAGGCTGAGGCGGCGCCGGCGCGACGCGGACCGGTCGCTGACGCCCAAGCGCCCGCTTCCGCCGCGAGGCAGTTCGGCATCACCCGTGTCACGCCACAATATTGGCGCGTGACCATCAATCACCCGCCGTTCAACATCTTCGGACCCGACTCGATTCCTCAGCTGAACGACGTAATCACGCGGATCGAGAATGACCCTGACGTGAGGGTTGTCGTCTTCGAGAGTGCGGTTCCCGGCTTCTTCCTCACCCATTATGATTTCGAGGCCTCGCTTCAGCAGACAACCGACATCCCGGCCGGGCCAACTGGACTTCCCGCATTGCCCGACATGCTCGTGCGATTGAGCCGCGCACCGGTCGTGTCGATCGTCTCGATCCGCGGTCGTGCAACGGGCGTTGGAAGCGAGCTCGCGCTCGCCAGCGACATGCGCTTTGCGAGCCGGGAGAAGGCGGTGCTCTCTCAATTCGAGATCGGCGCCGGGTTCACGCCCGGAGGCGGACCTATGGCGCGCCTTCCGCGGCTAATCGGACGCGGTCGAGCCCTGGAGATTCTGCTGAGCGGCAACGACATCGACGCGGAGATCGCGGAACGCTACGGTTACATCAATCGCGCGCTGCCTGACACTGAACTCGATGGCTTCGTCGATGCTCTAGCCCGGCGCATCTCGACGTTCGACAAGCAATCGCTGTCCGACATCAAGAGCCAGGTAAACAGCGCGACTCTCCCGCCCGATGATGTGCTGGCTGCGGAGTGGGACGGATTCCTCACCTCGGTACAGCGACCCGCCGCGCAGCGGAATATCAAGAAACTGATGGAGCTGGGCCTGCAGCACAGGCCGGAGATCGAACGCGACCTCGCCAAATATACCGGCAAGGTGAATGGTCCCGAGGATCGGTAGCCCGTCGATGAGTGATGGCGTCTGCGCCGCTCCCGCACGGGCGCCTTCGGCAGGCTGCTCGGCCCGTGGTCGTTCGATCCCACTTGGGAGGGCCAACACGAAGCCGATACAATGGTGTAGGCGATTCCATCATATAATAGCGGCGGAGCGAGCGGCGATACATGTGTGAGCCGGACTGATGTCCCCATTCAGGAGGCCCGAGTGACCACGACGACCATCCCTCCGCAGCCTTGGGTGGCCAGCCCGATTGTGGGCACGCTGAGCGGAGCGGGCGCGCGCAGCGCGATGGCGCGGGTATTAAGTATCGATCGGCCGGCTGCCTTCATCGAAGATGTCGCCGCCATCGCGGGCGCCTTTCTGATCGTGGCGCAGGCATGAGTCGGCATTTCGACGCCATCATCATCGGCACGGGGCAGGCAGGACCGTCACTCGCCGGCCGCCTTTCCGCTGCCGGACAGACGGTTGCGATCGTCGAACGCCATTTGGTGGGCGGCACGTGCGTCAACACGGGTTGTCGCCCGACCAAGACCCTGGTCGCTTCGGCCTATGCCGCCCATCTTGCACGGCGTGGGGCTGACTATGGTGTGATAACCGGCCCGGTCACGGTCGACATGGCGCGGGTCCATGCGCGCACCCAGGGGATCTCGATCGACAGCCGCCGCGCCAATGAAGAATGGCTGCGTGGCCTCCCCGGCTGCACACTCCTTTTCGGTCATGCGCGGTTCGAGGGGCCGAAGACGGTGCGCGTCGGCGACGAACGGCTCACCGCCGAGCGGATCTTCATTAATGTTGGCGGGCGGGCGCGCTTTCCCGATATGCCGGGTGTGGGTGAGGTGCCGCTGCTGACCAACAGCTCGTTGCTTGACCTTGCCGTCCTCCCCGAGCACCTCGTCATCATCGGCGGCAGTTATATCGGGCTTGAATTCGGCCAAGCCTATCGCCGCTTCGGATCGCTTGTCACCATCGTCGAAATGGGACCCCGCCTCGTCCAGCGCGAGGACGAAGATGTGTCGAGCGCCATCTGCGAGATGCTCGAGGCCGAAGGGATCGCGATCCGCACCGATGCCGAATGCATCCGCTTCGCGGCTCGCGGGGCCATGATCGAAGTCGGGCTCGATTGTACGCAGGGCGAACCGACCGTCGTGGCCAGCCACGTGCTGATGGCGGTGGGACGCATGCCCAATACCGACGATCTCGGGCTCGATCGTGCGGGTGTCGAGACCGATGCACATGGCTATATCAGGGTCGACGACCAGCTCGCGACCTCGGTGCCGAACATCTGGGCGTTGGGGGACTGCAATGGACGCGGCGGATTCACCCACACAAGCTACAATGACTTCGAGATTGTCGCCGAGAATCTCCTCGATGGCGCCAAGCGTCGCGTGAGCGACCGGATAGTCTGTTACGCGCTGTTCACCGATCCGCCGCTCGGGCGCGTTGGCATGAGCCCCGACCAGGCGCGCGCCGCCGGCCACCGGATCAAGATCGGCCGCCGCGCCATGACGGACGTTGGCCGGGCGGTCGAGAAGGACGAGCAGACGGGCTTCATGGAGATCGTGGTCGACGCCGATACCGATGCGATCCTGGGCGGCACCATCTTCGGCACCGGCGGCGACGAGGCGATCCACGCGATCCTCGACATGATGGCCAACGGCGCGACGGCGGATCGTCTCCGCCGGACGATGCACATTCATCCGACCGTGGCCGAGCTGGTCCCCACTATCGCCGGAGAGTTAGCGGAAGTGAGGCTTATGCCAAAGTATATCCAACACTGACGTATAATATAGATGAGAAGTTATCGAGAATATATTCTTATCCATCAAATATCCGCAAATATATAAGGATATCCGATGTTGCTCGACACCAGCCGGACTCGCGTCACCGTCGACCCTCATTTCCGCGCCGATGTTCTCGCAGGCCTCGCGATGCGGCCGCAGCGTATGATCCCGCCGCGCTGGTTTTACGATCTGCGCGGCTCGGAGCTTTTCGAGGACATCACCAGAGTCCCAGAATATTATCCGACCCGCACGGAGGTTGCGCTCCTCGATCGGCATTGCAGTGAAATCAGCAAACTCGTCGGTCCAGGGCGGGCGGTTGTTGAGTTCGGTTCGGGCTCGTCGGCTAAGACCCCGATCCTGCTCGACTGTGTCGAACCCGCTGCCTATGTCCCGATCGATATTTGCGGTGAATTCCTGCGCCAATCGACTGCGATGATTGCCGATACCTTCCCGGAACTGCCCGTGCTCCCGCTCGAGGGCGATTTCACCAGGCCGCTGGCCACGCCGGATGCGATTGGTGCCATGCCGAAGCTCGGCTTTTTCCCGGGCTCGACGATCGGCAACATGACGACGCAAACGGCGGTCGATCTGCTGCGCTCGATGCGCACGACCTTGGGCGCCGGGGCGATGCTCTTGATCGGTATCGACCGTCTGAAGGAGGAGGATACGCTCGTTCGTGCCTATGACGATGCGCAGGGCGTGACCGCCGCCTTCAACCTGAACCTCTTCGAGCGAATTAATCGCGAGCTCGACGGTGATATTCCGATCGATGCCTTTGACCATCTCGCGCTCTGGAATGCCTGGGAAATGCGCATCGAGATGCACCTCGAAGCAAAGCGCGACGTGATATTCACCGTCGATGGTCGGCGCTTTGCCATGGCGGCTGGCGAGACCGTGCACACCGAGAATAGCCATAAATATGGCGTCGATGGCGCTCGGGTGTTGCTGCGCGCGGGTTCGTGGGCGCCGATCCGCGAGTGGACCGATCCGGACGGGCAATTCGGCCTGATCCTCGCCGAGGCCGAGGCCGCAGTCGCTGCGATCTAAGGGCTGCCACATAGGAGATGGCTGATGGGGCGCCTGCTGTCCGTCAATGTCGGGTTGCCGCGCGACGTGCCTTGGCAGGGCAAGATCGTCAATACAGCGGTCTGGAAGGATTCGGTGCGCGGTCCGGTCATGGTCCGCCGGCTGAACGTCGATGGGGACGGCCAAGCCGACCGCGCGGGCCATGGCGGTGAACATCGCGCGGTCTTCGTCTATCAAATCCAATCCTACCGATATTGGGAAAAGGAGCTCGACAGGGCCGATTTCAGCTTTGGTCAGTTCGGCGAGAACTTCACGATCGACGGTCTGGCCGACGATAAGGTCGGTATCGGCGACCAGTTCCGGATCGGCGAGGCGCTGTTCGAGGTGACCCAGCCGCGGGTCACCTGCTATCGGGTCGGTATCCGCATGAATCATCCCGACATGGCGGCGCTACTGGTCAAGCATGGCCGACCCGGCTTCTATTTCCGGGTTCTCGAGGAAGGAAAGGTCGCGGCGGGCGATGCGATCGTGAAGGTTGCGTCCGGTCTCGGGCGCATGAGCGTGTCCGAGATCAACGCGCTGCTTTACCTGCCCGGTCATTCCCGTGATCGGCTGGAGCGGGCCCTGACCATCCCGGCGCTGAGCGCGGGTTGGCGCAGCTCGTTCGAGCTATTGCTGCGGCAGGAACGTGCGGCCCCGTCTTCCGGGAGCAATGCCGGGCTCAGAGGAGAGGCGGCTCCGCCGCCTGCATGGGACGGATTTCGCCGACTTCGCGTTGCGCAGAAGACATTGGAGAAGGACAATGTCGTCTCGCTGACCTTGGAAGCGGTGGATGGCCAACCGATGCCGACTGCCCTTCCCGGTCAATTCATCGTGCTCCGGCTTGGATCTGCCTCCTCGCGACCATTGATCCGCAGCTATTCGCTGTCGGGAGAACCTGGCGCTGCGCAATATCGCGTCAGCATCAAACGAAGGCCGAACGGCGCGGCCGGCCGTTATATCCATGACGGCGTGAGGACGGGCCACATTGTCGAGGCGAGCGCCCCGCGCGGTAGCTTCACATTGCGACCAGGTCCCGGGCCCGTCATTTTGGCAAGCGCCGGGATCGGGATCACCCCGGTGCTAGCGATGCTCCACGCGTTGGCGGCGGAGGCATCGGAGCGGCAGGTCTGGTGGCTTTATGGAACCCGCAACGGCCGGGCGCATCCATTCGGCCCGGAAGTGGAGCGGCTGCTGAGCGCGCTTCCGCAGGGACACAGGTTCATCTGCTACAGTTCTCCCGACGCGGATGATCGGCCGGGCGAGGATTTCGATGCTTTCGGGCATCTGGATATGGCAGCGATGGAAAAGCTGAAGCTGCCGTCCGAGGCCGACTATTATATATGTGGGCCGCAGCCCTTCATGGACGCGCTGGCGTCTGGGCTGATGGCCTCCGATATCCCGCGGCACCACGTGCACAGCGAGCTGTTCGGTAGTGAACCGTCATCAGCCCCAGGCATCGTGGGCACGGTCCCTCGTGCCCCCCATCCGCCCGAGCGAGCCGCTGGCTCCGGATCCCTGATCTCCTTTGCCCGCAGCGGGCTCGCGGTCTGCTGGATGCCGAGCTTCAGCAGCCTGCTCGAGTTCGCCGAGGCTTGCGACGTCCCGGTTCGCTGGTCTTGCCGATCCGGCGTTTGTCATAGCTGCGAGACGGGGCTCGTCGCCGGCACCATCGGCTATGCGCCCGAGCCGATCGACGCGCCCGCTGAGGGGAATGTGCTGATATGCTGCTCGCGACCCCAGGGCGATATCGTCCTCGATCTGTGACGCCCACCAGACTGCTTGCACGCCGCCCGGCCGATAGCAGCCCCGCCTAGTAATGAGCTGATAGATTCCTCCGATATGCTGCTTCAACGCCGTGGTTGAGACCGGCGTGCCGGGCTTCATTCAGCGCGATTAGGATGCGGTCCAGCCGCCGCCGAGCGCCTGAAAGAGCCTGATCGTGAAGATCAACCGATCGGCTCTTACCTGAACCAGCGACAGCTCGGCCGCGAGCAGGCTCCGTTGCGCATCAAGTTGTTCGAGATAGGTGCTGTAACCCTCGCGGTAGCGATTGGTCGCGAGCATTAGCGCTCCGGCGAGCGCATCGCGCTGCGCCACCAGCGACGCCTGCTGCTCGCCCGAGCGGGTCACGCCGGCGAGCGCGTCCTCCACCTCGCGGAACGCCTCGAGCGCGGCCTTACGATAAGCGAATGCCGCTTGGTCCCGGCGGGCCGCGGCTCCGTTCTGTTGCGCGCGCAACCGGCCGGCATCGAAGATCGGCTCGAATATGCTTCCGCCGAGGGAAAAGATGCCCACCGGATTGGCGAGCAAGGTCGAGGCGGCGTAGCCGCCCGCTGCGCTAAGCTGGATCGAAGGCAGAAAGGCCGCGCGCACCGAATCAAGCGACCGATCGGCGGCGACGAGCTGCTGCTCGGCTTGGGCGATATCGGGCCGGCGACGCAGCAGCGCCGACGGAAGCCCGGCATCGATCCTCGGGAGCGCCAGCGCGGCAAGCGGCTTGCCGCGCGCGATCGAGGCTGGATTTTGACCGAGCAGAATGGCGAGCCCGTCCTCTTGTCGGCGGATCGCCAGCTTGATCACCGGGATCGCTTGCTCCGCCGCGCGATATTCCGCTTCGGCCTGACGCAGGTCGAGTGCGGGAGCATAGCCCGCCTCGGCGCGGCGGCGGACAAGGCGCAGCGACGCTTCGCGCGCGGCCAATGTGTCGAGCACGACCTGCAGTTGCGCATCGAGTTCGACGAGATTGACATAGGCGCTCGCGGTCGAGGCGGCGACGGCGAGACGAACATTGTCGCGCGCCGCTTGCGAAGCGAGCAAATCGGCGCGCGCCGCCGCACTCGCACTGGCGAGGCGCCCGAACAGGTCGAGATCGTAGGAGACCGAGAGGCCTGCCCGTCCGGCCCATTGTTCCTCGGGCTTGCCGAAAGGGCTAATCGAGCGCTCGCGTCCGCCACCGAGCGTGCCGATCAGGTCGGGCAGGCGCTGCGCCCGGGCAAGGCGAAGCTGCGCACGCGCCTCCTCAACCCGCGCGGCAGCCGTCGCTATGTCGATATTCGCGGCGAGCGCCTGCTCGACCAGCTTCGCCAGCACGGGATCGCCAAAGCCACGCCACCATGCCGTGTCGATCGCTTCCGCCCCCGACGCCTCGCGCCATTGTGGAGGAGGGATGATCGCGGCGCTCGGCGGCGGTGCGGGGCGCGGACCCGCGCAACCTGCAAGCAGAGCGCCGAGCGCAAGGGGGAGCGCGCGTTTCACGGTCCACCAGCCGTGTCGATCCGCGCCTCGATCGACATGCCCGGCCGCAGCCTCGTGGCCGCGCGCTGGTTCGGGTCGATTGCGATGCGAATGCCGATGCGCTGCGGGATTTTCACGAAATTGCCGGTGGCATTGTCGGGCTTGAGCACGGCGAACTCGGAGCCGGCCGCAGGCGAGATCCGTTCGATCCGGCCAGAGAAGCGAGCGTCGTCGAGCGCATCGACCGTGACAGTTGCACGCTGACCTGGCCGCATCCGCCCCGTCTGGTCTTCTTTATAGTTTGCGATCACCCAACGATCGGGCGGTACAAGTGAGAAAAGCTGCGTGCCCGGCGCGACATATTGGCCGAGACGCACGCTGACTTCGCCAAGCTGCCCGCTTTCGGGCGCACGGATCACGGTGCGCCTCAGATCGATGGCGGCGCCGCGCAAGGCCGCGCGAGCGGCCTCGACCTGTGCCGCCAGTCCGCCGCGCCCGACATCGACGGTTCGGATGTCTTGCCGCCCGATCTCGTCGGTCGCCTCGGCCTGGCGCACCTGCGCTTCGGCGGCGCGGAAGGCGGCGAGCGTCTGGTCGCGCTCGCGCACCGAGATCGATCCATCACGCACGAGATCGGTGGCGCGCGCCATATCGGCGCGCGCCCGGAGCAGTTGCGCCTGAGCGCTCCCCAGAGCCGCGACCTGTGCGCTCAGCCCCGCGACGCGCGACATCCGGGCCTGACGGCTATTGGCGAGCGCAGCGATCTGGGTGTCGAGCGTGGCCTGCGACTGGGCGACCCGCGCGCGGTAGGTGACGTCGTCTATGAGCACGAGCACCTGGCCGCGTTGAACATATTCATAGTCCTTCACCAGCACGGCTGCGACATAGCCGCTCACCTGCGGCGCGATGACCGTCGTGCGCCCGCGGACGTAGGCATTGTCGGTTTTCTCAATGCGCCCGCCAAAAGGTGGCAGGTCCCATGCCGCGAGGATGGCGAGGACAGTGGCGATGGCAAGGGCCAGCACGGTCGCTATTGTCACGCGGCCAGGCTGCACGGGGTGCCAGGAGATAGGAGGCGACGGATCCGGCGAGGATGGCGTAGCCTTCACCGTTTCCACGGAGGGAAGCCTTTTTTCGCTCATGCCGGCAGCGCATGCGCGCGGGCGCGACGGTCCTGCGCCGCGGACCCTAGGATGATGGCGGCGACGAAGGCCGCCGTCAGGAGCGCCAGCAGGCAAACCAGCCGAAAAACATCATTATAGGCAAGGATCGTCGCCTCGCGGGCCAACGCCTGGGCGAGGAGCCCGCTGCCCTGCGCCGCCTGCATGCCCGGATCGACGATCGAGCCGGCGAGAGCCTGTCTGCCGGCCTCGATGCGCGTGGCAACCTGCGGATCCCCGGCGAGCAGTCGCTCGGACAGCGTGGCGGCATGGTAGCGTGTGCATATTACCTGATAAGTGCCGAGCAGCGCCGACCCAACGAGTCCGCCAATATTCTGCGTCGAATTGAACAGGAAGATGAAGCTCACCAAATAGTCCGCGCCCTGCTGGAAAAGCTTGCGGAACCCCAAGACGAGCGCCGGGCCGATGAAGAGCGTCGTTCCAAACGCGATCAGCGTCTGGCTCAGATAGAGTTGCGGCGGGCGGGTGACATTGGTCGCATCGGTATCGATCCAGGCGCCGAGCGCTATCAGCAATGCTGCAACCATCACCTGGTAGCGCGGGCTCTTCTCACTCAGTGTCAGTACGGCGGTCGCGCTACCGAGGGCCATAGCAGCTGCCACCATCAGGAAGAGGAGGCGCAGCTGATCGTTGGTGAGCCCCCCTGACGTGAGTAGCCCCACGGCGCCATAGGTCTGCTCGGCCAATGCGAGCCGCACCAGCAGAGCGACTGCAGCGAAGCGCAGGATCTCGACGCTGCCGAGCCAGTGAAGCTGGAGCGCCGGACGTTTGCGTCGCCGTTCGACCAGGATGGCGAGCGCGAAGCACGGCACGCTGAGGGCAAGCGCCACGCCGAGCCACGGCGTCTCTGTCCACCAAAGCAGCCGGCCTTCGGCCAGCACCGAGCAGGCGAGCAGCATTCCCACGAGCACCAACGCGAAGGTAGCGAAATCATCCCGTCGCAACCACCTCATCCGGTCGCTCGGCGGCAATGGCAGCAGGCGGCTCGCGGCGAGCAAGGTGAGGGGAATGGCGAGCTCAACAAGGTGCAGCGCATGCCAATGTGTCCGCGCGAGCGTTTCGACCGGAAAGAGCCTGGCGAGCGGCTGGCCGAGCTGGGTCGAACTGATCGCAAGGACGACCGCCACCGGTCGCGCCTTTGGCCGCACGATCTGCATGAAATTGAAGATCGCGAAAGTCACCAGTGCTGCGCCCGCGAACCCCGCGGCGGCACGGACCAGCAAGGCGGTTGGAAAACCGGGAAACAGTAGCTGAATTGCGCCGGCGACCAGATAGGCCGTCAGCGCGGCTTGGGTGCTGGCCGCGATGCCGAACTGGACGCGGCCCCTGACCAGGATCAGGTTGGCGCTCGCAATGAAGGCGACGTAGAACGCCGGCAACAGGCTTGCTTGGTAGACGTAGAGACCCAACCCTCCGGCAATATCGGAGATGTTCACCGTTATCAGGCTGTTGCCGAGATTCGATCCGACTCCGGACAGCAGTCCAATCGTGGCATAGCCCGCACGGCGCCAGCCCGGATGAGGCGGCGTGTAAGGTGCCCCAGGAAAGCTCGGTCGTTCCTCAGGCGCGAAGACAAAAGCGTCCCGCTGCGGCTCGACGACGGCGGCGGTCACCGCCGTCGCGGGTCGTCGGCCGGATCGACATAGTCGATGCCCAACGGGCCCATCCCGGTTACCTGGGTCACATATTCGCCCGACCGAGCCCAATGGAAATGGGGCGTATTACCGGGCAGGACCACGACGCTGCCGGGGCCATAGGCCTTGAGTTTGGAGGCGTCGAAGGTTGCGCCGAACCCGATGTAGAAGACCCCCGAAATAACGGTGTAGATGCGGTCTTCCGAATGGGTGTGAGGCATCAGCTTGACATCTCCCGGCACCCTGACGCGGACGACATAAGGGCCGGGCTGGGTCGGATCGCCGACGACCTTCGCGAGTTGGGCCCCCGCCGGAAAGGCCGCGAACGGTTCGTAGCGGATATCCTCGGAGTGGACCCCGGCGATCACCTTGGGCGAAAGCTGTTGGGCCAGTCCAGGGGCGGACATCAGTGGAGCAAGCAGCAGCGCTGCCCCGCCTTGGCGAATGCGGACCATGGACATTTCCTCGCTTGAGAATGACGTTTCATTTACGCGTTCCGCCGTTCAGGCCGGAAGGGCCTCTGTCGTGACACCCAGTGCGGCATTCAGCAGCTCGGGGGTGAACCGTGCATCGCTGCCCTCGACATCCGCCGACAATCGCGCGGTTACCTCCTGGAGCACCCAGCCATTGCCGTCGGGATCGCTGAACGATGCATAGGAGGCGTAGCTCTTGCGCCCGGGGTTCGCTCCGCTGACGCGGCCTTCGGGGCCGACCCGGTGGAATATGCCGCCCGGGTCGTGGAACAGCTCGCTGACCTCCACGCCGCGGCCGAACAGATCGGTTCTGACGCCTTCTATATCGGAAACGATGAGGTGCAGCCCTTGCACCGATCCCGGCTGGGCCGTGGTGATGCCCGTGCCGAACATGATGGAGCTTTTAGAGCCTGGTGGCGTGAACTGCACGATGCGTAAGCCGCTCGCGGCCGAGTGATCAATGTCGCAGTGCCAGCCCAGATTGCTGTAGAAGCGCTTCGCGCGGTCCACGGCCGTCACCGGAATGACCACCAGCTCGAACTTCATCGTCATCGCCGGCAAACGCTCGGCTGAGACATCACGTGGTAGCTGAGAGCTGTCCATGTCGGGACTCCTTGGAAAAACGTCGCCCTCCGGCAATCAAGCCGCGATCTTGTCGGCGAAGCGTTCCAACAGCGCCTTCGCGGCCGGGCCCGACGATGCCGGATTTTGGCCGGTCAGCAGCAGCCCATCGGACAGGATATAGGGAACCCAATCATCGGCCTTGGAGAACAGGCCTCCGAGGCGCCGAAGCTCGTCTTCGACGAGGAAGGGCACGATCTTGGTAAGCCCCACCGCTTCCTCTTCGGTGTTGGTGAAGCAGGTCACCTGCTTGCCCTGCACGACCGGGGTGCCATCGCCGTTGCGGGCGTGACGGAGCGCGATCGGGGCATGGCACACCAGCGCGATCGGCTTGCCTGCCGCCAGGAAAGCCTCGAGCAGGCGCACCGAGTCCATATCCTCGGCGAGATCCCACATTGGGCCGTGGCCGCCCGGATAGAAGACCGTATCGAAATCCTCCTGGCGGACACTGTCGAGACGCACTGTGTTCGCCAGGTCCGTCTGGGCCTCGATGTCAGCCTCGTAGCGATGGGTGAGCTCGGTCTGGAAGAGGGGCTCATTGCTTTTCGGATCGAGCGGTGGCTGACCGCCCTTGGGTGATGCGAGCGTCAGAGTCACGCCCGCATCCTTGAAGATGAAATAGGGCGCGGCGAATTCCTCAAGCCAGAAACCTGTTTTGCGGCCGGTATCACCTAGCTGATCGTGCGACGTCAAAACCATCAGGATCTTCATCATGTGCTCCTCTATTTGGTCGATCTGCTCGCATCACACGAAAAGGCTTCGTACCGCGGCGGCTCGAATGTTCTGACAATCATCATTGTACTTTGGGTATATTGACGGAGCCGGGGGCGGGCTCAATTGTACGATGGTGTAGTCTGTCGCTGGGCTGTGGCGCTCAGAAGCTCGCGTTCAGCGTCAGCTCGAACCGGCGTTGGCGCGGGTCGCCATAGAGGCTGTACAGCGGCCCGACTAAGGGGTCTGCCGATTGGTACGGTGGTGCGTGATCGAAGAGGTTGATGATCGCCAGATCGAGGTTCAGCTCATGCTCGGTGCCGCCCCAACGGATCGGAAAGCTGCGGCTGGCATAAAGATCAATATAGGTCTGCGCCTTCACATATTTCGATCCCTGTTCTTCCTCGAGGAGATCCGACGCTGACAGCGTTCCCGAATCGGCGATGCGATAATGTCCGAAATATTGCAGGTTGGCGCCGATCATGCTGCGTTCGAAGGCCCATTCGGTCCCCCCATTGGCCCGCCATTTGAGCGGCCCATCGCGCAGGCCGGCCAGTTCCACGGGGGTTGCGAAAAGGTCCTCCTTCCGGTTGACGAGCTGCCTCGTGACACTGGCATAAAGGCGCAACGTCCCTTCGGCGAACGGCACACGCCAATCGAACTGTGCGTCGATCGATTCGACGTCGAGGCGACCCGCGTTCAGTCCTCGTGCGTCGATCACCGTGATACGCCCGCCGGTAAAGCCTCTTGCCCGGTCCTCGTCGGTCAGCGGTTCGCGCCTCACGCGCTCCGGCCACATATCCTCATGCGCGAGTACGATTGAGTCGCTGAGTTCCTCAAAATCGCCGGTTCTGCGGTTGTGCGAAAAATCGATCGAGACGCGTGGACCGCCGTCGCCATTGGGGTTGATCACTGTGCCGAGTGCCAATGTGCTGGCGTGTACTGTCTTGAGATCGGGCGAGCCGGAGAGCTTGAGGACATAGTCGGTGTCATCGACGAAGATTGCGTTGCCTCGCTTCGGATCGGCAAAGAAAAGCAGATTCTCGGGTATGTCGGCCTCCGCGAGATCCTCGAGTGGAGGCGGCTGCCGCCCGGTCGCGTAGCTGGCGCGCAGCATCAGCCACGGCAGCGGATAAAATTTGGCACCGGCCGTGTAGCTCGTCCCGGCAAAGGTGGCATGCAGCCGGTTCTGCGGATCATCGGCGGCAAGATTGCTCGGAAACCCGAATTTCTGATGATCGTGGCGAACCGCGAGTTGCAGTTCGAGCCCTTTCAGAAGCGGCATCGACGCATCGCGGCTGATCAGCGGAGCGTCGAGTTCGGCGTAGGCCGAAAGCGTGCCGTTGGTGCGCTTGGCATAGTTCGTCACGAATGTTTCCGGCTCGACGACGTCGTCGGAGAAAGTGCTCTTGAAAGCCGGCACCTTCTCCACGCGGTTCTGGAGAAGCAGGGTGAGCGTCGCCGGGCCGGCCACTGTCCTGAACACCTGACCCGCAAGTCGCAACGACTGCTCATGATCGCGGTTATGCTCATGCAGCGTTTGCGCCGAATTGTGCTGATATACCACGAGGCTTCGTCGAAAAGCATCGGCATTGCCAAACGGATTGAAATCGGGCGATTCCGAGCCGTCGGCGATGATCGGTCCTATGAAGAAACCGTTGTTGCCGGTGCTGGAGTCATAATGAACCGCACCGAAAGCCACTTCTGCGGTCGCGCGCCACTCGAACGGCAAGGGGACGATGAGGCCCGCGGTATATCGCTCGCTGGAATGGTGAATCCTGGCGTACTGGTCTTGCGGTGGAGCCGCGAAGTCGACTGTAACGGCGTTTTGAAATGGATTGATAGGCGAGTCCGGAAGAAATATCACTTCGCCGTTCGACTGGAAATTGTGGGAACGGCCCTGATTGCGCAGGATCAGCGCGTCGAGATAGGCCTCGATCCCGCCGCCCAAACGATGCCGGATGTTGATAATGGCTGAGGAGGTGCGGGGCGTGGAGGTAAGACCGCCCGCTTTCTCATTGTCGGAGGGGTCGATGTCGACCTGGCCGGCATGCTGAATCAGGGAAGCGATGAGGTCGGTCTGCGTCCCGGCGAACCCTTTCGGCAGGAAGCTGTGATTGGCGCCGAGCGCCGCGCCACCATATTCGGGCTTGAAGACGAGCTCTTCCCCGCCTGTCGCCGCGACAAATGGTGAATCGCTCGAGGACGGGAAGAGGAGGAACCGCTCGGGGTCGAGCCGATTGCCCGCCTGGCGGCCGCGCAGGGTGAGCCCGCGCTGGCCTGCGCGCAGCGGCTGTTCCCACGAATGGCTGACGTAAACCATCACGTCCGTCCGTCCGTCATCGGGGGTGAAGCCCACGCCGCCTTCGAGGTTGAGCCGGCGTGTGTCGCCCCGCGTGCTGATGCCCGTCGTCGCGTGCAGCTCGAGCCCGTGATAGTCGTGCCGGAGCACGACGTTGACGACACCGCCGAGCGCGCCGAACCCGTAGATTCCGCCGGCCGTGCCGGTGAGCGTTTCGACACGCTCGATCGCGTGGAGCGGGATCGCGTTGATGTCGGGTTGTCCGAGGCCGAGATTGGTCTGGGGAATGCCAGGCAGGCGCCGGCCATCGACGAGGATCAACGTCTGGTCCGCACCAAGGCCGCGCAGGTTGATCTCCGAATTGGTCTGGCCATTGCGCAGCAGGCTGGGCGGCAGGATCTCGGTGTTGGGTGTGACACGGCTACGGAAAAATTGGTCGAGATTGTCGCGGTGTGAACGGACGACCTGTTCGCCCGTCGCGACCTGATAGGGCTGGACATCGTTTTCGCGCCTGCGGATGTCGACATCTTGGGAGCGTCGACCGATGACGAGGATGTCGGGAGCCGCGAGATCTTCGGGAGGCGGCGCGCTGGCCGCGCCTCGTTGCTCGACCACCCAGGCCCCCGATGCGGCTCGGCGCATCATGAGGTCCGTCCCATTCAGCAGCCTTTGCAGGGCCGTCTCGACCGAATATTTTCCGTGCAGCCCAGCTGTTTGCCGGCCGTGCAATAGATTGAAATCAAATAATAATTCTATACCTGACTGGCGCGCCAAATCTTTTAACGAAGATGCGAGCGGGCCACTGCGAAGATTGATCGCAAAGGCATATGTCTCCGCCGATGCGGGGCGAGCGATCATCAGCGCCGATATGAGCGCCATTCCTGAAGCAATACGTCGCAGCACGACCGCCCCTGAGTTCGATTGTTCTCGATAGCATATCTGGCGGCTGACCGGCGTTCGTATTTCACTCCCCGGTAGATCACTGGAGGAAACGAAGTGAGCACTTCGTCCGCCGGACCAGTGACGCCCCGTCGCTCAAGATCCAGTGGGGTTCAGACAGATCCGCAGATCATGGACGCGGCCTTGCGCGCAACATGCCTAAGCTCATCTTCTGGTATGCCTGCGCGGGCTCGAATGGCGAGGGTTTGCATTGTCGCGCAGGCGAGGAGCGCCATCCCCCCTGTATCGGCGTCGTATTTGAGGTCACCAGTCTCGCAAGCCAACCGGAACCGCGCTTCGAAGCCCGCATCGAGCTTTCGGAAGCCCGTATCAATGATAGCGCGGACCTCAGCATCGTCTAACGCTTCTGTGAGCGCCGTTCCGAGCACGAAGCATCCTAGAGGACCATCATCTCCTGAAAAATAGACTGCTAACGCCGCGTCATAGGCGCGCATCAGGGCCTCCTCCAACGTGCCCACCCTCAGCGCTTCACTCATGGCGACGAGCTTGGCATCCCAGTAGCTGTGCAGCGCCTTGAGATAGAGTGTGCGTTTGTCGCCGAATGCCGCGCTCAAGCTCGGCCGATTCATGCCGGTCGCCGCCGAAATGTCGTCGAGCGACGTGCCCGCGTAACCTCCCTTCCAGAAAGCTCCCATCGCCTGGCGGAGCGCCGTCTCGGGATCATAAGCTCTTGGTCGTCCACGACGGCGTGCTTCGCCTTCGGTCTTTCTTTGTACCATATCGCACAATATCCTTGACGGCATAGCCACGCCTTTATATTATTCGGTATAGTACAAAATTTGATATGGATAGGTGCAGTGTGGATCTTGCTTCGGCTGGAACGTTGTCCTGACGGGGGCCTAGCATCAGGTTCGGCAATTGCGTCAGCGCCGTGATGAAGCGCTCGATGAGGGCGCTCCTCCCTTCATCGAGAAAATCGAAGTGCGCCATGCTTGACGAGACAGTCAATGGCGAACGCCTTGGGAAAATGGCGCCGGACTTGGTTGCTGCCTGTTTCGTTGCGCATTGCCGAGCCGGTTTAAGCGAGACAGAACTGAATTGGCTAGTTGCGCACGAAAGCCATAGGCAAGCCCTGAACCGCGCCAACGAGGTTTGGTCCTGTTTCGACCAGGCCGACGACGACGAGATTCTCACGGCGATGCGCGTCCATTCTCGCGAAGCCATGCCTCGGCGCCCGATGCGTCGCGGCGGGATCTCATCATGGGGTCGAGCCTGCGGCTGTTGGCAGCGAGCATGTCGTTTTTTTCGACGTCGCTGAGGATGGTGATTGGCCCAGAATTTTGCGTTCGGCGTAAGTTCGAACCGGCTCTGATGCGGATCGCCGTAGAAGCTGTATTGCGCTCCGCCCAGATCGGGATCCGCCTGATAGGGCGGTGTATGGCCCAACAGGTTGATGACGGGAAATCGACGCTCATCTCGTGAACGCTGCCAGCCCAGCGGGTATTGAAGCGTTGGCTTGTAGAGGTCGATATAGGCCTGCGCCTTCACGTACTTCGACCCCTGCGGTCCTTCGTTATAATCGGCTTCGAACAATAATTCGGAGACTGCGATCCAATATTTGCCGAAAAATTGCAAGTTCGCGCCGATCATCGTGCGACCTACGGTCCATTTCGCACCTCCGTTCGCGCGCCATTTCAGCGGCTCGTCGACGAAACCCACCCGTTCTTCCGTATCCTGCTGTCGCCTTCCAACCGTTTGCCGCCCCCGCACAAGGTTCAAATCGTGCAATAACTCGGTGCCGGACTGGCGCGCCAGCTCCTGAAGCGATGAAGCCATAGGTCCGCGATGAACGTTGATGGGAAAGGCGTTGCTTTCCGCCCAAGCCGGGCGAGCGATCATCAGCGTGGCTACAAGAATAAAAGCTGAAGAGTGTCGCAACACGCCCGCCCCCGAGTTCGATTGCTCCCTAAGCCCTATTTTGGTCGTCAATAAGCTACCGCTGTAACCTGGCAAACGGCCAACGCGGCATCGACGTCTATGTTATCTCGAACAGGTTGTAGATTGGTCCACCCGGAAGGCGATGGCCGGTCCCAACCGCAATGATGCGGTTGAGCCACGCCAGCCTCTCCGCTCCGGTGCTGAAACCTGCCTGGATCCGGAAATAATATTCGGAAGGTTTTACGGACTTGCCCGCGGCAAGCCGCGCCATGACCTCCGGCAAGCCATGTCGGATCCCTGTGAACGACATCCCGATCAGCTCGCCGGCGTCGGTTTGCAGGACTATGCGCGCATCGAGATGGACGCTGCCATCCGGTGCGATGGTCTGCCAGTCCGAACCTCCGGGCAGCACCTGCCCACTGAGGCGGCGGCCGTAGAATCGGCCGGCGGTCATCGGCCCTACCCGCCGTTCGGCACCGGGCATGCCTATCGCCTGAAGGGCATCGACGGCGGCCTCGAGGACGAACAACGGCGACAGCTCCACTCGCTGCAATACCGACGATGGGTTGAGAGGGTTCATGCCTTGCTCCAGCGGACGCCACTCGGCTTTGATGCGGACGGTAGCGATAGCTACCCCTGCATCGTCGCTCTTGCGATGCCGACCGCGCGCTCCTCGCCTTCCTTGCAGGAATATGAAATCCCTCCGCCGGTCGCTATTATACCGAGGTATCGCCGATACCATCGTCCAATCGTCGCGGCGCAAGATCCGCGACATTTAAGACGCGTCCTGGACATTTGTGAAAGGAGGTTCCGATGGACGCGCAGACATCAACCCAGCAGATTCGGCTGACCCGTCACTCGCCCGGCTACTGGCGTGTGACGATGGACAACCCTCCGCTCAACGTGATGGGCCCGGAAACGGTCCGCGAATTCCAGAAGATCATCGAAGAGATAGAGAGTGACGAGGACGTCCGCGTGGTCGTCTTCGACAGTGCGGTCGACGGTTTTTTCCTGAACCATTCGGACTTCAAGGCGCGGCTGGAGGACCTTACTTCGATGCCCGCGGGCCCGAGCGGACTGCCGCCATGGCCGGATTTTCTCGTCCGCTTGACCCGCGCGCCAGTGGCGTCGATCGCGTTGATCCGGGGCCGGGCGACGGGCAATGGCAGCGAGATCGCGCTGGCTTGCGATATGGCGTTCGCCAGCAAAGAGAAGACGATCATATCCCAATGGGAGGTCGGCGTCGGCATGGTCGCCGGCGGCGGTCCGATGGCGCGCCTACCGCACCTAATCGGTCGCAATCGCGCGCTGGAGGTTCTGCTGAGTTCGGAGGACCTGAGCGGCGATCAGGCCGAGGCCTATGGCTATGTGAACCGCGCTCTTCCCGACACAGAGCTCGACGCCCATGTCGATGCGCTCGCGACCCGCATCTCCCGTTTCGACAAATGGGCAATTGCGCAGACCAAGCGATTGGTCAACGTCAGCCTTCCACCAGACGTCGAACTCGGTGCGGGCTGGGACGCTTGCATCGCGTCGCTCGGCCGATCAGCAGCCCAGAATAGTATAGAGACCCTGACGAAGCAGGGCTTTCAAGGCCCTGGCGACGTGGAGGACCGGCTTGGATTCCATATCGGCGAACTTCGCCGCTAGGAGGCGCCCAACGCGCCTCAAAGGCCATCATAGGGATCAAAAATCCATGGATATGCTTAGGACAGCCAAGCAATTGGCAGAACGCGTGGCGGCCGAGGCGATGAAAGCACAGTTGCCAGTGGCGGTCTGCATCGTCGATATCCACGGCAACCTAGTGCTTCAGCATCGCATGAACGGCGCTCCGCTCTTCTCGCTCGAGATTTCTGAGCGAAAGGCTTACACGGCCGCTCTGGTAGGGGTGCGCACTGCTGATCTACTTGCGCTCGTGCAACCCGGGCAGGCTCTCTACGCGTTGCCGACCGTTGCGGGCGGCCGATTTTGCCCGATGGGCGGCGGAATCCCCTTGATACATGATGGGCGGGTGTTCGCTGGCATTGGCGTCAGCGGCGGAACGGCGGACGAAGATGTCGCGATCGTCGAGGCAGCTTTAGATGGGCACCTTGAGACCGCTCCATAACCTTGGCGGCTCTCCGTTCGGTCCTGGCCTTGACCAAGCAACGGGATGCCGTGGTGCCAGCCCGAATGCGGAGTGGCTGTACGGGCGGCGATCGACAACAAGGAGTTCGTTGTCATCGGAATGGGGCCCCTCCGCTGGAAGGCAGGCTCCCGGGCGTGCTTGCAATCGGAGACGTTTGCGCCGGATCAACCAGCGGGTTGGTGCTGCTCGTAGGCGAGGGCACTGCAGTCGTTTCCTAGGCCCATTTAACGATCGCCAACCCAGCGGCGGAGGAGAAGCATGACGGACTGTCCCCATAGCAGCGCCATCGGCGAGGTGATGCCGAGCGCACGCGGATGCGAGAAATGTCTCCGGATCGGGAGCCCGTGGCTTCACCTCCGGCTCTGCAGGGTCTGCGGTCATGTCGGATGCTGCGACCAATCACCCCACCGTCATGCGACAGCGCACTTCCACGAAACCGGGCACCCCGTGATCGAAGGCTATGATCCGCCGGAAGGCTGGGGATGGTGCTATCTTGACGAGATCGAAATCGACTTGCCGGATCAGACCCTACAAAGGGGTCCCATTCCGCGATACTATTGAGATCACGGACGACGGTGCGTGGCGGGGCGGAGGTCCGGGCGTCTATTCCGAAGCGGCTTTGATTCGCTTACCTCGGCGTCAATCAAGCAATGCTCCGGCGGACACGCCGAGCGGCTTCGCAAGCTTCTCGACCACCACGATCGTAGGATTCCTCGCCCCGCGCTCGATATCGCTGACATAGGTCCGGTGGATTCCAGCCTCATCGGCGTAAGCCTCCTGGCTCCAGCCTTTCTCCTCGCGAAGGCGGCGAACATTCTTCCCAAGGCGCGTGCGTATATCCACGCCGAGTTAAAGACACTCGTGTCGACGATCATTCTACAGACGATCAGTAACATTGGAGTTGACTGCGGCTCACTGTCGAGCACTGGTGATGTCACTCATAGGCGACGTGATCATGCGTCACCCCTGCGGGAGATTTCGGTGCTGAGGGAATGGCTGATTGGATATGGGGAAGGGCGGGGAGTCACCGCTCGCGGTCTTGTCGGGAGTAGCCCGAGTCTGGCGGAACGAGGGAGGAAATACTTAATCCTAGGCGCCTGTGCTGCCGCGCTGACAGGTTGTGGCACCGGCAAGATAGACGAGGCGGTGTTCAGAGGCGCGAAGGACTGTATCTTGCGTTGCCACAGCGTGGATGGTGAGACGGAGTATCTCGCGGGGCTCTATGCAAACGACCTGGACTTTAGAAAGCGAGTTGACGCTCTGGTCTCTCAGTTGCCCCCCGAATTCGCTCCATTGACCAAGCGCCTGAAGGACGACCCTCAGGTTCTCGACTTTTATGGGGCCCAGATATCGGCCCTGGCGAGGCAAGATGGTCATACCATCCAGATTTTTCGGGGTGCCGGTTACTCGACCGCGGTCTGGAAAGAGGGCGTCGAGAAACGCCGCTTTCCCAAAGCAAATCTTTGGCTCGCTTACGACCGAACAGCGCATGAAATGGGCGGAGTACTGATCTGGGGAGAGCGTGACGGAAATTATCAGTTCGTTGGTGACCGCGAGCCAGTCATCGCCGCGCTGGCATACATTGCTGCAGCGGAGGCCGAGGCGCAGCGCGTTATATCCACTCGCTCCGAAGAATCTTATGTTGATCCACAATTTCCGCTGCAACCCGGAGCGGTTGAACGTGCTCGGGCGCGCCTTGAATACCTCGAAAGCCGCTTTTTCAAAGGAAACATCACGGCGGCGGATTCGCCCTACGTTCGAGGGGTCGCGATGCGAAAGCCAAAGGCCCAATGGTGGGTCGCCAATAGTGAGTTCACCTCCTGTTATGTCAGCGGTGGTCCGGCGGAGAAGCTCGAAGAGTTTGTCGGCTTCACGGATCGTCCTGTGACCAAGGACTTCCGCGGTCCGGGCGGAGAGTTGGTCAAGGTCGAGGTGAGCATCGACCGCGGCGATGGCTACGACCGGGTCTGGACGTATTTCAGGTCCGAGCAGCAATGCCTGTCCGAGCAGGTCAACTACTCCCAGCAGCTCGCCGACAAATATCAATGACCACGATCGCTCACACCAGCCGAAGCCATCGCCGCTGCATCGCCGGGCCGCAATCCACGGTGCTGCTACCGATCTCCGTGGCGTCCAGCCCCGATAGCGGAATCAGAAGGGCGATGAGGATCCTTGCGATGGTGTACGAGCTCCATAAGGCCGGGTATCAGCGCCTCAGGATTTGTTCGGGGATGTCCTACGACAAGGCGCAGTGGCGATGCCTGTTGCTGCCAGCAGGTGACGTGTTGGCGGACGGCTGGACCCCGCTACGAGTGGAGCATGAAGCGCTCTATACCTCCAGTGACGGCAACCGCTTTTTCAACTGGGATGACGCCGCTGGGGACGGTGCGCGTGAGCTCGCGATGAAATTCATCAGTCGATTCGCCGAACTGGCTCGGGCTGCGGAGGGGCCTGACTGGCTATATGCGGGCTGGTTCTCAAACGTGCTGGGCGCCGCTGAAAATGGCGGACTGCCGATCTTCTACAACGGGCTGGAGGACGGACTGCCCGATTGCACTATCAATCCGCCGCCGCCGCCCGAGCAGCCGGCGATCGATCGGAGTTCGACAGGAGTCCCCATCATCCTGAACGACGATCTTCGGCATGAGGATCTCCCCGCCATCGACGCCGCGTATGAGGATCAGCTAAATTTCTGCGGTTCGTTCGATGGTTACACCTGTGCTGTCCGCATTGGCATGGATTTGCTCAAGGCTGCGGACGCCGCCGAGCGCAAAGGCCTGGGCAACTGCACCATGACCCAACTACGGCTGGTCGCTTTCGCGCGGCAGCGGCAGGAGAAGTGGCATGACTGGGCACCGGCGCCCGACTGGATTTTTCGATCCATATCGGACGTGATCGAAGAGGTCAGAAAGCGATTGCGCGCGTAGCCAGGGGGCGGGGCGGGTTTTGACACTTCGCCGATCGAGCCGGGTGAGCCCGGCCGGGCGGTACACGCGGCGCGGGAAATCATCCTGTCCACATCCAGGCGGGCCATCTTCGCTCTCGAGCATCGGCATGACGGCTTCGTCCGAGCAGGCGGTGCTGTGGGTGGCCAATCTGAGTGAGGATGCGGATACTATCGCCGCGATCACCGACCAGCTCGCCGGAGCGCTTCCTGGGTCGGACGGCATCTCGCGAAAGTAGAGGGAGAAGATCGCTCGCAGCCCGCGCACCCAGAAATTCGCCGGCGAGCAATTCGATGCCGGGGCTTTATCGCAGAGGGAGCGGTGAGTTAGTCGCTCGCGCGGATCTCGGACCTTGCGACACAGCCCAAAAAATCGTCGTCTTCGTGGACGGGGTTATCGCTATCCACCGACGGCGTATCCTGCTCAACGGAAGTACATGGGCGGCAGGTACCAACCCTAGAAATCGTCCTGTTCATCAGGCTTATTGCTATCCGCCAGCGGGGGCACCTCTTCAGGCGGCTCGGGCTCGACAACCGGCTTGTCGGGATCCCAGCTGTGGACCAGCCAGGAAGGCGCGACGTCGTGCTCGTGCACACCCGCATTATGGTCGCGCCACCGCGCCTTGAGCTGTTCAAGCTCCTCGCGGAAGTGCGCCTTTTCCTCCTCGAACCTCGCTTCACGGCAACGCTCGACACAGACCCAGATGTCGAACTCGGTAGCCCGGCGCTGATCATAGTGCATCTTTTCGAGGCGCTTCTTTTCCGCTTCATCGGGGTCCTCGACCGGCAGCGGGACGACGAACGCGCTCCGGTCCATTTTCCCGGAACGGAGGGCACGACGTGCCGGCACGGACCCGTCGCGGAGCGTGACATGATTGAGCTCGAAGGCGTCAAGGACGTAAAGCGGGCGACGGACGCGCCGGCCTACCCTCTCGTTACAGTAGATCCACCGGGCCCGGGCGTGCTCCAGCCCTTTACGATGAAACTGTCGCTCCTCTTCGGACGTCGCATCGCGGCAGGCGCGGAAGGCGGCTTCCAGCACCTTTTCGGCAGCATCGCGCTCCCGCAGGACGCCATATTCGGTAAGGTTCTGCTCGTTATTCAACGGGCCATCGATCCGGGGCTCGTCGAAGGGGTCGAGAACAATGTTGCGAGGATCCGGCCAGATGTCGATCGGCGTGCGGTTAGTTTTCGCACGGCGAAGATGCTCTTCCCCTTCGAGCTTGAGGTCTTTCAAGACGGCGACAAATTCCTGGTTGCGCTTGTCTTTATGGTCGAGCGCCTTGTCCATGCATTCGAAGAGCAGGCGAAGCTCAGCAGCACTCGTCTCCTGCGACAGCGCATTATTCAACCTTTTGCGCATCAGCGCTTGAATGCGCGGCGGCCCTTCCTTGGTCCCGCCATTCGGCTTTTTGATCCTCACGGGCTCGAGCAGTTCCTCAAGTAGCGCGCCATAGATCAGATCCTTGGGGGTCTTGGGAAGGGAGTCGGCCCCCACCTTGCCCTTCATCCCATTCTTGCCGCGGGGACCCCATGGATTACGAATCTCCCCGACCTTGATCTGTCCGCTCTTGGGAGGCATGCAGTAGCCCACCTTTTCCGGCTCCGCGTCGTCAGCCATTGTTCGCCTCCGCCGAGGTGGTGGCCGAGCGCTCCTCGGCGACGTCTTCGAAGGGCAGGCCGCTCGCGGCGAGAACCGCCTTCTTGCCCGTCAGCTTCTCCCAGCGGCGGACTATGGTGTCGCAGTAGAGCTCGTCGATTTCGATCAGCCGCGCGATGCGCCCGGTCTTGTGCGCCGCGATTGCCGTCACCCCCGCGCCGCCGAAGCAGTCAAGGATGGTCTCACCACGTTTCGAGCAGTCCTTCATCGCGTCGGCCACCATGACCACGGGCTTCGCCGTCGGGTGCGCGGCGAGCTGCTCGGCGCGATCAGCGGTCATCGACGAAATGCCCGGGTAGGTCCAGACGTTGGTCCTGTAGCGGCCCGTACCGCCAAGCCCGAAGTTGTTCGTGTGCTCCGCCGTTCCGTGCTTTGAGACGAAGATCAGCTCATGCTGGCTACGGTAGCAGCTGCCCAGGCCGGCGTTGGTCTTAGCCCAGACCACCAGGTTCTTCAGCTCGGTGAACGCCTTTTTGCATGCCTGGAGCATCTCTCCCATGTGGCCCCAGTCGATGCAGGAGAAGATGATGGCGCCGTCGCGCATCACCGCGGCCACGTTGCTGTGAGTGACGGTCAGGAACGCGGTGAACTCGGCCTCGCTCATCTCGCCGCTGGCGAAAGCGAACTCCCGGTGCTTGACCGACCCCTTCCCGCAGACATTGCGGTCGATCGGGACGTTATAGGGGGAATCGAGGAAAGCCATGTCCGCGCGCTCGTCACCCATGAGCGTCGCGAAATCTTGCGGCTTTTGGGCATCACCGCAAAGCACCTTGTGCCGACCCATCAGCCAGAGATCCCCGCGCCGCGTTACGGCGGTGCCGGTCGAGAGCGTCACCTTGTCCTCAGGGAGGTTGCTCCCGTTCGGATCCGCCTCCGCCGCGCCGTCGATAATGAAATCGACCTCGGCCAGCTCGAACCCGGTGAGGTTGAGGTCGTAATTAGCCTCAGCCAGGGATTCGAGCTCGATCGCCAGGAGCTCCTCGTCCCAGCCCGCATCGAGGGCCAGCCTGTTGTCGGCGATCACGAGTGCGCGAAGCTGATCCTGGGAGAGGGCAGGGAGCACGATCACCGGGACCTCCTCCAGTCCCGCCATCTTCGCCGCCTCAACCCGGCCGTGTCCACCGATGATGAAGCCATCCACCGACATGAGAATCGGGTTTACGAAGCCGAACTCCTGGATAGACTTCGCCAGCTTCCTGAGCTGCTTCTTCGAATGCGTGCGGGCGTTGTTCGGCCACGGCTTCAGGGCCGCGATGTTCATGTTGACCAGTTTAAGACCCATGAGAAATCCTTTCG
Source organism: Rhizorhabdus argentea (assembly GCF_037861105.1). Classification (NCBI taxonomy): domain Bacteria; kingdom Pseudomonadati; phylum Pseudomonadota; class Alphaproteobacteria; order Sphingomonadales; family Rhizorhabdaceae; genus Rhizorhabdus; species Rhizorhabdus argentea. The sequence goes on from NZ_JBANFK010000002.1 coordinate 301,255, forward strand.
GACCTCAACGAGTCGTGTCACGACCTTGCCATGGGAAGCCGGTCAAGCCTCCGGCGAGGCCAAAAAGCTGCCTTGTAGAAAAATAGATTGGTTGCGTTTCCATGGTCGTGACGCCGCCTCGAAGGCGAGTCGTGGGCTGGAGAGGAGCGGGCATCCGAGCCCATCTCAGTGCCCCCGATTTTCCTGTCCCGCCCCGCCAATTCCCATCCACCCGTTGCAGATTTCCCATCCGTCTGTCGGGCGAAATCCCATAAGGCGAGTTCGCTCCGAAGCCTCATGCGCGTGAAAACGCGTGTAATTTCGCGCGCGTGTGCCCCTGGCGGCGAGTTTTGCCGAGAGAATTTTCCCATCCTACAGCAATGGATGGGATTTTATGGGGGAGACCCGTTCGGAGGCGACTGGGTGGCGCACCACCCAGTCCCTTGTGAACTGGGTTTGAGAGACCCACCCGTAGCTCTCATAAAAAATCCCGCGCTTCCGGGGATTTTTTAGCCTCACCTGTGAGATATGTGACAGAGACCGCTCGACCACTGGTCATTTTTCCGAGTTTTTCGGCGCCGTCTCAGATGCCCGAAGACCCGTCCACAGATGGGAGGCGCCGAAAGAATAGGCGCGCCAGCGGCACGCTTGAACGCTTTGCGATGATGATGCTAGCAAGCTCGAAGACGCCGCGGGCGAAGCCGCTGAAAGGTCGGTGAGGAACGCGACCAGATCGGTCGCGCAGAGCGAATCGCGATATTCGCGAGATGTGATGTTTGATCCCGCACTGTGGTGGTGCGGCCCAGCGCGGGCCGCCCGCGCCGAAACCTTTCGTTCGCTCGGGCTCAGCTCCGGGATCTGATTTTCACTGGGTCGGCATTATGCCAATATATCGCTGAGGAGTCTCTCTCCCTCATTGTATGCTGCCACTGAACAAGGAGGAAACATCCATGCGACATGACGGTCCAGTATTCGGCCTAGGTACGGCAGCTACAAATTATACGATTGCACCCGCCGAACTCGGTTCATGGCTTGAGGCGAACGGATTCGAGTCGCTATGGTTTGGCGAACACTCCCACGTACCCACTGGCCAGAAATCTCTACGGCCCAATTATCGCGAGACGCCAGCCGCTTATCGGGAAATCTACGACCCGTTCGTTTCTCTGATGGGCGTCGCGGCGGCAACGACTACCCTCAAGCTTGGCACTTCCATTCTGATCTTGACCGAGCACCATCCCATCCGGTTGGCCAAGGCGGTGGCGACGCTCGACCGGATGTCTGGCGGCCGTGTGATCCTTGGCGTCGGCGCAGGCTGGAGCGCCGAGGAGATGGCGGACTATGGCATGGAGTTCTCGCAGCGCTGGAAGTGGGTGCGGGAATGTGTGTTGGCCATCCGCGAGATCTGGAACAACGACGTGTCAGAGTTCGAAGGCGAGATGGTCAAGTTCGAGCCGATGTGGTGTGGCCCTAAGCCTCTCCAGAAGAATGGACCCCCGATTCTAATGGGTGCGTGGAATCCGCATGCCGTTCCCCGCATAATCGAGTATTGTGATGGCTGGATTCCGGTTGATCAAGGAGAGGTCATGCAAAAGCTTATGGATGACCTTCGCGATGCCTGCACAGCGAGCGGAAAGTCTTTCGAAGAACTCGATCATACCGTTGTTATAGATCCTCTCGCGAACTATGTGACTGCTGATTCTGATTTAGAAAAACGTGTCGATCAGCTCTATGGCATGGGCTTCCGCAGATTCCTTTTTACATTTCTTCAAGACACCCGCGAGAACCAGTGGCGGGCACTGAACCGACTGGAACGCGTTGTACGTGCATTTAGTTGACCTTGCCCACAGCTAGGGAGCTTTCAGCTGGCTTCCGTGTGCGGCGTGACGGTTTGCCTATCCCGCGCACGCCGGTCGGCAGCAGCGGCTCGATCCGGTCCCATTGCGCATCAGAAAACCAAAGAAACCAGACATCTCACCGCCTCCCCGCAGAGGCAATGAATCACGATCCTTTCACTTTGCGAATTCCATTATCGGTCCGGACCCCAGCATCTGCCGGTGGATCTCGGGCAGAATCTCCGCCGCGGATCGAAGGGTTGAACCTGCTCGAGCAACGCCAACGACTCGGGGTCTACGAGCTGCCGCTACCGATGCGGGACGGTTCCTTCTGAAAATCCTTTGCTGCTGCCGCCAACGGCGGGGCTCGGAGTTCTCAACGCGTCGTCAGGTCACCGGCGGCTGCAAAACTAGGCGGCAGCAGGTCGAAGAGCGGACGCACTGGATTCGTGCCGTCCCATTCGGCCGCAGCGGCTTCCGCTTTCTTGAAGAAATCGCCGAACAGGCTCTCCACGATCAACTGCGACAAGATCGCATCGGGGCGATTTTTCGGTTCGAGGTAGATTTCCATCAGGCTGCCGTCAGCAGTGTAAAGTTCCATGACGATATCAAAATCCCCGCCGCATGACTTGGCCTGGGCGAGGACCTCATCGTAATCATCGCAGAAATAGGCGAGGTGATGCATGCCGCCTGCAGGATTTTCCACCAGGAAATCACTGTAGGGAGACGGCGTGTCGTCAAGGGGCTCGATATATTCGTACATCATCGAGCCCGAATAGGCGATCGCTATCGAAACCGAAACTTCGCGACGCTCACCGCGATAGCGCATGCGCAGGGTCAGATTTGGATCGACAAAGAAGGGACCGATGCCGACCTCAACGCAGCGATGGATCTGTTCGTCGATATTGCGAACAACGAAGGCAGTTTGCATTGCGGAGCCGAAAAATCTGCTCATGGCTTCTTCTCTCTCTTTACGATTCAGATCTTCTTTTTGCGGCGCAATTGGCGAGAGACTGCGCCCGATAGCATCTGGCAAAGCCCTTAGCTGCAACAGGTCTCGCGGGCCGTGAAGCCTTCTTCCGACAGGTAAGTTGCCGGATCAGGTCACGCTGGCCTGTCAGGTGCACAGGAAACCGCCATCGACCACCAGCATGGAGCCCGTATTATGGCCCGCGCCCCTGCCGGCGAAATAGAGCACCGCGCTGGCAACGTCGTCAGGGTCCGCGGGATGGCCCAGCGGCACCTTCTCCTTGACGTGCGCGGCATTTTTGGGATCGTCGTAGATCCATTCGGTGTTGGTGGTCCGCAGCGGACCTGGAAGCACCGCGTTGACAAGGATTTTGTGCGGAGCGAGCTCCACCGCAACGGAACGGGTGAATTGCACCAAGGCCGCCTTCGCTGAATTATAGACTGACATCAGATCGTCCGCGCGGAAGGCTGCGGTCGAGCCGATGACGACAACGCTGCCCGGCTTACCCGCTGCCACCAGCCGCTTCGCTACGGCCTGAGTCATGAAGTAGGTGCCTTTGACGTTGCGCTCCATCGCCGCCTGCCATGTCGCCTCGTCGAGCTCCAGGAACGGCGTGAAGGGGTGCATGCCGCCCGCCACGTTGGCCAGGATGTCCACTCCGCCGAACGCCTCGGTCGCCTTGTCGAGCGCCGGTTCGGTCTGCGAGAGGTTCGTTACGTCGTTGATGACCGAGATGGCCCTCCCACCGGCGGCGCGGATTTCTTCTGCCACCGCCTCGCCCGGCTCCGGCCGACGGGTCGAGACCACAATGTTCGCACCCGCATCCGCCAGGCGCAGGGCTACCGCGCGCCCCAGGCCCTGCCCGGCGGCGGTTACCATCGCGGTTTTTCCCGTAAGGTCAAGCATAGCGGACGTAGGACCATTAGGAAGCTGAAGCATAGTTTGGCCTTTCTGGTATTTTAGCGCCTTTGGAGTCATCTCGCTCCGTTTAGTCTCGGCATCGCAGCCTCTCACCCTGCTCCTGCGGCTTTTTACGATCGCGGCAGAGCTTCACGAGAGAGCATCATACGCTGTATAACGAGCGTTACAAGTGGGAAAAGCTGTGGCTGAACAGCGTGGTTCCATCAGCGGTTCAACCGAAACACCGAACCAGACGTGCGTGGGAAGCGCTACATCCCGGCAGCGCCGCTTCAGATAATCCCGCATCCTCCGATGAAGCTCGCTGGCGGGTCTTAAGGTTGGTCTCCGCCTTGCTCTATCCGAACTGAACTTTCGATGCCGGTTTTGGCTCTCGCGAATGTTCAAGGCGCTGCTCCCGCTATATGGCCTTCTTGGATGGCGAACTCGAGTGAGCGCGGCGTCTGCGCGTCGCCGATAATCTGCAGCTTCCGACCGCTCGAGACCAGTTCATCATAGATGTCGCGGTTGGAGCGATTGTTAGTAACCAGGACAACGGTATCAGCAGCAAGCCGCTCGATATCGATCTCGTCCGAAGTCAGGTGGGCGGGCCCCACCACGACGGCCTTTGCCTCAATCTCGATCGCGCGGGTGCGAACCAGCGATCGGAAGGGCTTGCCCGCCATTCTTTGCAGGAACGGTTCGTTCATCCCGGTCAGCTGAATCATGGCCGCCATCATGGGAAGGCGCGTCACATAGGTGACGGAGAGTCCCTTGGAGATCAGCTGTTCGCTCGCAGCCAAGCCTTCATAATGTCCGACATCATCAATGACGACAGCGGCGTCGCCCAGCTCTGCCGGTGGTGCGAGGAACAGGTCGGTTGACGAGAGGACATGCCGTTGGTCGACGCCCCTGATGGGTTGCCCGACATGGGATATCAGGACTCCGTCCATCCTGGGCCATGATCCCGTCGCAACGATGATCTCGTCTGCGGCGAACCCGTCAACTTCGCTGCTGTCAAGATAGGTGGACAGGCGTACATCCACCCCCAGTCGGTATATCTCCGCCTCCAGCCAGGTGACGATGTCGATGAGATTGTGCCGCGTAGGGGCCTTGGCAGCCGCGCGAACCGCCCCGCCGAGGTTTGCACTCGCCTCCACCAGCGTCACGGCATGCCCGCGCAGTGCCGCGACTCGAGCCGCTTCCATCCCCGCCGGGCCGCCTCCGACGACCAGGACCCGCTTGCGAACCGAGGCCGGGGTCAGCCGGTGGTCGCCCCGCTCTGCCTCATAACCCGCTCCTGCATTGACAGTGCATCCGATTCCCATGCCCATGGCTGCCCGCGCGACGCAGGCCTGGTTGCAACCGATGCAGGGCCGGACCTGCTCTGCCTTGCCCGCCAAGCTTTTTGTGACCAGATAAGGGTCTGCGATCATGGCGCGCACCATTCCCACCATGTCGGCGTCGCCGTCGCGGATGACTTGGTCGGCCTCTTCCAGTGTCCGATAGCGGCCAGTCACCAGCATCGGCAGCGTGATGGCGCTCCTGATCGGCGCGGTCATGGGCATCTGATAGCCGGTTGGCTCGTACATCCCGCCTATCATCTTGGCGGCGCTGTTGTAGCTGCCGGTCGACAGGTTGAGATAGTCGATCAGGCCCGCCTCCTCCAGCATTTGCGCTACCGTGAGATTATCTCTCACGCACGCGCCACCCACGACCAGATCGGGCGCCAGTCGCACGCCGACGACAAAGCCGCTGCCCACCGCCGCGCGCACGGCCGTCAGCACCTCCATGATGAAGCGCGCCCGATTTTCTAAAGTGCCACCATATTCGTCTTCGCGCCTATTCGTCGTCGGCGCAAGAAACTGTCCGGGAAGATAGCTATGTGCGCAGTGCACTTCCACGCCATCGAGTCCATATCGCTTCATCCGTACCGCGCAGTCCGCATAGGCTTCGATGATCGTGTCTATCATCATCTTGGTCATCGGCACTGGCATGAGCCCATTGACGATGCTGGGAACGTCCGATGCGGACCAGGGCGGCGTCCCATCGGCCGGCACGACATGATGGCCCGCATGCCACAACTGCTGAAAGAGCTTCATGCCATGGGGTTCGCACCTGGCGGTCAGGGTGCGCATGCCCTCTTCTATCGAAGGCTCGAAGATGTTGAGGGTGGCCGCCGTGGACGCGTGGACCGATCCGGCCTCCAGGATCGACAGCGCTGCGCCACCCTTCGCGCGCTCCTCGTGATAGGCGATCAGCGCTTCATTCATGTTCCCCCCGCCGACGCCTACGGCGTGCGCCGGACGGAATATCCGGTTCTTGAGATGAACATTTCCGATGCTGATCGGAGTGTCGACATGGGTGAATGCCATTGGGAAGCCTTTTGATTTCGTTCGCCTGTTCCCGCCTGCGCGGATTGAGGCGCCTAGAAGCGCTGAACCTTCGGGCCCCCGCACGCCTGCCCGTCGTTGAAAATTAGCGGGCGCCTACATTGTCCAGGCCGTTGACGAAGTCCCTTACGAAGGGCGCGCAGTCATCGCCGGCGTATGTGCAATAATAGCTTCCATGACCGTCCCGTTCGACGGCCTTGGCGTAGGGCAGCGCTTTTTTCGCCCGCTCATGCCAGAAGAAGACCAGATCGCGTCGGCCGACTATCAGCAGAATCGGGCAGGATGTTTTTCCCAGCACCTCTGGCATGTTGTGCTTGAAGACCGCTCGATAGCCCCAGTGCCAGTCAGTGCCTGCCCTCAGCGTGTCGATCAACTCGCGATGGTAAATCTCCGCGGGCACCGGGACGAACGGTTCGCCCGGCTCCACCGGAGGAGATGTGTCGCAGTCCTTCACGACGCGCGTCCAGGCCGTTATCGCCTGCGATCCGCGAATGTCCGGCGGATTGTCGTAGATAAAGGCACTGTTGCGCGCGCTTTCCTCCATGGTCGGGTAAGTGACGCCCGATAGCATGATGCTCGCGACCCGGTCGGGATGATCGGCCGCCAGCTGCGCCGACACATTCGTACCGCCATGATGGCCGAAACAGTGAAATCTGCCGATCCCCAGAGCGTCGATCGCCTCCATCAAAATTTGCGCAACATATTCATAGGACGGCTCGGCTGTCGGCGTGAAGCTCTGCCCATAGTGTGGAAGGTCGAAGGCGTACATCGGACAAAAGCCATCGAGATGCGCCATGAGACTTTCGAAACATGCCGACGAGCTGGCCGTCATGTGGAAAAAAAGGATCGGAATTCCCTCCCCACCCTCGCAATATCTATAATGTATCTGACCGTCGCTGGTATCGACGTAAGCCCTCTTTATCGGCATTCTCTCCTCCTATTCTCAACCTGCCGTGCCTGCTTGGGCCTCTGCCTATTATCCTGTTCTGGATCGCCAGATTGCCTGCCCCGGCACGCATATCAGCATGCGTGAACGGCGCAAAATCCGCGCGAAACTTCCTTCGTCCTAGCCCCCGCAAAATATCGCAAACGATGGTCAGGTAGCCGCATCCTACGGCGGAGCTACCTTGTCCCGGGAGCGCGTCATCTCTTGGGAGGACTCATCATCATAAGAGCTCGTTATCTGCTGGTCCGGCTATCGCTAGCATATGCAATTTTGCCGCGAAATATGCCGAATGGCACATGTGAACTCAGGTGAACTCCAGCGGCCACTGCTGCCAGCTTCGGCTGTGGTTGGGGCTATGGACATGAATGGCACGCGTTGGTTATATTATCCAAGTAGCTAGCTGCCAGACCACCATGGGCGGCTCATGAGGAACGGACCTCTGGATGGATGCGCACGGCGCAATTGTTGAGATCAATCGCGCCGCACGCGAGAAGACGACGGCCCAGTTTCGCGAGGCTGCGCTCAACATCCTCCAAGACAGGATTCGCTTCGACACCGCAAGCTGGTCGTCGATAGCCGCACCGGGTCATGTGCCGCAGGATATGCAGCTGTGGGGCCAGAACAGCAGCATGATTCACGCATATCTGAAAGTGCGATCGAGCGACATCGTCAGCGTACGCACGTGCAAGCACGCGGGGGAGCCGCAGCTGTTTAACTGGTCCAGCTCCGATGACCAACGGCAATTCGCGCCGAAATTCCTGACCTACTGCGAAGATAGCGGCTATTTGAACGTCCTGTCCGTCATGGTTAGGAGTTCGCCGTTCAGCTACACCAGTCTTTCTTTATCCAGGGAGGATATGAGGCGGCCGTTTGATGAGGATGAGCGCGCGATCATGAAATGGATCATTCCGCATCTGATGGATGCTTGGGTCGCCAATTACGCGTTAAATCCCGCCAAACGCATAAATGATCTTGAACCATGTGACGCAACGGCGATGCTATGCTCCAGTTCCGGAAAGTTTCTAGGCGATGGATCCAGCTTTAAGAAGATGCTTGGGGAAGAACTTCCGGGATGGGATCAGCAATATCTTCCGGTCGACATTCTCGAGGCCATCAAAAGACATACAGTATGGGAAAATGACTGTATCAAGATCTCTTCCAAACCCATTGCTGACGTAAATATTATCGGTATCGTACGTAAAAGCCCGACACCTCTTACTATCAGGGAACTGGAAATTTGTCGACGGGCAGCATCGGGGCTCACTTATAAGCAAATAGCATTCGAGCTACGGATTTCTCCCGGAACAGTGAAGAACCACTTATACCATTCCTATGCCAAGCTCGGCGTAAGCAACAAGGTGTCACTCGTAAGGGTGTTAGGCAGCACCCTGTCGGGCTGACCATCGAGTAGCCCGATTGGGTTGCCGCCATCTCAGCGGCGAGTTCGTACTTGCTGGCGGCCGCTTCCAGTTCTTCGAGCTGCAACTTAAGCAGGCACAGAATCCGCCGGCTCCGTTCGGAGTACGGCGTGAACCGCTCGCGCTGAAACTTCGCGATCTGTAGCTTCAGATGGGCAATCAGGGCTTGGTCATCCGAAGCCTTGGCCCTTGCGCTGGCCAGTTCCGCGGTGACTGCCGCAAATGGCGCGCCTGCTCCATCGTCTTCTGCATCTCGGGCATCCCGATGATCCCCCCGGCGGTCTCCTCGAGATCATATTGCACTCTGGTGGCCAGCGCCTGATCCGGGAGGAAAGCCACTTCTTCCACGGATGCGAGGCCAGCGTTTCCGTCCGCCGAAGAAACCATTTGAAGCGCGTGGCCACCGCCGCTCGCTATATTATCCGGCACCGTAGCATATCCTGTTTGTTGGCAGGGTAGGGCGCCGCTCCGACAGCTTGCCTTACATGTTCGGCTGATTTCCTCAGGTCATCTGTGGGAAGTAGCGGCGCTTATATTCCGCGAATGCTGCATCGACGGCAGCCGGTGTCAGGCCATATTGCTCCAAGCTATATTTGTAGCTGCCAAACGAGCCATGCGAGTCGTTTGCGTCCCATTCGCGCATCGCCTGTTCCCGCTGCGGCGTCAGGTCGCGGCCCATCAATTGGTATATGTCCGCCACCACGCCGAACGCATCTTTCCTGAAACGCTCATATTGCACGTCGAGGAGGTCGATGCTGGACCCAAGAGCGTCGAGTTGCTCCAGATGCCTTTTCATTTCGGCCGACCAGATCCGAAGCATATCTGAACCAAGAGCGTTCATATCCACCACGTCGGTCTGCATGCGGTACAGCATTTCCATGAGGCGGCACGTCGATGCCATCACTTCGTGAATATCGCGATGTAGAAAGACATATTTGGCGTTGGGAAAGAGATGCACCAGTGAATCCATATGTCCCAGGTGCGGTGGTGTTTTCAATATCCACGGCTTGGCGCCATTAGGGCCCTGGCGACCGCCTTTCTGCCATTGCAGATATTGCAGCATGCGCTTGTGATACAGGTAAGTACCATGCATCGACTGGGCCGATACCCAATCATAATAGTCAGGCGTGGGCAGGACAAAGCAGTGCCCTACCGTCCTGAAGGTGGGTAGCTGTAAATATATATCTTCTTCGGCAAATTCGAGCTGCATCAAATGGGACTGCATTAGGCCAACGCCATTTTCGGTCATGGCATTCAGAACCTGCCTGGCTATCCCGATGCGGGGGTCCTCTTCACCCTCCACCATGTTCGGCATACGCGACGGATTGAGGGTTTCCCAGAATTTGATACTCAATGTGTCCGAGTCAGCCGCTATCAGGCGTTGCATCTTCGTCGAGCCGACACGCGGCAGCCCCAGAATGATGAGCGGATCATCGACTTGCTCGTCCAGAATGTCCGGGTGCTTCTTCAGATCGTCGACAAAGCGCAGCCCGTTGACCAGCCAGCGATGGATATTGGCGGGCAGGCCGGTCCGCCCGGCCTCGTTCAGCACGACGTACTTGTCGACATCGGCAAGATAATGCGCGAGCCCTTCACGAGGATCGATATCGCCGAAATCGTTCAAACCTGCATCGGCGCAGGCTGCGGCGATCATCTTTTCCGCCGACAGGCCCGATGTAGTTGCGACTATGTCCATTGGTGGGTCCTCCTCTAATCCTAATAATTACGATCGCCGCAGCGCCTATCTTCGCGTGGTTTTCAGATTCGGACCCAGATTTGCGGCCGCTGCACCGATCGCTGTGCGTTCAACATGCGGTATATCCGCCATCAACGGCAAGCGCGGCGCCGTTGACGAAC